>JBKPRD010000021.1:0-7975 GCA_046734415.1 Actinomycetota bacterium | reverse complement strand
GCGATCGCCTCGCCGCGCCCGCGGATCTCGATCCCGCGCGGACGCCACGGGTCTGTGCTTGCGAGATCGTCGATCACGATCGCGGCTCGCCCGGTCCGGGCCACGTCGCGGAACTTCTTCGATCGCTCGAGCTCGTAGCCTGCGACGTCGATCGTGTCGCGCGCCGCGTTATAGATCCACGCGACCGGGACCACGTGCGGCGTGCCGTCCACGCCGACCGTCGCGATCCGCCCGAGCTGCTGCCCACCGGCGAGGTACCGAAGCTCGGCCTCCCTAAAGACGCTCATCGCCACGATCCCGCAAAAGGCGCAGCGCTGCACGGCTCGGTCTTGCCCGTGTCCCACCGCGGCTCCGCCGCTGCGACACTTTCCGGGGTGCGCGCTGCCAACGACGGCGTTCGCTTCCTGCTCGAGCTGTGCGCGCTCGCCGCCATCGGCAGCAGGCGGACCGTACGGCGCGACTCGCGGGGCGACTCGTGCTTTCCGTGGTGGGTGTCGCGCAAAGGGGGTCCGTCCGGCGGGGTTAAGACCCTTCGGCGATGGCGCAGAACTTCTTGTCGTGTGATCGCGATCAGGCGCTGTTGTTGCCACCCAGCTTGAGGGAGTGGCTGGCCGACGATCACCTGGCGTGGTTCGTGCTGGAGGTCGTCGACGAGCTTGACCTGGCCGCGTTCTACGGCGCCTATCGCGACGACGGCCACGGTCGCCCGGCGCACGACCCGGCGATGATGGTGGCCCTGTTGGTCTATGCCATCGGCGTGCGGTCCTCGCGAGCGATCGAGCGGCGCTGTCGCGAGGACATCGCCTTCAGGGTCATCACCGCCAACCAGGCGCCCGATCACGCCACGATCGCGCGGTTCCGTGTCCGCCACGAGAACGCAATCGCCGAGCTGTTCGGCGGCGTGCTGGAGCTGTGCGCGCGGGCGGGTCTGGTCGAGCTGGGTGTGGTGGTCGTCGATGGCACCCGCATGGCGGCGTGGGCGGCCGACCGCCAGACCCGCAGCTATGAGCAGATCGCCAAGGAGATCCTCGGCGAGGCGGCCGCGATCGATGCCGCCGAGGACGAGCTCTACGGCGATGAGCGCGGCGACGAGCTGCCGCCGGGGTTTCGCAACCAGGGTGACCGCCGCACGCGGCTGCGCGAGGCCAAGCAGGCGCTGGACGCTCAGCGCGCCGCACGGGCCAAGAGGATCCCTCGTGACCGCGGCCAGCGGCTGCACGAGTGCCGCCGACGTCTTTGCGAGGAGTGGGCGTTGGAGCGCCGGGTGGTCGCCGACCACGCCGCCCGGCTTGCCGCCGGGATCGCCAGCGACGGATCGCGGCGGATGACCGGCGCCCGGCACAACATCAAGCCCTACCCGCTGCCCGAGCGACCGGCAGGGAAGATCAATCTCACCGACCCCGATGCGCGCACACTCAAGAGCGCGCGGGGCAGGCTGCTGGGCTACAACGCCCAAGCCGTTGTCACCGCCGCGCAGATCATCGTCGCCGCCGAGGTCGACACCGAGAACATCGACCGCGCCAACTTGCAGCCCATGGTCCACACCGCGTGCCAGGAGCTGCGCGCGGCCGGCATCGAGCGGGCGCCCGAGGTCGTCGTCGCCGACGCCGGTTACTGGAAGACCGAAGCGATCGAGGCGCTCGTCGCCCAGGGCATTCAGACGCTCGTTGCGCCCGACGCCGACCGCCGCAAAGACCCCAGTCCCAGCCGACGCAGCGGCCTGTTTGACTTCATGCGCCGCGTCCTGGCCAGCGACCACGGCGGCCAGCTCGACGCGCGCCGCCAAGCGACCATCGAGCCCGTCTTCGGCCAGATCAAGCACAACCGCGGCGCCGAGCGCTTCCAACGCCGCGGCCGCTCGGCCGCCAGATCCGAATGGCGGCTCCTGGCGACCACCCACAACATCCTCAAGCTCTGGCGCCACAACACCGCCCCCGCGGCAACCGCCTGACGGGCGCGGCGCTCGCGCACTCTCACCGAACCGCCGCGCGATCGCCCCCGCGGCACAACGCGGACCTTTGCGCGACACCCACCATGCGAGGCGAAATGCAACGGGCGCCGGTCGGGAACCATCTGTCGGGGACAGCCGTCGAACGCACCGCTCCAGTGCAGCCGGACGCCGCCCATCGCGTGGGAACGCCGTCAAGATGAGCGATCCAAACGGAGAGCCCTACGCGTTCCACGCGACGCTGCATACCGGGAGCGATCTCGTCCTGGGCGACATTCGTCGCCCTAGATGAGAGCCCCCAACCGGTCGCCTGCAAGGAGGAGATCATCGACATCGTTGCCGATCACGTCGAACAAGGGCACTCGGCGACTTCCGATGGGCTGCCTTCTGCGACGTTGCACCTGCAAGTGGGTAAGTGTCCTTTGTCAGGTCACTCGCGATACCTGGAGGCCAGCGTGGCCAAGAAGAACGTGTGGACGGTGCCTCACCCCGACGGCGGTTGGGCAAACAAGCTCGAGGGCAGCAGCCGGTTCCTGAACCGCGCGCCGACCAAGCGCGAGGCCCAGGCGCTGGGCCGCGAGCGCGCGATGAAGGACAAGGTCGAGCACATCATCCAGAACAAGGACGGACAGATCGGCCAGCGCAACAGCTACGGGCACGACCCGCGCAACGTCCCCGGCTAGCGCGGGCCGTGCTTGAAGATCGGGCCGCGACGGTCGGTCGCACCGCGGACTCGATCACTCTGGGGCACAGACCGGTGTAGCCGCAGAGTGTGGCCGGCGACGCGAAGCGGTTGAGGTCGCCGATCTCCGAGGCGACGGTGAAGGCGTTGATCCATCCGAACCCGGAGAGGTAACCAGCAGCGGTTGTAGCGATGGTCGGCGCCTTGGCGCTTGCCTGCACGGTGATCCGCGCGATCTGCAGCTCGAGGTTGTCGATCAGCCCGAGGCTGACGTCGACGTGGCGCCGCCACGGTCGGGGATCTCAAAGCGGTCGAGCAGCTCGCGGCCGGCCAGCCCGAACAGGTCAGAAACCGGGCAGGAGTGCCCGAAGGTGATCAGCGTGGCGTGGATGGGGTTCTTCAGCGCCGTGCGGTGAGGGATCAGATGCAGCCGAAAGCGCGCCAGCTCGCGCTCACGGCGGACCGTGGGTCGGGCGGCCAGATCGCCATGACGCCAAAGCGCTACATGTTCGGCCTTTCCACGGATGCGGCGCCGGCACCGGCACGCGAGGCTATGGGTGACCAACGCATCGAGAAGGAGCGTCATCATGGCCGGCGAGAGCACACCCGAAGCCGCCCCCATCCAGCCGCCTCAGCGCCGCACCGACGAGCTCCTCGCGACGCTTGCCGAGCGCATCGGCGCGCGGTTCGACGCCGGGACCGTGTTCGGCGCGCCGGTCGCGTGCGACGGGGTAACGGTCATCCCGGTCGCGGCGATCCGCTTCGGCATGGGCGGCGGCGGCGGATCGGATCCGAGCAAGGGCCAGGGCGGCGAGGGCGGCGGTGGCGGCGGCAGCGCCAGCGCCGCGGGCTACATCGAGATCAAGGAGGGCGGCACCCGCTTCGTCCCGGTCGTGCACCCCGCGCGCATGCTCATGCTCGTCGGCGCGCTGACGCTGGCCGGCCTGGCGATCATGCGGCCGGTGCTCGCCGGACGCCGGCCGAGCCGGTGGCCTTGGGGCTGATCGCGCGGTCGGCGCTCAGCCCGCGCTTGCCGTGCCGCCGAGCACACGGCGGACCGCCGGGGCGCGCCGGTCGGCCACGGCACGAGCAGCGGCCAGTGTGGGAGGCGCGCCGATCGGCGGCCCGACACTCATTCCCGTGGGAAGAATCACAGACCGCGTATGCCGACTGACTACGAAGCGATGCGCCCTCGTGAGATCCGTGCTCTCAAGATCGCGATCCTGGTCGTGTCCTGGTCGCCGCTGAGTGCTGGTCAGTGTCTTGGTCGCCGCCGAGTGCTCGTCAGGTTCTCGGTCACGCACCAGCAGACGCGAAGCAATGACAGGGTCGAACGGACTCGATCGTTCGACGAAGCGCGCCTGAGGGCGACCCTGAGTGTGCTCTCTTGAAAAGAGGAACCCACCAAACACCGCCTCCGTCGAACCCAGCCCGGCTCAGGGCGGGGCCACGCTCCTTTCAAGTCACGCCGGACATCCCCGACCGGCGACGAGCGACACAACAAAAGGGAAGTGCAGACCGCCAGCCGGTCGACAGCCTCAAAGAGAGTCAGCTCGCGGCCGGTCGGGACCTTCTCCCCGGCGTCGGACATCACCGACGAACCGAGATCACAACAGCCAGCCTCATTCCAAGGGCTGGCAGTACAAAGTCGCTACCGCTGCTACGCCGCGTCGACGAAGGCCCCCGCACGCGCTGCACCCTTGCGGCCGAGACGATTCGCCGCACGGTGGAGCGGGCACGGCGCGAGGGCGCGCTGCGCCGCTGATACTCGACCGGCGCAGTTGTGTTTGAACGCTGACCCGCGATGTTGGTAGGCTGCCGCCGCTTGCGGGCACGGAGACCCGCGAGGGGGCGACATGGGGGCACCTGGAACATTCGAAGTTCGGCTGCTCGGTCCGGTCGAGGCGATCGCGGACGGGACCACAATTTCGCTGGGTGGCGAGCGTCCGCCGGCGTTGCTCGCCGTGCTGGCGATACGCCAGCTGACCGACAACGCCGATTTTCGACTCCGCGCCCGGCATGGTCGCCGGACGGCACGCAGATCACGTTCGAGCGAGCGGTGGCCGGCAGCTTCGTCCCCCGGCAGCCCGGTGAGGATGGTGTCGAGCCCGAGGAGAAGGACATGTGCGTCATGGACGGCGACGGCACCAACGTGCGCCGGCTGACCGATGACCTCGGCAAGGACGAGCGACCGGTGTGGTCCCCGGGAGGGACCAAGATGGCGTTCTCGACCGACCGCGACGGCCAGCAGGAGATCTACGTCATGAACGCCGACGCCAGCGGTCAGCATCGGCTCACCGACAACCCGGCCCGTGACGAGTCCCCGTATTGGCAGCCGCTGCCGTTCAACGACGAGGGCCACGAGCCCTGTGGGGACGTATCGCTGGCGGCCGGCGGTGTCTCCAGCGTCGTCACGCTCAAGGCACCGTGCGACACGGCGCAGCGCGTGGCCCAGCGCTGGGCAGATGCCGCCGACACCGGCGCCCTCGACGACAAGGTCGGGGGCTTCAGGTGCACACCGAGCCACGAGCCGTATGACCTCGTGGTCGTCCGGTGCTCACACGAGGGCGGCAAGAAGGACATCGCGTTCGTGTGGCGCCAGGCGACGCTGTGAGACGCGTGCTCCTGTGGTCGGTGGGGGGCCTGCGCGGCCCTGGCGCTGGTTCCAGCGCGCTCGCTGGCGCTCCCGGGCCAGCTCGACATCTCGTTCGGCGGTGATGGAACCGTGCTCACCAGGCTGGCCGGGAGGTACAGCCACGCGTCGGATGTCGCCGCGCTGGCCGACGGCGGAGTGATCGTGGCCGGAACATCGACGCCGAGGGGCGCCACGGACAGAGGCAAGATTGTGCTCCAGGACTACCGGGCGGACGGATCGCTCGATCCGGGCTTTGGCGGTGGCACGGGGATGGTGCTGACCGATGTGAATGGCGAGGACGACAGCATCGCTGCCGTCGCGATCCAGCCCGACGGCAGAATCGTGGTGGCAGCGACGACGCGGCTGCGTCGGGAGGACAAGGGCGCCATGGTGGTTGTGCGCTACCTGCCCGATGGCTCGCTCGACCGTTCGTTCGGCCGAGGCGACGGTATTCGCCTGATCCGTGATACGGGCCTCTGCGGCCTGTGGGCAGCCGACGTGGCTCTCGGTACTGACGGAGCCATCGTCGTTGCCGGCGACGCCGGTTGCGGCGGCGAGTCCGACGAAGGGCTGCATGTGGCGGTGGCTCGCCTGGCTCCGGACGGTCGACTCGACCACTCGTTTGCCCGCGACGGGCTCTGGACATCGTGGACAGGTTGCCAGCTCGCGACGCTCGCGCTCGCCGGTGACGGGAGCATCGTCGTCGCCGGCCAGGCCGGCTACCACGACTACTGTGGCGGTCCGATGTATGCGGCGCGTCTGCATCGCGACGGCACCTTCGACCCGGCCTTCGGTCGCCGCGGTCGGGCCTACGTCGACTTCCCCGGCGCCGACGGCGCCTTCGCCTTCGACATGGCATTCGACCGCGAGGGACGGATTGTGCTCGCCGGGAGTGCCGACAACTTCGAGTACTACGCCGACGACCCGAGTCGCTCGGGTCTCGCGCTCGCGCGACTCTTGCCGAACGGACAGCCAGACCGATCGTTCGGCGTCAATGGGCGCCGCGTCACCCGCCCCCAACCGGAGCCGATCAGCACGGCGTACGGTCTCGCTGTGGCGCCCGACGACACGATCACCGTCGTAGGTAGCGCGGGGAGCAAGAGCGGTCGCCGGAGTCGGTTCATCGTGTCGCGGTATCAGCCCTCCGGCGTGCCCGATGTCTCCTTCGGCATCGCCGGCATCCAGACCGTGCACTTCGGCGGTACGGGCGAGGTCGCGTTCGGCATCGCACTCGACCAGACCGGCGCGCTCGTCGCCGCGGGCGAGTCCCGAGGTGCCTACGGCGACTCGATCGCCGTCGCCCGCCTGCTTGCCCGCTGAGACTTAGCTGAAGACCTCCGCCAGGCAGGCCGTGGAGGCACAGCGGCCTCAGGCCGGCGGCACCACGGCCCAGCTCGACGCGGCGCTCAGTTTCGCTCCCGCGCCAGAGCGAGCCCATGGACGCTAGCGCCGGTGGCGTCCCAGAAGCGCTGTAGATAGCGCCGGTGCCGTCGAGGCGACGGCGTAGGTTCCCTCAAGTCCGGCAAGACGATTGAAGGAGGACCTACGCCGTGAGACGTACCGTACCGCCGTCGGCGGAGATCGAGGCTCGGATCGATCGGCTGCTTGCCGTGGGGGTCGGCGAGAACCCGCGCGAGTCGCTGTCGGAGCTGGCCAGGCTCGGGGCCAGGCTGATCATTCAGCGCGCGGTGGCGGACGAGTTCGACGCGTGGCTGGGCCGGGCCAGGTATGAGCGCCGGCCGGAGTACCAGCGAGGGTTGTGCAACTACGACTCGGGGTTGCGCAACGGCTTTCGCTCGCGCGCGGTGCAGACCGCCGAGGGCGAGCTGGAGATCGAGATCCCACAGGTCCGCGAGGCCGCCGAGCCGTTCGTCTCATCACTGTTCCCGCGGGCACGCAAGCTGATCGCGACCGAGCCGCTGAGGGCGATGGTGATCGGCGCGTTCGTGCGCGGGCTGTCGATGCGTGACGTGGAGTCGTTGTGCGAGAAGGCCGGGCTGGGGAAGGTGGCCAAGTCGACCGCCCAGCGGATCTGCACCGAGCTCAGGGAGCGCTTTGAGCAGTTCGAGCGCCGGGACCTATACGACATCGGCCTGGTGGCGCTGTTCCTCGACGCCACCTTCCTGGCGGTGCGCCCCGACGGCCCCAAGGAAGGAGTCCTGATCGCCTGGGGCTTCACCGAGCAAGGCGAGCGCGTGCTGTTATCGGTGATGCTGGGGATGCGCGAGTCCTACGAGGACTGGCAGGCGCTCGGCCGCGATCTGATCGCCCGTGGCCTCGGCGCGCCGATGCTCGCCGTCGCGGACGGCGCCCCCGGTCTGATCAAGGCCGTCGAGCAGTGCTGGCCGGCCTCGGACCGCCAGCACTGCTGTGTGCATCGCGTGCGCAACCTGCTGGCCAAGCTGCCCGAACCGCAGCGCGAGCGCGTCCGCGCCGCCTACTGGCAGGCGCTAGACGACGCCGTCGACGAGCGCGACGGCAAGCAGCGACTCAAGGCCCTGGTCGATGAGCTCGAAGCCGCCGGCTACACCGCCGCCGCCAGATGCCTGGCCGATGACCTCGACGCGCTCGTCGTGCACCTGCGCTACCCGACCAGACACCGCCGCAGGTGGCGCAGCACGAACCTGCTCGAACGGTCGCTGGCCGAGGTCAAACGCCGCACCAAGGTGATCGGCCGCTTCCCCGGCGAGACCAGCTGCCTGACGCTCGT
>JBKPRD010000020.1:0-1791 GCA_046734415.1 Actinomycetota bacterium | reverse complement strand
CCCGGACCGCATCCGACGTCGAGCGCGCTCTGCCCCGCACGGACGCCTGCAACTCGGATCAATCCTGCTGACAGTTCCTTGGCGTAGCGACCGACGTGGCGCTCGTAGGCATCGGGCGATGCCCCGCTAACGGCCGACATTCATGCGTCCCGCACGCTCACCGGGAAAGTCTTCACCCTTTGCCGCTTCGTTGGACGGCCGCCCACCCCGACGGCGCGGACTTACGTGCCGGCGCTGTAAGCGGGGCTGCGCAACTGCGGCCCGCGACGTTGGTGAGTAATTGGTGAGTACGCCTCGGGAACGCCGCGGAAATCGGGCCAGCATCGTCGGTAAGAACCGCACCGCAGCGATCAATACCCCTGGTTCCCGTTTGCGCCTCCTAAGGTGTGAATGCCCGCGGGTTGTCGCGCGAAGTGGACCGCGCGCGAGCGGGTCGGGCCGAGGCCGACAGGGTGTGGCCGGGATCTGGTTGGTCAGTGGTTCAGGTGGTGGCCTCGAGGTTGACGGTGTGGCCGAGCGCTTCGAGTTGTTTGACGAGTCGGCGGGTGCGGTGTTCGACTGAGTGGCGGCGGGCGAGCCAGTCGGTGCCGAGCTCGCGGAAGGGGACGCGGTCGCGGGTGATGTGGTAGTAGGCGATCAGGATGTCGTGGCGGGTCGCGCCGATCGCTTTGGCGTCGCCGCGGCGGCCGCGGATCTGCCAGTAGTGGGAGGCGAGGTAGGTGCCCTTGCTGCGTGCTGCGGCCCTGGCCGATTCGGTCAGCGTCTTGCGCAGCCAGCGGGAGCCGTATCGCGTCTTGCCGGAGCGGCGCCGACCGCCGGAGGTGTTGATGCCCGGGCAGATGCCGGCCCAGGAGACGAGATGCTCGGCGCTTCCGAAGACGCTCATGTCGACGCCGCACTCGGCGATCAGGACCCGCGCGGTGTTGACGCTGACGCCGGGGATGGTGCGAAGCAGCTCGACCAGCTCGGCGTATGGTTCGGTGGCGGCTTCGATGCGGGCGTCGAGCGTGGCGACCGTCTGGTCGAGCGCGTCGATGTGGGCGAGCAGGCCGGCGACGAGGACGCCGTGGTGGGCGAGTTCGAAGCGGTTGGCGAGCGCCTCGCGCAGCTGCGGGATCTTCGCCCGCAGTTTCCCTTTCGCGAGCTCGGCCAGCTGATCCGGATCGGTGACACCGCCGAGCAGGGCTTCGAGCATCGCGCGTGCCGAGGCCGAGTAGGTGGCCGAGGCGACGCTGGTGAGCTTGATCCCAGCGTCCTGGAGCACCTTCTCGAGGCGCTGGATCGCGCGCGTGCGTTCCTCGACCTGCGCGATGCAGAGCCGGGTCAGGTCGCGTAGACGGCGGATCTCCGGCGGCGGGACGAAGCTCGGCCGCACCAGCCCGTGCTCGAGTAGCTGGCAGCACCAGGCCGAATCGATCACGTCGCTCTTCCGCCCGGGGACGTTGTGCAGATGCTGGGCGTTCAAGAGCCAGCACTCGAAGCGCCGCTCGAGCACGTAGAAGACCGGCTTCCAGTAGACGCCGGTGGCCTCCATTCCGACCAGCGTTACGGCGAAGTCCGCCAGCCAGTCGGCGAGCGTCTCGAGCTGGCCGATCGTGGTGCCGAAGCTGCGCGTCCGCTGCTCGCGCCGGCGCCGGCTCTTGCCCGTGCCCGGCACCCGCACGGTCGCAACGACGCTGTCGCGGTGCACGTCTAGCCCCGCACAGCGCTCGACGACGACGTCCATCATGTGCCTCCTTTCCAGACGACAGGACACGCCGGATCGGAGGGGCCTCCAGTTACGACTCTAAG
>JBKPRD010000019.1:0-15329 GCA_046734415.1 Actinomycetota bacterium | reverse complement strand
GAGGCCCTGCTTCGTGAACGTCTTGCCGAGAACCGCGGCATCCTGGACGAGACGCCGCTCCTCGGCCGTGAGGCCGTCCAGCCGCGCTGCGACGAGCGCGTGGAGGGTCTCAGGCACTTCCAGCGTCTCGATCGCCCCCTGGGGACGGAAGACGTTCCCCTCCTGCGCGAGCAGGCCACGGTTGAGCAGCATCCGCACGGTCTCGACCGCGTAGAGCGGCACGCCCTGTGCGCGCGCGAGGATGCGGTCCTGCAGGTCCTCCGACAGCCCGGGCACGAGCCCGGTGAGGAGGTCCTGCATCACCTGGGGGGCGAGCGGCTCGAGGTAGAGCGAGGTCACCGCACGCTTGCCGGCCGCCCAGGTCGGATGCTTGTCGGCCAGCTCGGGACGCGCGAGCGTGACGACGAAGATCGGATGGTTGCGCGACCAGTCGAGCAGATAGTCGAGGAAGTCGAGCAGCCCTGCGTCCGCCCATTGCATGTCCTCGAAGACGAGGACGACGGGATCCTGCTCGGCGAGCCGCTCGAACAGCACCCGCCAGGCCGAGAACAGGTTCTCCTGGTCGCCCGCGACGCCCTCCTCGAGCCCGAGCAGGTGTGCGAGCCGGGGCTCGACCCACACGCGCTCCTCCGGATCGGGCAGATACTCGGCGAGCGTGGCACGCAGCTTCCCGAGTGCCGTGCCTGGTTCCTCGTCCTCCGTGATCCCGCAGCGCATGCGCACCATCTCGGCCAAGGCCCAGTAGGCAACGCCCTCGCCATACGAGAGGCAGCGGCCTCGGTGCCACCAGGTCCCACCGGCGAGCCCGTCGATGTACTTCTCGAACTCCCAGGACAGGCGTGTCTTCCCGACGCCGGCGATCCCCACGACCGAGACGAGCTGGGCCCTGCTCTGGTCCGACGACGCGTGGTAAAGCTCCTTTACCAGCCGCAGCTCGCGGTCGCGGCCGACGAACGGGGGCTCCAGGCTCGCCGACCGGAGGGCGCCTGCGCGGCCGGCGATGACGCGCAGCGCGCGGTAGAGCTGCATCGGCTCCACCTTTCCCTTCAGCTCGCGAGTGCCTGCGTCGTCGTAGGCGATCGCCGCCTCGGTCGCGCGCTTCGTCGCCTCGCCGACGAGGACCGTCCCCGCCTCGGCCTCCGACTGGGCGCGCGAGGCAGTGTTGACGAGGTCGCCGGCGACCATCCCCTGCCCTTCTGCGCCGAGCGTCACGGCTGCCTCGCCGGTCAGGACGCCCGCCCGCGCGCGCAGCTGCGGGTCGATGTCCGGCACGGTGGCGACGAGTTCGAGCGCCGCGCGAACCGCGCGCTCGGCGTCGTCCTCCATCGCCACCGGCGTCCCCCAGACCGCCATCACCGCGTCGCCGATGAACTTCTCGACCGTGCCGCCGTAGCGTTCGATCAGCCGTTTGCAGCGGTCGAAGTAGGCCGAGAGGAGGTCGCGTACCTCCTCGGAGTCGCGCGACTCGGAGAGCGTCGTGAACCCGACGAGGTCGGCGAACAGAACCGAGACGAGGCGGCGCTCGGCGGCGGGGGCCTCGCGCTCGACCGGCGCAGCGACGCCGAGCGCTGTGCCGCACTCGGAACAGAACTTGCTCCCGGGCGCGTTGTCGCTCCCGCATGCGGAGCAGCGAACCGCCAGGGCAGTCCCGCACTCGGCGCAGAACTTCTGCCCGGGGACGACGGCGGTGCCGCAGGACGGACAGGTCATGCGGGAACCGCCACGCCCAACCGGCCGGCTCGCTCGACCCACGGCGCTGCGCCGAGCCGCTCGAAGATCTCACGTGCCTCGGCCAGCAGAGGATCCGCCTCGGCACCGCGCCCCTGCGCCGACAGCCACTCCGCGTGCTCGAGCTGCGTCCGCGCGAGGTAGAAGACTAGGGAGAGCTCGCGGAACAGCGCGCTCGCGCGCCTGAAGCGGCGGTCGGCCTCGTCCGTCTCCCCGCGGCGGCCGGCGAGGTGCGCTCTGAAGCGCGAGACGTGCGCCTGCAGGAACTGCGTCGAGTGCCCCGGAGGCAAGGCCTCGACGATCGCGAGGAGCTCCTCGACCTTGCCGAGGTCGTCCTGCTGCAGGGCGGCCTCGACCCCGGTCACGAAGGCTTCCTTCGCGTTCTCCTGCGTCATGCCCATGTTTTCGCGGGCTTGCAAGGCGATCTCGGCCGCCTCCACCGCCTCCGCGGCGTGCCCTCCCATGAGGAGCAAGGTCGCCCGGCCGACGTGGAACGATTGCCGCTCCTGCAGGTCGGCCGACGTCTCCATGTCTGCAAAGCGGCGGAGCAGTGCCTCGGCGTCGGCCGGGTTTCCCCGGAACGCGCGCACGGTTGCGCCGAACTGGAGGATCGCCGGCCAGGCGTTCCGGATCTGCGACCAGCGATCCTCCGGAAACTGGCCGATCATCCCCTCGAGCTCGTCCCACGCCCCCAGCGAGAACACCGGGTAGAGCTGGCCGAGGAGCGTCCATTCCCACCGCCGGTCGCCGACTCGGCGCGCGAGCGCCAGCCCGTCCCGTACGGCCTTCGCCGCCTCCTCGTACCGGTCGCCATGACAGAGCGTGTCGGCCAGGTTGAAGTACGCGCGCAGCGCCGCGGACGGCTTCTCGTACTCGAGCGCCAGCCCGAGGGCGTACGGGAGAAGTGCCAGGCCCTCGTGGCGCCGCCCCCGCGCCGAAAGTACGATCGCCTTGGTCGTCAGGGCCTCGGCCACGATCTCGGGCGCACCGAGCGCCTCGGCCAACTCGAGTGCGGTCTCGACCCGTTGGAGCGCGAGGTCGGCCTCGCCGTGGAAGAAGAGAAAACGCCCGAGCTGCGCAGCAAGGGCGGCGAGATCTTCGTCCGGATCCTCCTGCGACAGCACCTCGAAGGCCCGCTCCATGTTCTCGATCCCCTGCTCGATCCGCCCCTTGTCCACCCAGAGGATGTCCGCGAGCCGGGCCGAGACCCGCGCGGCCGGGTGCGTGGCACCGGACGCCTCGAAAAGCTCGACCGACCGCTCGTAGTGTGCGGCTGCCTCGTCGGCCCGGCCGCCGGTGCGCGCGCTCATCCCCGCCCGCTCGTGCAGCTCAGCCTGCGCGTGGCCCTCGTCGGTCAGCTCCAGCGCGCGCTCGTACGCCCGCTGCGCCTCGACGTCAGCGCCCAGCGACCCCGCCCGCTCGGCGGCGCGGACGAGCATCGCGCGCGCCGTCGACCGGATCTCCTCGGCGTCGGGATCGTCGGGCGCGGAGCGATAGGCGTCGACGTAATGCGCGGCGACGACCTCGACGATCTCGTCCTCCTCGGCGCTCGGAGTCGAGGCGAGGAACTGAGCCGCGGCGAGGTGCCTGGCCTTCCGCTCGCGCTTCGACAACGTCTCGTAGGCGACGTGCTTGACGATGTCCTGCAGGAATGCGTACTGCCCGCGCTCGGGCGACTGGGGGTCGGCCTGGATCGCCAGCACCTCCTTGCGGAGGAGCGAGGCCAGCAGCCGCTCGAGGTCGGCCTGCTCGAGGCCCGCCAGCGCGCCGAGCCCCTGCTTCGTGAAGGTCTTTCCGAGCACCGCCCCGTCCTGGACGAGCCTGCGCTCCTCGGCCGTCAGGCCGTCGAGCCGGGCGGCGACGAGCGCGTGCAGAGTCTCCGGGACCTCGAGCGTCTCGATCTCTCCCGCCGGCCGGTACACGGTGCCTTCCTGGACGAGGAGGCCTCTGTCGAGCAGCATCCGAACCGTCTCCACGGCGTAGAGCGGCACCCCCTCGGCGCGCTCGAGGATCTGCGCACGTAGATCCGCCGGGAGTCCCGGCACGAGCCCGCTCAAGAGCTCCTCCATCGCCTGCGCCGAGAGCGGTTCCAGGTACAGCGAGGTCATGGCCCGCTTGCCGGCGCCCCACGTCGGATGCTTCTCCGCCACCTCGGGACGCGCCAGCGTGAGGATGAAGATCGGGTGGCTCCGCGACCAGTCGAGCAGGTAGTCGAGAAACTCGAGCAGCCCCGCGTCGGCCCACTGCATGTCCTCGAACACGAGGACGACCGGATCGCCCTCGGCGAGCCGCTCGAACAGCACCCGCCAGGCCGAGAAGAGGTTCTCCTGGTCACCGGCGAGGCCCTCCTCGAGCCCGAGCAGGTGGGCAAGCCGCGGTTCGACCCATGCCCGCTCCTCCCGATCCGGAACGTGCTCGCCGAGCGTGGCGCGGAGCTTGTCGAGCGCGGACGCCGGCTCTTCGTCCTCGGCGATCCCGCAGCGCATCCGCACCATCTCCGCCAGCGCCCAGTACGCGACGCCCTCGCCGTAGGAGAGGCATCGGCCGCGGTGCCACCGGATGTCGACAGCGAGGCCGTCGACGTATTTCTCGAACTCCCAGGAGAGGCGCGACTTCCCGACGCCGGCGATCCCGACGACCGAGACGAGCTGCGCCCGCCGCTCTTCCGTCGAGGCGTGGAAAAGCTCCTTGACGAGCCGTAGCTCTCGCTCGCGCCCGACGAACGGCGGCTCGAGGATCGTCGAACGGAGCGCGCCTGCGCGACCGGCGATCACGCGCACCGCGCGGAACAGCTGAACCGGCTCGGCCTTCCCCTTCAGCTCGTGCGAGCCCGCGTCCTCGTACGCGATCGCCGCTTCGCTCGCGCGCTTCGTGGTCTCGCCGACGAGGACTGCGCCCGGGGCAGCTGCAGCCTGGATGCGTGAAGCCGTGTTGACGAGGTCGCCCGCGACCATCCCCTGACCCTCGGCACCGAGGGTGACCGCCGCCTCGCCGGTCAGCACGCCGGCGCGCGCGCGCAGGTCGGGGTCGAGCTCGGTGACCGCGCCGACGAGCTCGAGCGCCGCGCGCACCGCCCGCTCGGCGTCGTCCTCCATCGCGACCGGGGTTCCCCAGACCGCCATGACGGCGTCGCCGATGAACTTCTCGAGCGTGCCGCCGTAGCGCTCGATCAGTCGCCGGCAACGGTCGAAGTACGCCGAGAGCAGCTCGCGAACCTCCTCGGAGTCGCGCGACTCGGACAGCGTCGTGAAGCCGACCAGGTCGGCGAAGAGGACGGAAACGAGTCGTCGCTCGGCGGCCGGCGGGGCGGCGGCGGGGGCGGCGGCGTCGCCTCCGAGCGCGGCACCGCATTCGCCGCAGAACTTCGCCTGCGGCGTGTTCGGGCTTCCGCACGCCGCGCAGGTCGATGCAAGCGGGGTGCCGCACTCGAGGCAGAACTTCCTGCCCTGCTCGTTCTCGGTTCCACAGGCTACGCAGCGCACGTCAGACTCCCTCTCTGAAGCGTACTTCGCTCCGCGCGTCAGTTCGAGTCCGCAGCGACCGCGACCGGCGCGCGCTGGAGGGCGTCTGCCCGCTCGATCCACGGCGCCGCGCCGAGCCGCTCGAACGTCGTCCGCGCCTCCCCGAGCAGCGCCTCGGCTGCGCGGCCCGGCCCGAGCGCCTCGGCCTGCTCGACCTGCGTGACGGCCAGCCAGAAGGGGAGGTTCATGCTGCGGAACCGTGCCGCCGCGTCGGCGAGCCCGGCTGGGTCACCCGTCATTCGCGCGCGGATGCGGACGGTATGCGCCTCGAGGAACGGCGGGCGCTGGGCCGGGGGCAGCTCGTCGTACAACGCCAGGAGCTCCTCGGCCTTCGCCGTGTCGCCGAGCGCGAGCGCCGCCTCGAGCGCGTCAACCACGCCGTGCTTCACGCCCTGGAACGCCGCCCCCATCGTCGGGGCGGCCACCTCGATCGTGGCGGCGCCCGCTGCGAGCGCGTCCTCGAGGCGCCCCTCCGCGCGCCGCAGCGCAGCGGTAGCGGCGAGGAAAACGCCCTGGTCCTGGACGTCCGTCGAATCCTCGAGCGACGAGTACATCGCGAAGATCCGACGGGCGGCGTCGAGCTCGCCGCGGTGGCAGTGAGCCTCGACGCCCGACTGGAGGACGCTGAGCACGACCCCGCCCGATTGCACCTGCTCCTCGGTGAAGGTGTCGGTCGTCGCCAGCACCTCGTCCCACCGGCCGAGCATCAGCAGCGCGTAGCTCCGCTCCGCCTGCACCGCCCACTCGTGCGGCCGGCTCCCGATCCTGCCGGCCAGCGCCAGCGACTCGTCCAGGTAGCGAAGAGCCTCCGCGTAGCGATCGAGGCGGAAGCAGCGGTCGGAGAGGATGAAGTGGCAGGTGCCCGCTTCCTCGAGGAGATCGTGCTCCAGCGAGACCTCGAGCGCCTGCTTGAGCAGAGCGAACGACTCCGCCCCGTGCCCGCGACTCGCCAGGACCGCCGACTTCGCGCGCAGCGCGAGTGCCAGAGGGGCGGGGAGCTCCTGCTGCTCGGCGATGTCGAGCGCGAGCTCTGCCCGCTCGGTCGCCCGCTCCAGGTCGCCAGCGAACCAGTAGGCGCGCGACAGAGCCGCGGCGACCAGGGCGAGGTCCTCGTCCGGCTCGTCGCCCGCGATAACCCCGAATGCCTGCTCCAGCCGCTGGACCTCTTCGTTGAAGCTGCCGGCAAAGCCAAGCGCACGGGCCCACCTGGCCAGGGTCCGGGCAGCGGCATGCGTATCTCCCTCGGCCTCGTAGATCGCGATCGCACTCTCGTAGAGCCGGCGAGTCGCGGCGCGGTCGGCCGCGCGACTCGCCATCTGTCCGGCCCGTGCGAGCAGCTCGGCCTGCTCGGAGGCATCCTCCGTGAGCGCCGCCCCATCCTCGAAGTAGCGCCGCGCCTCGCCCACTGCGCCCACGGAGGACGCGCGCACGCCCGCCCGGACGAGCGTCTCGTACGCCTTCCTCCTGGTCTCGTGCGCGTCGTCCGCATCGGGCACCGCGTTGTAGGCGTCGAGGTAGTGCGAGGCGACGACCTCGACGACCTCGCTCTCCTCGGCGGCGGGGAATGCAGCCTCCAAGTACTCCGCGGCCGCGAGATGCCTGATCCGCCGCTCGTGCTTCGAGAGCGTCTCGTAGGCAACGTGCCGGACGAGATCCTGGAGGAACCCGTACTGACCGTGCTCCGGCGAGCGCGGATCGGCCTGGACTCCGAGTACTTCCTTGCGGACCAGCCCGGCGAGGAGAGGCTGGAGGTCGTCCTCCGAGCGGCCGGACAGTGCCGCGAGCGCGGCCGGCGTGAACGTCTTCCCGAGCACGGCGCCGTCCTGGAGGAGCCGTCGTTCGTCGGCGGACAGGCCGTCGAGCCGCGCCGCGATCAGCGCGTGCAGCGTCTCGGGAACCTCGAGGGAGCCGATCTCGCCGACCGGGGTGTACACGGGCCCCTCCTGCACGAGCAGGCCCCGGTCGAGCAGCATCCGCACCGTCTCGACGGCGTAGAGCGGTACGCCCTCGGCACGCGCAAGGATCTGCTCGCGAACATCCCCCGGCAGCCCGGGCACGAGGCCGGACAGCAACTCCTCCATCGCCTCCGGTGAGAGCGGCTCGAGGTAGAGCGAGCTGAAGTTGCGATGGCCGGCACCCCAGTTCGCGCGCCGCTCGAGGAGCTCCGGACGCGCCAGCGTGATCACGTAGAGCGGGGAATTGCGCGACCACTCGAGCAGGTACTCGACGAAGGCGAGCAGGCTCTCGTCCGCCCACTGCATGTCCTCGAACGAGAGCACCGTGGGGTAGACGTCCGCGAGGCGCTCGAAGAACAGCCGCCAGGCGGCGAACAGGTCCTGTCGCTCGCGGGGCTCCTGGTCGCCGAGCCCCAGAAGCTGCGCGAGCCGCGGCTCGACGAACTGCCGCTCGTCCGGGTCAGAGATGTGCTCCTCGAGCACCACGCGGATCTTGGCGAGCGCCGAGGCGGGCTCCTCCTCCTCGACGATTCGACAGCGCATCCGCACCATGTCGGCCAACGCCCAGTACGTGACGCCCTCGCCGTAGGCCAGACAGCGACCCCGGTGCCAGTAGGTGACCTGCGGGAGCCCGTCCATGTACTTGTAGAACTCCCACCCGAGCCGCGACTTGCCGATCCCGGCGATGCCGGTGATCGACACGAGGTGCGGCTTCCGGTCCTCGGCGGAGGCGTGGAACAGATCCTTGATCTGACGCAGCTCGCGCTCGCGCCCGACGAACGGCGCCTCGAGGCCGTGCGACTTCAGCGATCCACGGGCGCCGGAGACGACCCGCAGCGCGCGCCAGAGCGGCGTGAGTCCGTCCTTGCCCTTCAGCTCGTACGCCCCGGCGTCGTGGTAGACGATCGCCGGCTCGGTCGCGCGCCGGGTCGACTCCCCGACGAGCACGGTCCCGGGCTCGGCGGCCGCCTGGATCCGCGAGGCCGTGTTGACGAGGTCGCCGGCGACCATCCCCTCCCCCTCGGCCCCGATCGTCACGGCGGCCTCGCCGGTCAGGACGCCGGCCCGTGCCCGCAGGCCGGGCGCCCCGACCTCGTCGCCGAGCGACGACACGGCGGCGACCAGGTCGAGCGCCGCACGGACAGCGCGCTCGGCGTCGTCCTCGGTCGCTGTCGGCGTGCCCCAGACCGCCATCACCGCGTCGCCGATGAACTTCTCGACCGTGCCGCCGTAGAGGGCGATGAGCCGGCGGCAGGTGTCGAAGTAGCGGGACTGGAGCTCGCGGGTGTCCTCGGGGTCGCGCTCGGCGGACGCAGCGGTGAAGCCGACGAGGTCGGCAAAGAGCACCGACACGAGCCGCCGTTCCGCGGCCGGCGCAGCTGCGGCTTCCACGGGCGCGTCGACGCTCACCGGCGTGCCGCAGTCGCCGCAGAACTTCTCGGTCCCCTCGAGCGCGGCGCCGCAGGCGGGGCACGCGACAGACAGGGCAGCTCCGCACTCGACGCAGAACTTCTTGCCCGCCGAGTTCTCTGTCCCGCAGCGGCCGCAGGTCACCCTGCCACCGCCTCGAGCGCGGCAACGGCTCGGGCGCGCTCGAGCCACGGCGATGCAGCGGTCTGCCCGCTGAGCGCAGCCCTGCACTCGCCGCAGAACTTTCTGCCGAGGTCGTTCTCAGTCCCGCATGCCGGACACAGCATCGGACCCAACAGCGTAGAACGTTCCTTGTAACTAGGAAAGTTGGGCCCGCATCACGACGGTGCCCGCCCGCTCGCCGACCCTTTCGAACCCGTGCTCCTCGTAGAGACGAATCGCCGGGTTGTCGGGCTCGACGCTCAGGCTGACCTGCGGGTAGCCCTCAGCCCGGGCCTGGTCGAGCAGCTTCGTGAGCAGCTCGCGTCCCAGGCCCTTGCCCCGGCGGCTCGGGACGATCGCGATCGTCAGCTCCGGTGTGCCCTCGTCGACGAAGCCGTACCCGGGCTCGTCCTGCTCGAACAGCCGGTACCACGCGGCGCCGACGGGCTGGAACTCGTCGATCGCGACGAAGGCGCTGTCCCCGGGGCGCCCCCAGCCGGCGACGTAGCGCTCGAGCGGGACGTCCGCCTCGTTCCCCCAGCGGGCGTAGTACGCGTGGCGGAGCATGTCGCGGAGGAAGGGGAGATCCTGCGACCCGGCTGGCCGGATCACTCGACCTCCTCGGTCAGCTGGATGCGGTTCCCGTCCGGATCGAACACGTCCACGATCCGCACCTGCCCGTGGAGTTCGACGACGACACCGACCTCGACGCCCGCACTGCGGAGCCGCTCCGCCTCCGCGCGGACGTCCGGGACGGTCACCGAGGCGACACCGCCCTCGTCGCCGTGCGCCTCCCAGAGCGCGATCTCCATGTCGCCCCGGCGGAGCTGGGCCCAGCGGGCGTCCTCGTCCGCGAAGATCTCTTCGAATCCAAGCGTCCCGGTGTAGAAGGCCCGGCCGGCGTCGAGATCGCGGACTCGGTACCAGACCTTCATCCGCTCAGAGGGTCAGGCCCGGTTCCTCGAGGAAGTCCTTCACGGTCCGGAGGAAGTCTGCCGCGACGGCGCCGTCGATGGTCCGGTGGTCGCACGTCAGCGTCATCGTCATCATCGGCCGCACGACGACCTGGCCGTCCCGCGCCACCGGCCGGTCCTCGATCGCGCCGACGGCGAGGATCGCCGCCTGCGGCGGGTTGAGGACGGCGATGAACTGCTCGACGCCGTACATGCCGAGGTTGGAGATCGTGAACGTGCCGCCCTCGAGGTCCTCCGCCTGCAGCTTCGCGTCGCGCGACCGGCCGACGAGATCCGCGCGCACGGCGGCGATCTCGGCGACCGTACGACCGTCCGCACCGGCGATCACCGGGACGACGAGCCCCCGGTCGGTCGCAACCGCCAGCCCCACGTTCGCAGCCGGGTGAATCTCGATCGCGTCGCCCGCAAAGGTCGCGTTCACCGCCCGGTGGCGCATCAGCGCGATCGCGCAGACCTTCGTCAGGACGTCCGTGACCGTCGGGCGCTCCTCCGGGTAGCGCTCGACGAGCAGGGCGCGGAGCTCCTGCGTCTTCGTCATGTCCGCCGACATCGAGATCTGGAAGGCCGGGACCGTCCAGGCCTCGGTCAGCCGCCGCGCGATCGTCCTGCGCAGCGAGCTGAGCTCGACCCGCTCGACGCTTCCGGGCGGAGCCGCCGCCGGCGCCGCCCTGGGCGCAGGCGCGACGGCCGCGCGCTCGACGTCCTCGGCGACGATCCGCCCCTCCGGGCCGGTGCCGGCGAGGGCGGCGAGGTCGATGCCGCGGTCCCGGGCGATCCGGCGGGCGAGCGGCGACGCCTTGATCCGGCCGCCGTTGCCTGTTGCGGCAACAGGCGCCGCTTCGGGGACGCCCGCCGGTTCGGGCTCCGACGGGACAGGCACCTGCTCGCGAGGCGCCTCTTCCTGCTGTGGCTGCGTGCCTGTCCCTGCTGCGGCAGGGACCTCCTCCCCCGCCTCCCCCACGTACGCCACCGGCGTGCCGACCGGCACCTCGCCCTCCGGGACGACGATCTTCAGGAGCACGCCGCTGGCCTCCGCTTCCACCTCCTGCGTCACCTTGTCCGTGTCGAGCTCGAACAGCGGCTCGCCCTTTTCCACCGGGTCGCCCTCGGACTTCAACCAGCGGACGATCGTGCCGGACTCCATCCCCTGGCCGAGCCGCGGGAGGATCACTTCGCTCGCCACGTCACCTCCCGACCGTCCTCCGGACCGCCTCGAGCACGTCGGCCGCGTGCGGGACGACGAAGTTCTCCATCACGGGCACGAACGGAAGCGGCGTGAACCTCGAACCGACGCGCTCGATCGGCGCGTCGAGCCAGTCGAAGGCCTGGTACTGGACCACCGCCGCCACCTCCGCGCCGAACCCCATCCGCACGACCGCCTCGTGCGCGACGACGCAGCGATTCGTCTTCTTCACCGAGTCGACGAGCGTCTGCTCGTCGAGCGGCAGCAGCGTCCGCGGGTCGACCACCTCGACCGAGATCCCCTCCTTCTCCGCCTCCTCGGCGGCGGCGAGCGCCTCGTGCACGAGCCGCCCGGTCGCGATCACCGTCACGTCCTCGCCCTCGCGGTGCACACGCGCCTGTCCGAGCGGAATGGGCTCGAGCTCCTCGGACACCTCCCCCTTGATCGGGTACAGGGTCCGGTGCTCGAAGAAGAGGACGGTGTTGTCGTCGTAGATCGAGGACCAGAGCAGGCCGCGCACGTCGGCAGGCGTCGAGGCGAAGACGACTTTCAGCCCTGGGATGTGGACGAACCACGCCTCCAGCTGCTGCGCGTGCTGGGCGCCCGGCGACCAGCCGGCGCCGCCCTGCGTGCGAATCGTCAGCGGCACCTTCAGCTGCCCGCCCGACATGTACCGGTGCTTCGCCGCCTGGTTCACGATCTGCTCCATCGCGAGCGTCGTGAAGTCCTCGTACATGATCTCCACGACCGGCCGCATCCCCTGCATCGCCGCGCCGATACCGGCGCCGACGATCGCCATCTCCGAGATCGGCGTGTTGCGGACGCGCTCGGGCCCGAACTCCGCGAGCATCCCCTGCGTCACTGCCATCGAGCCGCCCATCTCGGCGATGTCCTCGCCCATGACGAACACGTCGTCGTCCTCGCGCATCGCGCGCGAGAGGGCGTCGCGCACCGCCTCGCGATAGGTCAGCTCAGGCATAGACGTTCTTGAGAGCGTCCTCAGGGCGCGGATCTGTCGCATTCTTGGCGAACTCGACCGACGCGTCCGCGATCTCCCGCGCCTCCCGGTCGAGCTCCTCGAACTCCTCGTCCGTCAGGCCGAGCTTCTCGCGCAGCTTCGTGATCGGATCCTGCGTTTCCCGCAGCTCCTGCTGCTCGCCCTTTGGCCGGTAGACCTGCGCGTCCCCGACGAAGTGGCCGACGAGACGGAAGGTCTCGCAGACGAGGAAGACGGGGCCCTTGCCGCCGCGCGCGTAGTCGAGCGCACGCTTCGCAGCCTTGTAGACGGCCTCGACGTCCTGGCCGTCGACCTTCACCGAATGCATCCCGTACGCGACCGCGCGCTTCTCCAGGTCCTGGATCGGCAGCTGCTGCTTCGCGGGCGTCGACTCCGCCCAGTGGTTGTTCTCGAGCACGTAGACCGCGGGGACCTTCCACAGCGAGGCGAGGTTGAGCGACTCGTGGAACGTGCCGATGTTCGTCGCCCCGTCCCCGAAGAACGCGATCGCGACGCGCGGCTCGCCGCGGAGCTTGAACGCGAGCGCCGCGCCGGTGATCGCGGGGAGCCCGCCGCCGACGACGGCGTTGGCGCCCAGGTTCCCGCGCTCGACGTCGTAGAGGTGCATCGAGCCGCCGTAGCCGTGGGAGCAGCCCTCCATCTTCCCGTAGAGCTCCGCCATCACCTCGTTCGGGTGCGTCCCGCGTGCCAGCGTGTGGCCGTGCGCACGGTGCGTGGAGGCGAAGACGTCGCCGTCCTCCATCGCCTGGCAGACGCCGACGGCGACGGCCTCCTGGCCGATCGCGACGTGCAGGAAGCCCGGCAGCTCGCCGGCCCGAAACCTCTCCTCGACCTTCTCCTCGAAGTGCCGGATGAGCAGCATCTCCTGCAGGAGCTGCCGCAAACGCTCCGCCGAGAGCGACCCTCGCTTGCTTTCGACCTTCGCCACGAGCCTGAGTTTATGCTCCGGGCGATGAGGCTCGCGACGCAGTGGAGGCAGATCCTCGAGGCTCTGCCGGCGGATTGGGCAGGCGTGCGACTCGCCCTCCGGGTCGCGGACCAGCAGAGTCTCGACCGGGCTGCGGCCCTGCTCGGGCCGCTGAACCCCGGCCTCGCAGGCATGGAGCTTCGCTTCTTCGCAGCCCACCGCGGCAGCGGCCCGTCGCCGGCCGCAGTCGGGCGCGCCCTGGCCCGGCTCGACGAGGAGCGCATCTCCGCGGAGCTGCGGGTCGTCGGGGTCGTCGAGTCCGGAGCCGCCGCGGCCGCGGCGCGGCCGTCGGCGGTCGACGCGTGGGACGCCCTGCTCGAGACGCTTCCGGCAGACTGGAGCGACCTCTACTGCGAGGTGGAGCTCACCTCGAGCGACCACCTCGAGCCGGCCGCGCTCGCGCTCGCGCCGCTCAATCCGGCGCGGGTCGACGGAGCCGTCGGCTTCCGGTTCCGCTGCGCGCGCCGATTCGGATACGGCGCCGCTCCGGAGATGGTGAGGCGCTGCCTGGAGCGCCTGGACGAGCGCTCTCTGCCCGCGGAGGTGCGCATCCTCGTCGCGCTCTCCGACACCAAGCCCGTCGGCACGCAGGGGCCGGTCTGGTACATCGGCGGCAGGGCGGTCTGATGCCCGACCCGGCGTCGTGGTTCGTCGTCGAGCCGGGCTGGCGGGTCCTGGCGGCCGACGGGAGCGAGGTCGGAACGGTGCACGAGACGCTGGGTGACACTGAGCTGGACATCTTCGACGGGCTGGCCGTCGCGACCGGCCCCCTGTCGAAGCCTGCGTACGTGCCGTCCGAGCACGTCGGCGAGATCCGCGAGGGTGAGGTCCACCTCGCCCTGACCAGCGAGGAGGTCGCTTCGCTCGAATCCCTCGATTGAGGGCGTACCTTCGGACCCCGCTCCACCGTTGCAGGAATGCATTTGGAACCCCAGATGCGGCGGTAAACCTAGGAGAGGGGAAAGGAACTGAGGCCAATGTTGGGCTCACGAGTCCGCAGCCTTCTGCTGGCCGCGGCCGCGTTCGTCCTACTCGCTTCGTCGGCGAACGCGCAGCTGCCGTCGCTGCCGGCGCCGCCCAAGCCGCCCCCGGCATCGAGCGACAATGGGAGCGGGAGCAGCGGCGGAAACGACGCCACGCAGTCGGTCGGCGTCGTCCAGGCCGGGCCCGTCACCGTCGATCCGACCTCGGCGGTCGCAGAGACGCCGGTCGGGGACACTGCCTCCGACGTCGCCGCGACGACAGGTGCAACCGTCGGCGACCCGGGCGGCAACGACGCTTCCCAGTCCGGGGGTGTCGTGCAGGTGGGCGGCGACAACACCGCCACCGGCTCGGTCGGGGCGGTTCAGGTCAGCCACGCGAAGGCCAGGGAGACGGTTCAGGCGAACGTGGCGGGCGTCGCGGTGCGCGCCGAGGCTCCGGCGAAGATCGCCGGCAGCGGCACGAACAGGGCCGACAACTCGGTCGTCGCGGTCCAGGTCGGCAGCGGCAACACCGCCGACCACTCCGTCGCGGCCGTGCAGGTCCAGCCGACGACCGCCGGCGTGGCGGCGCAGGTGAACGCCGGCCCGCTCGCGCCGAAGGTGAAGGCACGGGTCGCGATCAGCGGCGACGCGGTCCTCGGCAAGACCGTCGGCACGACCGAGCCGGGCACGTATCCGGCGGCGACCGCAGCCCTCCTCGTCCGCCTCGTCCACACGCTGCTCCCCGGCGTGGCGGTCGATTCGGGCATCGAGCAGCTCGTCGAGAGCGGCGTGCTGCACCTTGGCGAGAACGGCGACGACGTGCGCATCGATCTGGGCGCGCTGACGGTCCAGATCGTCTCGCTCGTCCGCCATCCGCGGATCGAGATCTCCTTGCTCGGCACGCAGCTGGTCTCCACGCCGCTCGTCGCCGTCCCGAACACGGGAGTGCCGACGGCGACCGAATCGGTCGCCGTCGTCCAGGCCGGCGGCGGGAACACCGCGAGCGAGTCGACCGGGGTGGTCCAGGTCGGGTCGCTGCTGGTCCGGCCCGACACGACGGCCGGAAACGACGACCTCGGCCTATCGGCCGGGCTCGGCGGCTCGGTCGGCGTTCCGAGCGGGAACAACTCCGCCGAAACGTCGGCCGGCGTCGTCCAGGTCGGCGGTGTCGCGGTCGCTCCCATGCTCTCTGCGGGCGTCCGTGGCATCGGTACGGCTTCGGTCGGCGGATCCAGCGGGATCGCGGGCGGCGGCAATACCGCCAACGACTCGGCCGGTGTCGTCCAGGTCGGCGGCGGAAACACCGCCAACGACGCTGTCGGCGCCGTCCAGGCCGGCGCGGTGAAAGTGGGGCCGACCGGCTCTGCGACGGTCGACCCCCTCGCGACGACGATCGGAATCGGCGGCACGTCCGGGATCGGCGGCGGCGGCAACACCGCCGACGGC
>JBKPRD010000018.1:0-21808 GCA_046734415.1 Actinomycetota bacterium | reverse complement strand
GGACTCGGCGACGCGATCGAGGCTGCGAAGCGCGTCGACGGCGCGCGCCTGCTCGTCGCCGGCGAGGCGCTCGAGCCCGTCGAGCCGTACCGGGCCGCCGCCGGCTCGCTCCCGATCGAGTGGCGGGTCACCTACCAGTCGGAGCCCGAGATCACCGAGCTGCTCGCGCGGACGACCGTGACGCTCTTCCCCTACAAGCCGGAGGTCGACATGTCCGCGGTGCTGATGCGCTCGCTGGGCGCCGGCGTGCCGGCGGTTGCCTACGACATCGGCGGGCTCGCCGAGCCCGTGCTGGGCTTCGGCGCCGGACGCGTGGTCGCGCCCGGAGACGTCGACGGCCTCGCCACGGCGATCGACGAGCTGCTCGTCGACCCACGGGCGCTCGAGGAGGCGCGCGCCGGCGCCCGCCGGGCCCGCGAGTCGCTGACGTGGGACGCCTCGGCCGGGGCGCACCTCGAGCTCTACCGAGAGCTGACGTGACGCCCTACCCGAAGATCGAGCTCCACGTACACCTGGAGGGGACGATCCAGCCGGAGACGCTGCTCGCGATCGCGAAGCGGAACGGCGAGGCGCTGCCGGCCGACACCGTCGAGGGCCTGCGCGAGCTCTTCCGCTTCCGCGACTTCGACCACTTCATCGAGGTCTGGATCCTGACCACGAACTGCCTCCGCGCCGAGGCCGACTTCCGGCAGGTCGTCGTCGACTACGCCGCCGAGGCGAAGCGCCACGGCGCGGTCTATCTGGAAGCGATCTTCTCGCCGATCGAGCGGACGTGGCGGGGCGTCTCGTGGGACGAGATCTTCACGGGCTACTGCGACGGAGCCCAGGAGGCCCGCGAGCTACACGGGCTCGAGGTCCGGCTGACGCCCGACATCACGCGCAGCGCGCCGCTCGACGACGCGCACACGCTCGTCGGACACGCCGCCCGCTACCGCGACCGCGGCGTCGTCGCCGTCGGCCTCGGCGGCGAGGAGGCGCTGTACCCGAACGCGCCGTTCGAGCCCGCCTTCCGGGCCGTGCGGGAGGCCGGCCTCGGCTCGGTCCCGCACGCGGGCGAGGTCGTCGGCCCCGAGTCCGTGCGCAGCGCCCTCGACCACCTCGAGCCGGATCGTCTGCGGCACGGGTTCCGCGCGATCGAGGACCCAGGCCTCGTCCGCGAGCTCGTGGATCGCGAGATCGTCCTCGACGTCACGCCGGTCTCGAACGTGCGCACCGGCGCCGTGCCGTCGCTCGAGGAGCACCCGCTGCCGGCGCTCGTCGCCGCCGGCGTCCGCTGCTCGGTCTCGACCGACGACCCGGTGATGTTCGACACCGACCTCACCCGTGAGTACGAAGCGGCGGCCGCGCTGGGGCTCGACCCGCGCGCCCTGTACGAGACGGCGCTCGCCGGCGCGCTCTGCGACGACGAGACGAGAGCGCATCTGGCTTCGATCGGCGGCGCGAGTCGCGGGGAGGGCGGCTAGGCTACTCCGGCAATGGCTCGCGCCGCGGCGAAGCGCCGTCAACCGACTCACAGGGACGACCGGCGTCGCCACAAGGACAGCGGCGGCCAGCGGTTCGAGGACACCCTCTTCTTCAACCGGCTGCGCAAGCGCGCGAAATGGGTGTTCATCTTCCTCGCCGTCGTCTTCGCCGGCGGCTTCGTGGTCCTCGGCGTCGGCTCCTCGAACAGCGGCCTGTCCGACATCTTCAACGGGATCCGCGGCGGCGGCGGCTCCGGCCAGCCCTCGGTGAGCAAGGCGGAGAAGGCGACGCAGAAGGACCCGAGTGACGCGAAGGCATGGCACGACCTCGCGGCGGCCTACGACTCGAAGGGCGACATCCCTGCCGCCATCTCCGCGTGGACGACCTACACGACGCTGCGGCCGAAGGACGTCGACGCCCTGCAGCAGCTGGCCAGCGACTACGAGCAGCAGTTCTCCGCCGAGACCCAGCAGGCGGCCGGCGCGCAGGCCGATGCCCAGAACGCGCAGGCCCAGACCTTCGGGCCGCCGTCGAGCTCCCCGCTCGGCCGTGCCCTCTCGTCCGTGCCGGATCCGATCGGCCAGGCGGTGAGCACGTCGGCGAGCCAGCGCTTCAACGATGCCCTCGCCGCCCGCCAGGGGACGGCCCAGAAGCTCGAGGGCGTCTACAAGCAGATCGCCGCGCTGCGCAAGCCGCCCGAACCGTCCGACCAGCTGCTCCTCGCCCAGGCTGCGCAGAACGCCGGCGACAACGCCGCCGCGATCGCCGCCTACAAGAAGTTCGTCCAGATCGCGCCTGACGACCCGAACGCGGCCTACGCCAAGCAGCAGATCAAGACGCTCGGCTCGCCTTCGCAGGGTTAGACTCTCGCGGCGCGGAGATAACGCGCTGCAGCGACAGGGGGACGAGAGTGAACTTCGACATCAAGACGGAGCAGCTCGAGGGCGATCGGTACGTGATCTCGCTGGCCGGCGAGGTCGACCTCTACACGGCGCCCGAATTCAAGGCGCAACTCCTCGACGTGATCGGCAAGGGCGGCAAGCAGGTGGTCGTCGACTTCACCGACACGACCTTCATCGACTCGACTACGCTCGGCGTGCTGGTCGGCGGTGTCAAGCGCCTTCGCACGAATGACGGCGAGCTCTCGCTCGTGTGCAGCGACCGCAACATCACCAAGATCTTCGAGATAACGGGTCTCGACCGCGTTTTCACCATCTATCCGACGCGCGGCGAGGCGCTCGAGCAGATCGGCGCTTCCGGCTCTCCGGCGTAGTGCGGCGGCTCGTCGCGGCGCCTGCCCTTGCCGCCGCGGCGCTGCTCGCGACCGGGTGCGGCACGGGCGGGATCTCGAAGGGCAAGGCCGACACCGCCCACGGGAAGCAGCTCTTCGTCGAGAAGTGCGGCAGCTGCCACACGCTCGCAGACGCAGGCACACAGGGGAAGATCGGCCCGAACCTCGACGACGCCTTCAGGGGCCCGCGGCAGCAGGGGTTCAAGGAGTCGAACTAGCGCAACGTCGACCACGACCAGATCGAGTTCGCGATCGAGCACCCGGCCGGTTTCGTCAAGGGCCCGGGAGGGCGCGGGGGGCGCGGGCTGCCGGCGCCGGGCATGCCGCGGAACCTCGTCACGGGCGCAGACGCCGAGGACGTGGCCGCCTACGTCGCCTCGGTCGCCGGTATCTCCGCGTCCGCCGGCGCGACGACGGGCGCGACGACCACGAAGCCCTCGCCGGCCCCGGCGCCGCCCCCGGCGACGACCACGACGGCGACGACCACCACTGGCGCGACGACCACCACAGGCGGCGGCGGCGGCAATCTGGTCGCACAGGGCAAGTCCGTCTTCGAGAAGGCCGGCTGCGCGAGCTGCCACACGCTCAAGGACGCCGGAGCGACCGGAACCGTGGGGCCGAACCTCGACGAGGCGAAGCCGAGCAAGGATCTCGCCGTCGAGCGCGTCACGAACGGGAAGCCGCCGATGCCGTCCTTCAAGGGCCAGCTCACCCCCGCCGAGATCGACGCCGTCGCGACGTACGTCTCCACCGTCGCCGGCAAGTAGGGCCCCGGCGAGCCGAAAACCGGTGCCAGGCACCGGTGTACCCCGGACGTCTACGCTGGCCCCATGAACCTTCGGGCCCGCCGGTTCCGCAACGAGCGCTTCGTCGTCCTGTCGGGGCTCGCGGGCGCGTCCGCGCTCTGCCTCGGTCTCGAGCTCGTGCGCGAGCGCAACTACGCCACGGACTTCCGCTTCCTGGTCTGGAACCTCGTTCTCGCGTGGGTGCCGCTGATCCTCGCGCTTGTCGTCTACGACGGCTACCGCCGGGGGACGACGATCGTGCGGCTCCTGCCGGCGCTCGCGCTCTGGCTGCTCTTCCTGCCGAACGCGCCCTACATCGTCACCGACTTCGTCCACCTCTCCGCGAGCTCGCGCGCCCCGCTGTGGTTCGACGGCGTCGAGCTATCCGGGTTCGCCTGGACGGGCATGCTGCTCGGCTTCGTCTCGCTGTACCTCGTCCACACCGTCCTGCGGCACCGGTTCGGCGCCCTCCGCGGCTGGGGCGCGGTCCTTTGCGTCCTCGCCCTCGCGAGTGTCGGCGTCTACCTCGGCCGGGTCCGGCGCTGGAACAGCTGGGACATGCTGACCCAGCCCGGCGCGAAGCTCGCCGAGATGCAGGGCCACGTGGGCGATCCGGCTGCGCTCGCACGCGTGCTCGCCCTCACCCTCGTCGTCACGGGACTGCTGACGGCGGCCTACCTCGTCTTCTACGTGCTGATCCGCGCGAGGCTCGAGCCGGACCTCGACTAGTCGCCCGCTTCCGCCTATCCTTGCTCGCGCATGAGAGGCGGGGTCATCGTCGTCGCAACGGCCGTCCTGGTCGCCCTGACCAGCATCCCGACGGCCCTCGCCGGCCCCACGCCGCGCGTGCCCCGCGCGACGACGGCCGGCGACGGAACCGTCCTCATCGGAGGCGTCCCGCAGTTCCTGATCGGCGGCGGCTGGCCGACGCCGGCGGTCGTGCCGCGCGCCCTGACCCTCGGCATCAACGTGCTGCAGGAGTACGGTCCGGGCGCAAACCAGCTGGCGATCTCGCAGGCAGTGGGCTCGAAGGGCTACATCGTCCCGGGCTTCTCCCGGAAGCAGCTGCACGCCAACTACCGGAACGTGATCGGCTACTCGCTGCCCGACGAGCCGGACGGCAACGGCGTGCTGCCGGCGACCGCCGACCCCGACGCAGGACCGCGAGTCCCCTACACGGTGCGGGCGCGGAAGACCGGCGTGCTGATCATGCAGACGCTCACCAACCACTTCATGAGTGCGATGCCGAAGTGGACCGGCATCGGCGACGCCGAGTACCGCGCCTACATCGCCAACGCCGACGTCGTGCTGACGACCGTGTATCCCTTCGCGCACGGCTGCGCGGACCCGTCCCTCTCCCTGTCGATGGTCTACGACGCGATGGTCGAGCTGAAGGGACTCGCCCCGGCGAAGGCCGCGGGCGAGTGGATCGAGACGGGCCCGATCGAGGGGTACTGCGGACCGGACCCGGTCAGCTCGGCAACGGCACGCGCGGAGGCGTGGGCGGCCGTGGCAGGGGGCGCACAGGCGCTCTTCTGGTTCACGCACAGCTTCACGAAGGGCTACTGGGACGACTTCGACGTCTCCTGGGAGATGGGCGAGACGATCGCGATCACGAACGCGGAGCTGCGGCGGTACTCGAAGATCATCCTCGGGACGCGGGACGCCGGCGTCGTCTCGACCCCCGACGACCCGATCAAGGTCGGAGTCCGCACCGTCGGCGGCCGCGCCTACCTGATCGCGGTCAACCTCTCCGGCGATGCCGTCGACCTCGACCAGGACGTCGCTGCCGCTGCCTGGTGGCCGAGGCTCCCCGGACTCACCCACCAGCGCGTCGACGAGGTCACGACCGGCTGGAGCGGCACGGCGTCGGCGGGGCGCTTCGCCGACACGATTCCCGCGCTCGGCCTACGCATCTACAGCTGGGTTCCCCAGCGGATCCCGAGCGAGCGGGGACTCTAGGCCGCGACCGCCGACTCGGACACGCGCGGCAGCTCGAAGCTGAAGCTCGACCCGCGGCCGAGCTCGGAGGAGACCCAGATCCGGCCGTCCATCCGCGTGACTAGCTCACGGCAGATGTAGAGCCCGAGCCCGCTGCCGCCCACGCCGCGTCTCATCGCCGCGTCGAGGCGATAGAACTTCTCGAAGATCCGCTCCTGCTCGGCAGGCGGGATGCCGAGGCCCTCGTCCCGGACGGTGAACCGCAGGCGATCGGCCTCCGGCGCGATGATCACGTCGATCCGGCCGCCCTCCGGCGAGTACTTGATCGCGTTGTCGAGCAGGTTGCCGAGGACGTGCCGGGCCCGCTCCGGGTCGCCGAGCGCCACGGCCGGCGAGTCGGGCGGCGCGGCGAGCGACACCGTCACCGCCGCCGGAACGCGCGGCCGCGTGCTGGAGATCACCTGGCGCGCAAGGGCGGCGGCGTCGAAGCCTTCCCGGTCGAGCCGCAACCCACCGGAGTCGATCTGTGCAGCAAGGAGGATCTGCTCGACGAGCTCCGACAGGCGCTCGGACTGCTCGACGACGATCCCGAGCAGACGCTCGTGGACGACCGGTCCAAGCTCGACGCCCCTGCTCGCTAGGGTCACGGCGGCGCCGTGGATCGACGCGAGCGGCGTCCGGAGCTCGTGTGAGACGGTGGCGACGAAGTCGGAGCGCATCTGCTCGAGCTTGTGCTCCTCCGTCAGGTCGCGGAACGCGTAGACGACGCCGTCGGAGAACCGGACGCCGGAGATCGATAGCCACAGCGTCCGATCCGGCAGCTCGACGGGCACCGTGGTCGCCCGCGGACGGTCATCGCCGACCGGAATCCGGTCGCGGAGCACGGCCCAGAACGGGAGCGCGTCCACGGCGCGACGGCCGCGCAGCGCGTTCGCGGAGAGGCCCGTGATCGCCTCCGCCGAGGCGTTCCAGAGCCGGACGATGCCACCGTCGTCGACCAGGACGACACCCTCGCCAAGGTGCGAGAGCACCCTCGCCGCCTGGTCGCGCTGGCGGCGCAGCAACCTTCCGTGCGCGATCGCGGGCGCGACGAGGTAGACGAGCAGGAACAGGCATCCGAGCGTGAGCAGGCCCGTGAGCAGGACGCGGTCACGCAGCCGCGCGCCGGCCCCTCCGACGCTGGAGGACGGGGTGAGCGCGACGAGAGCGATTCGCCGGCCTCCGTCGCTGAGCCGGGCGGCGGCGGCGTGGTAGCTCGAGCCGCCGAGGATGACGGTCGTGGGCAGGTCGCGGCGGAAGACGAGGCGATCCTCCGCCGGGAAGTTCTTCGAGAGCCGGTGGAGGAGCGCGCCGTCGAGCGCGACGGAGGCCACGACCCGCCCTGCCCGGCGCCTGCCGACGAGGACTTCGACCGACCGCCGGGCCGCCGGGCCCCGCGTGATGCCGAGGGCGGCTCCACTCCGCGGAACGAAGCCGATCCCGGGCAGCGTCCTCGCGATCGTGGCGAGCCGCCGCCAGTCGTCGCGGAGCAGCGCGAGCTGCACGTCGCGACGCGCTGCTGTCGAGCTCGCCCGCGATCCGGCCGACCGTAACTCCGCGTTGTAGGCCTGCAACGCGCCGCGCAGCTCGCCGTCGAGCTGGGCCTGCGCCCGCTGCTCGCCGCTCCGCCCGGCGAAGCCGGCGAATGCCCAGATGCCCGCGACGAGCGGGAGCGCGAGCAAGAACATCGCAACGAGCAAGCGAAACCTGCTCCTGAGCAGTGCAGGAAGGTTCAGGAATCTTCGCGAACTGCCGATCACTTCCGTATGTACTTGTCGGCGGGGAGGCGACGGACCTGAGACCCAATTTCAATCGACTTCTGAAACCGGCGGCGATCACGGCCGCTGTGGCCGGCTCCGTCATCGCTCCGCTCTGGCTGCTCGGCGTCGGTCCCCCGACCTCGGCACCGAACGCCGCCGAGGCCGCCTCCGCATCCGCCCTCAGCGTCCTGCGTGCGCCTCCGGTCGCCTCGCCCGTCCACGCGGTCCCGATCACACACACCGCAATCCTCGTCGCGCCCCCGGTCGGCAGCGGCGCCGCCTCGCCACGGCACACACCGCCCCACGCCCGCGTGCGTCGCAACACGGCACCCGTCCATGCACATGCGGCGGCGACCGCCGTTTCCGGCTCGCACAGCACCGTTCCCACCCATCCGGTCGTCGCGCCAACGACCGTCCCGGCAGTCACTTCCACGCCAGAGCCGCAACCGACGACCATCGCCACCACCACGACGACCGCGCCCACTCCGGCCCAGCCGCAGGCGCAGACCATTGCTGCCGCCGCACAGAAGAAGACGAGCGGCGCGAAGGACGAGACGCCGAACCGGAAGAGCGACAAGACGCCGTCGAAGACTCCGACGAAGCCGGCGCCGGCCAAGCCGGCGCTGGCCAAGCCGACCCCGACCAAGCCGACGACGACGACGAGGAGCGTGACGACCACGTCGCAGACGCCGACACCCGCGCCGGGCGACAAGGGCGACGGCTTCGAGGGGACCTCAGACGAGGCCGACGAGTCGAGCTCGACGGGCCACTACCCGAGCGATCCCGGCGGAACGACGTCGCAGAGCACGCCGAGCCCGTCGAACACGTCGGGCGGCAACGACGGCGCGAACCCGGGGCACGGCGACGGCAACGACGGCGCGAACCCGGGGCACGGCAACGGCGGCAACGACGGCAACGGGAACGCGAGCAACGGCAACGGCAACGGGAACGGAAACGGCGGAAACGGGAACGGCAACGGCCACGGCAACGGCCACGGCCACTAGCCACCCCGAGTCAGACGCCGGCGGCTTCGGCTTCGAGATCGACGACGACGTGGGTGATCGGCACCGCGAAGCGCTCGCGCGCCGAGCTGACGACGCCTCGCTCGAGCCAGTTCGAACGTCCCTCCGGATGCGTGGAGATCACGATCACGTCCGCGCCGAAGGTGCGGAGGGCGTCCTCGATCGCCTGTACGGGATCCGCGTCGCCGACCTCGCCGCGGGCGCTGATCCCGAGCCGCTCCAGCTCGGCGACGCTACGTCGCAGGCGGTCCTCTGCAGCGGCGCGCGCCTGGTCCTCGTCGGAAGTCCAGTGCCTGAGCGGCGAGTTCAACGCCGGGCTGACGACGAGCACGGTCGCGCGGTAGCCCTCGGCGGCGTCCTCGACCGCCTCATGTAGCGCCCGTCCGACGACGGTCTCGTTGGCGACGACGAGGATCCGCCGCTCGTCGTCTGCCCCGCGATGCCGCGGAGCCGTCGCCGGCGGCTGCTCGTGCGCCTCGCGGCGGAAGAACCAGATCAGGACGAGGACCGTGAGGACGACGAAGACGCCGATGCCCCACCAGCGCCCGCCGACGGCCGTCGCGATCACGATCGCGGCGAAGTACGCGACGGTCCCGATCACGAAGCGGTACGCCTCGGCCTCGCTGCGGAACGGATTCTTCATCTGCGCCTTCCTCCTTCCCCCGGGCGCGAGGCGGTACTCAGATCAGGTAGACGGTCGTGTAGACCACGATCCACATCACGTCGACGAAGTGCCAGTAGATCCCGCCGATCTCGACGCCGTGGTGGTGCTCCGGCGAGAAGTGGCCACGGAACGCGCGGGTCGTCATCGCGAGCAGGATCGACAGGCCGACGAAGACGTGTGCTCCGTGCAGGCCGGTCAGGCAGAAGAAGATCGTCGTGAACGCGTTGTCGCTGGGCGAGAACCCGATGCGCGCGTACTCGGTGATCTGCGTCGCGAGGAACGTGAAGCCCATCAGGAAGGTGAGGACGAGCCCCGCCTTCAGCCCTGCGTGGTTCCCTCTCTTGATCGAGGTCAGCGCCCAGTGCATCGTGAAGCTCGAGGTGACCAGGATCGCCGTGTTGATGCCTGCGACGTAGACCGGCAGATGGAAGCCCAGCGGCGGCCATCGCGGCGGGTTATTGACGACGCGGACGAAGAAGTAGGCCGTGAAGAACGAGCCGAAGAGCATGATCTCCGACGCGATGAAGAGGAACATCCCCAGCACGCGGGAGTCGACCCGCGAGCTGACGTTCGGCGCCGGCGGGCCGTGGTGGTCGTGGACGGCTTCGGCGTGAGCGCTCATCAGACCGCGACCACCGCCTCCTGCGGGACCTCGACATGCGTGACGGGGAGCTTGGTCGCGTCACGCAGCCGCGTGACGACGTCCTTCCGGAGCCAGGACGATGTTGCCTCACCGGGAAACGTCGAGACGATGATCTCGTCGACGCGCTCGTCGTGCACCGCCTGCATCGCCGCCGTGTACGGGTCCGGGTGCGCGATCTGGCCGTGTGCGTCGATCCCGGCGCCGCGCAGGGCCGCGAGCGCGCGGCGCAGGCGCCGCTCGGCCTCGGGGTGGCCGGCCAGCTGCGGGTCGCTCTGCGGACAGATGATCAGGAAGGACGCGGGGGAGCGGGCGGCGCGCTCGCGGATCGTCCTCAGCAGGGGCCCGCCGAGCACCGTCTCGTTGGCGACCACGAGCACGTTCGCCTCGCCGCCTTCCTTGGCGAGATCGACGACGACGTGCTCGACGGGAATGTCGCCGGCGACTTTCCGGATCCGGTCGACGACGCCGCGGCGCAGCCAGCCGGAGCGCTCCTGGGGGTGCGTCGAGACGACGATCTCGTCCACCGGCGGCTCGAGCTGCGCGAGCGCGTCGCGGACCGCGTCGGCGGGGTCGGCGTCGACCACGAATCCGTCCGCGGAGATCCCCACCGTCCGCAGGTGCTCGAGCGTCTTGTCGAGGCGGCGGCGGGCGGCGGTGCGCCGCGTGTCGTAGTAGACGACGTAGCCCTCCTGGGGCGTGTTCACCGGGCACACGACGGTGACCTGGAGGTCCCGGCCGCGGCGCTCGAGCGCTTCCTCCAGCGCCCGGCCGGCGACCGTCTCGTTCGCGATCACGAGAACGTGAGTCAATGTCGAGCCTCCACCTCCTCGATCAGCCCGACCCGGTCACCGTTGAACACCGCGTGCCTGGCACCGGGGACGCCGTACTCGTAGGGGTTCCCGACGACCTGCGGCAGCTCGTCGAAGTTGAAGAACGGCGGCGGCGAGGAGACCTGCCACTCGAGGGTCATCGACCGCCACGGGTTCGCCTCGGCACGCCGGCCGCGCACCCAGCTCGTGATCATGTTGTAGAGGAAGACGATGATCGATGCGCCGAGGAAGAACGACGCGATCGAGATCGCCATGTTCCAGTCCGCGAAGCGCGGCGCGTAGTCGGACACCCGCCGCGGCATGCCCTGCGTCCCCAGCCAGTGCATCGGGAAGAACGTGACGTTGAAGCCGATGAACGTGAGCCAGAAGTGCAACTTCCCGAGCCGCTCGTCGTACATCCGGCCGGTCATCTTCGGGAACCAGTAGTAGATCCCCGCGAAGATCGTGAACAACGACCCGCCGAAGAGCACGTAGTGGATGTGCGCGACGACGAAGTACGTGTCGGAGACGTGGATGTCGATCGGCACCGCGGCGAGGTAGATCCCGGAGAGGCCGCCGATCACGAACATCGACACGAAGCCGAGCGCGAACAGCATCGGCGTCGTGAAGTGGATCCGGCCTTCCCAGATCGTCGCTAACCAGGAGAACACCTTGATCCCGGTCGGGACCGCGATCACCATCGAGGTGACCATCATCGGGATGCGCAGCCACGGCGCGACCCCGGCGACGAACATGTGGTGCGCCCAGACCGAGAACCCGAGGACGAGGATCGCCATCAGCGAGAGCGCCATCAGCCGGTAGCCGAAGATCGGTTTCCTCGCCATCACCGAGATCACCTCGGAGGCGATCCCGAAGCCCGGCAGCATCATGATGTAGACCGCCGGGTGTGAGTAGAACCAGAAGATGTGCTGGTAGCCGAGCGCGTATCCCCCTCCCTGCGGGATGAAGAAGTGGGTGTGCATGATCCGGTCGAACATCACGAAGAACTGCGAGCCGGCGATGAACGGGGTCGCGATCACGACGAGCAGCGAGGTCGTGAAGTTCGCCCACACGAGCAGCGGCATGCGCCAGAACGTCATCCCCGGCGCCCGCATGGTGATGATCGTGACCAGGAAGTTGAGCGCGGTCATGATCGAGGACGCGCCCGCCCACTGGACGCCCATGTTGAAGAAGACCTGCCCCAGCGGCTGATCGCTGGCTAACGGCGCGTAGCTCGTCCACCCGGTCGCGAAGGCGCCGCCGGGGACGAGGAACGAGAGCAGCATCATGGTGCCGGCGACCGGGAGCAGCCAGAACGAGAGCGCGTTCAGGCGCGGGAACGCCATGTCCGGCGCGCCGATCATCAGCGGGATCACGTAGTTCCCCAGCCCGGCGAACGCGGGGATCACGAACAGGAAGATCATCAGCGCCGCGTGCACCGAGACCAGGCCGTTGAAGGTCTGGTTATCGACGAACTGCATCCCGGGCCGGGCCAGCTCGGCGCGGAAGATCATCGCCATCATCCCGCCGGCCAGGAAGAAGAAGATCGTCGTGACGAGGTACTGGATCCCGATCACCTTGTGGTCGGTGTTCGGGCGGAAGTAGTCCTTCCAGGTGCGGCCGCCGTGGGTGGAGTGGTCCTCCGGGACGGTCGGCGCGCCGATCGCGTAGCGCACCCAGTAGTCGAACGACCCGAGCCCGGCCAGGAACCCGATCGGCGCCGCGGTCAGCGTCGAGACCACGGTGATCGCGTCCCATTTGAAGAGCGGCTGCCAGCCTCCCCACCAGCGGAAGACGAGGACGATGCCGAGGCCGATGCCCCAGAAGAGGGCCGCCATCCAGGCCGCCCGGACCCAGCCTGCGCGCAGCCAGATGCTCCGCTGTCTCGGCGGAGCGCCTACCGGAGCGTGCGGGTCGAGCGTGGTCGCGCTCATTTCCCTCCCTTGCTCGAGTCGATCAGAAACGTGACGAGCGCGTCCAGCTGGTCATTCGGCAGCGAGAACGGAGGCATCACGCCCTTCTGGAAGCCCGGCTGGACGTACGCGTTCGGATCCACGATCGACTCCTTGACGAAATCCTCCAGCGGCTTCCCGGCCTGCTTGGCGTACGCGGGAAGCTTATCGAGGTCGGGACCCACCTTTCCGGTTGCTCCTGCCGCCTTCAGCGTGTGACAGCTGCCGCAGCCGTTGTTCGCGAAGACGGCTTTGCCCGCGGCACCCGGTGGTCCCTGCAGCGCCTTGCCCTGGTTCTTCAGCCACGCGTCGAAGGCGGCCGGCTTCATCACGATCGCCGACGTGCGCATCAGCGCGTGGCCGAGGCCGCAGAGCTCGGTACAGATCACGGGATACGTGCCCAGCTTCGTCGGGGTGATCACGAGCTTGGTCTCCTGGCCGGGGAGCGCGTCCTGCTTCTGACCGAACTCCGGCACCCAGAAGGAGTGGATGACGTCGTTCGCCGTCAGGTGCAGCTCGACCGAACGGCCGAGCGGCAGCCGAAGCTCCGACGCGGTCACGTCGCGATGCCCCGGATACGCGAACGTCCACGCGAACTGCCGCGCGGTCACGTTCACGTCGAGCTTGCCGTCGTCCGCCCGGTCGTTCTGCACGAGCACGATGCCGCTCATCACCGAGATCGCCGTGACGAGGATCGCGGGGACCGCCGTCCAGAGGATCTCGATGCCCGTGTGGCCGTGCACCGGCGGGCCGTCGGAGTCGTCGTCGGGACGCACCCGGAACTTGATCACCGAGTAGACGACGACCGACGCGACGAGCGCGAAGATCGCGATGCAGATCGCGGTCGTGAACCAGAAGACGAGGTCGATCCCGTCCCGCTCCTCCGAGGCGACCGGGGGCAACCAGGGGACGAACAGCGCCACGACGGTCGCGGCCGCTCCGAACACGACACCGAGCGCAATCAGCTGGACGAGCGAGCCCCTCCGCACGGTGATCGAGCCTAAATGAAGCGCGCTCCGGTTTGCGTCGTAACCGAATCGCCCTCCCGATCGTTTCACCGGTGAAAGGAGGACGTATGGGACTCGGAGTCAGCCTGATCCTGATTGCGGTCGGCGCCATCCTCATCTGGGCGGTGGATGTGAGCACGAGCGGGGTCAACATCCACGCGATCGGTGTCGTTCTCTTGATCGTCGGCTTCGTCGGCGCGTTGCTCTCGATGATCTTCTGGTCGTCCTGGGCCGGGCCCGGGTACTTCACCCGGCGGCGCGTGACCTACGTCGACGACGGCCCCTACGAGCCGTAGCGAACGTCGAAGGAGACGGCGTGGCGCTGCTCCGGCAGCGTCACGCCGTCAATGTGCCGCGACGGGCAGCTCGAGGGCGAACGTCGATCCCTTGCCGTTCTCGCGCGGCGACACCACCCAGAGCCGCCCCTGCATCCGGTGGACGAGCTCGCGGCAGATGTACAGCCCGAGCCCGGTTCCGCCGACGCCCCGCGTCAGGTTCGGATCGAGCCGGTGGAACTTCTCGAAGATCCGCCTCTGCTCGGTCGGCGGGATGCCCAGGCCCTCGTCGTGGACCGAGAGGCGGACGCTCGTCTCCCCCGGAGTCAGCTCGATCTCGACCCGGCCGCCGTCGGGCGAGTACTTGATCGCGTTGTCGAGCAGGTTCCCGAGCACCTGCCTGATCTTGTCCGGATCGCCCGCTACCCGGGGCAGCTCCTCGGGCGAGCGGAGGACGATCTCGACGTTCGGCGGGCGGTTCACGTTCGCAGCGTCGATCACGCTCTGCGCGAGCGCCTCGGCGTCGCAGCTCTGGATCGAGAACCGCATCGACTCGGTGTCTAGCCGGCTCGCCCAGAGGATGTCGTTGACGATCGTCGCGAGGCGCTCGGACTCCTGGACGATCACCGACAGGAGCTTCTCGCGCTGCTCGTCGTCACCTGCCAGCTCGCGCCGGCGCAGCGTCATCGCCGCCCCGTAGACGGCGGCGAGGGGGGTTCGCAGCTCGTGTGAGACCGTCGAGACGAAGTCGGCCTTCAGCTCCTCGAACATCCGATCCTGGGTCAGGTCCCTGAACGCGTAGACCGTCCCGTCGGCGAAGCCGACGCCCGAGATGGAGAGCCAGAGCTCGCGCTCGCCGATCTCGAGCGGCACCGTCTCGGCGCGGGCCACCGCCCGGTCGGCCTCGGAGACGACCGGCACGCGCGGCGCCACCGCCTCCCAGCCCGGAACCGCCTCCCCCGCGGTGCGGCCGACGACCTCCTCCGCCCGCAGGCCTGTGATCGCCTCGGCGGCGGGGTTCCAGAGCACGACGACCCCGCGCGCGTCGACGAGGAAGACGCCGTCGGCGACGGCGTCGAGCACGCGCGCCGCCCGCGCCCGCTCCTCGACCTGCCGGTAGAGGAGCGCGTTCTCGACCGCGACGGCCGCGCGGCGGGCGAGCTCCTCCGCCAGCGCGAGGTCGGCCTCGGTGTAGCTCCGCTCCGACTCGGACGTGACGAAGGTGAGCGCGCCGAGCACGCGGTCCCGCCCCCACATCGGGACGCACATGTACGACCGGATCCCGAGCTCCTCCAGGACGGCGAGGTGCTCCTCGTCCTGGGCCGTCCGCCGGATCAGGCCCTCGGGGACCGACGGCGACAGCTCGGGCGTCCCGCTCCGCAGCACCGCATACGGCCCGATCGGCTCGTTCGGCTGCTGGGGCCAGCGCCGCCCCAGATCCTGGACGAGCGACACCTTCTCCTGGTCGACGTGCGCGACTGCGATCCGCTCGAGCTCGGCGCCCTCCAGCGCGACGTCGACGACGCACCAGTCGGCGAGGTGCGGTACGGCGAGACGCGCAACCGCCCTCAGCGTCGACTCGTAGTCGAGCGAGGTCGCGAGGAGCGTGCTGGCCTCCGCCAGGAAGGACAACCGACGGTGCGCGAGCTCGACCTCGCGCCGCGCCATGCGCTCGTCGTCGTAGGCGTGGGCCTGGGTGATCCCCAGCGCGATCCGGTCGGCCATCAGCCGGAGCAACCGCATGTCCCCCTCGTCGAAGCGCCCGGGCTCCACCGACCCCGCGTGCGCGACCCCGATCACGTGGTTGCCGATCGTGATCGGGATCGCGACGAGCGACTTGATGCCGCGCTCCCGCAGGTGCGGGCTCGCGAGCTCGACCTCGCCGAGGTCGCGGATGACGACCGGCTTGCCGGTGGCCGCGACTCGACCCGCCATCCCCCGACCGTACGGAATCGGCACCGCGTGCTCGATCTCGCGGTCGAAGCCGAGCGCCGCGCGGACGGTCAGGTACCGCGCGTCCTCGTCGAGCAGGAGGATCGCACTCGTGTCGGCCCCGACGAGCCGGGTGATCTGCCGCAGCATCTCGCCGAGCACGTCCCCGCTGGCCACGTGCCGGAGGGCGGCCTGGGTGACCTCCTCGAGCTTCGCGAGCATCTGCGCCGACTGCTCGGCGCTCTCCCGGACCGCCCGCTCGCTCTCGAGCAGCTGCTCGCGCTCGCGCTCGGCCCGCACGCGCGCGAGGAAGAGGCCGAGCTGGCTCCCGATCGCCGCGAGCGTCGTCTCCAACGCGTCGTCGGGCCGGCGAAGGTCGCGGCTGAGGAACTCGAGCACTCCGACGACCTGGCCGCCGAGCAGGAGCGGAAATGCGAGGGCGCTGCGCAGATCGGCCTCGGCCGCGGCCGCCACGCGGACGAAGTCGGGATCGGCGAGGACGTCGGGGATCCAGACGAGCTCGCCGCTCGCCCACACCCTCCCGGGCAGGCCCGAGCCCCGGCCGAGGGACTGCTCGCGCGAGGCGTGCTCGAAGGCCGCGGCCTCCACGTCCGGCCGCCGCCACAGGCGCGCAGCGCGCAGCGCGCGCCCGGTCTCGTCGAAGCGCCAGAGCTGCCCGACGTCCCAGCCGAGCCGCCGGCAGACCGCCTCGAGGATCCGGTCGATCGCGCCTTCCTCGTCGGCCGCCTCGGCCAGGACGCGTCCGACCTCGTTCTGGACGTCGGCACGCTCGGCCGAGTCCTCCGCGCGCCGGAGGAGGAGCGCGTTGTCGATCGCGGTCGCGGCTCGCCGCCCGAGGTCGGTCGCGAGCTGGACGTCGCTCTCGTCGAAGACCCGGCCGAGGCCGGTCGTGATCAGCGCGAGGGCGCCGTGGACCCGGTCGCGGCCCGCGATCGGCACGGCGAGGAACGACCGCGGCTCCGCGTCCCTGAGCAGCGCCAGGTGCTCGTCGTCGTAGGCGGCCTCGACGAGCAGGTCGTCGGTGATCTCCGGCACGAGCAAGGGCTCGGCCGAGGCGATCACGCGCTGGATCGCCTCGCCCGCGGGCGGGTCGCGCCGCGAGGTCTCCTCCGCGACCCGCACACGCTCGGGATCGTCGTGCGCCCAGGTGAGCGCCCGCACCCTGCCTTCGTCGTCGACGAGCCAGACGATGCACCAGTCGGCGAGCGCCGGCGCGGCGAGCTCCGCGAGGTCGACGAGGATCTCCTCGTAGTCGAGCGTGGAGGCGAGCAGGGCGCTCGCGCGGGCGAGGAGGCGTTGCCGCTCGGCGGCCCGGGTCCGGTCGCTGACGTCGCGGAAGACGTTGACTACGTACAGCACCTCGCCCGACTCGCCCCTGACGGGCAGCGCCTGGACGAGCGACCACCCCAGCGCGCCCGTGCTGCGATCGCGGACGCGGATCAGCGTCTCGGGCGGGTGCTGCCCCTGCACCGCGAACCGGCCCGGCAGCGACTGGAGCTCGAACGGGTTGTCCTCCTCGTCGCAGAGCTCGAACCGCTCCATGACCTCGGAGAGCGGCGCGGAGAGAAGCTCTTCGGCCGAGTCGAACCCGCACAGTCGCGCGGCCGCCTCGTTCGCGTACACGAGGTCCCCGCCCGGCCCCTGCACCGTGATCCCGTCGCCGAGGCGATCGAGCACGGCGCCGATGTGCTCGCCGAGCGCAGCCGCCCCGCGTGGTCGAATCCCCGGTTCGACGCTCATCGCCCACTGCCGCTCATGTGCGTGCGCGGCATGGTACTGCCAGAAATGGGAGAGGGAGGGCGATCGCCCTCCCTCTCAGAGGTGGATCGTGGTCCGCTGCTACGCGGACTTGACCAGCGACTCCGGCGGGTAGATCACGGTGTAGTCGGTGCTCTTGCCGCCCCGGATCCGGTAGATCGCAACCGGGCCGCCCGTCACGTCACCGTTCTCGTTGAACTTCAGGTTGCCCGTGAGGCTGTTCCTGAGGTTCACCTTGAAGATCTGGTCGGTGACGCTCGCACGCGTCCCGTTCGACTTCGAGATCGCGGACAGCATCGCGACCGCCGCCTGCGCGGCGTAGACGGCGTACTCGGCGACCGGCTTTCCCTTGAGCCGCGCCTTGAACGCGCGGTAGAAGGCCGCTCCCGGGCCGCGCAGCTTCGAGATCGGCAGACCGGCGACGCTGACGTACGCGCCCTCGGCCGCCGCGCCCGCTCCCTCGACCACCGCCGAGATCGGCGTGAAGCCGTCGGGCAGGAGCAGCTTGACGTTCGGGCCGAGCGTCGTCCGCAGGTCCTTGAGCAACTTGCCGCCGTTCTCGCAGACGAGCGAGCCGACGAAGACGCCCGTGACCTTCTTGTCCTTGATCTTCGAGGCGAGCGCCTCGTAGCTCGAGGCCTTCGGATCGAGTGCCTCGAAGCCGGCGATCTTGATGCCGAGCTTCTGCGCCGACCTTCGGAAGTTCTCGGCGACGCCGAGGCCGTACGCCTCCTTGTCGTTCAGGACGTAGACGTTCCTCGCGCCGACTCGCCGGGCGAGAAGCGCGTCTGCAGCGCCCTGGTACTGGTCCTGTGCGACCACGCGGGCGTAGTTGCGCTTGCCGGTCGGGTAGTACTTCCCGGGCTCGCCCGCGGTCGTACCGGGCCCCTTCACGGTCAGGCCCGTGTACGTGTTCGCCGGGCTGATCATCCCGACCGGGCCGCCGGGAGCACGGTTCAGGACCGGCACGATGATCTCCGCACAGCCCGAGTTGAACGTGCCGATCACCCCGATCAGGTCCTTGTTCCGGGCGTACGCGTTGGCGTTCGCCGAGCACTTCGCCGAATCCCACTTGCCCGCCTGCGCAGTGGAGTCGTCGCAATCCTGGAAGCCGATCGTGTAGGAGCCGGCCTTCCAGCCCGCCCCCGCCAGGACGAACTGGATCGCCTGGGTCATCTGTGTCGACTGTGCCCGCTGCGCGCCCTGCCGCGGCAGGTCCGACGCAATGATGAACTTCGGGCTACCAGAACCCTTGTAGACGAGCGGGGCACACGACGAGGCGGGCAGCGGCGTTGCCGACTGCTTGCTCGAGCCGGCGAAGCCGACGGCCGCGAGCACGAGCGTCCCCGCCACAGCAGCGAGGGACGCCACGAGAAGACGCTTCGTCACACCTACCTCCTCCTGGTCACTTGAGTGCCGGGGAAGTATGCCGCACAGGCGGAGCCTTCATGTCGAAGACGCGACGCATCGGCGTCAGCTCGGGCTCCGGGCCGACCGGCGAGCGTCGTCGAGCGCGGTTCCTGAGAGCCGGCCGCCCTCGCACACCGTGCAGGTCCAGTACTCCGTCACGAACTCCGCGACGGCGTTCGACGTGGACGACTGGGCGCTCGTCGTCCAGCGCATCAAGGTCTAGGAGAGGTCACCGGCCGGCTCGCCTTCGCGGGGCCGGCTGACGGCCCGACAACCAGGAACGCCCGCGCTCTTCGGAGCATAATCATGGCCGTGCGCCCCGAGGAGAAGCGGGGGTCGGAGGGCGAAGAGCGGCTCGCCGACGCTGCCGAGATCGGCGAGCGCCTGCTCGACAACGTCGCCGGCGTCCTGCGCGGGAAGCGGGACGAGATCCGCCTCGTCCTCGCAGCACTGACCTGCCACGGCCATGTCCTCTTCGAGGACGTCCCGGGGACCGGGAAGACCGTCCTCGCGCGCGCGATCGCGGCCAGCATCGAGGACGCCCTCTTCGCCCGCGTCCAGTGCACGCCCGACCTCCAGCCCTCGGACGTGACCGGGATCAACATCTACAACCAGAAGACGCGCGACTTCGAGTTCCGCCGCGGCCCGCTGTTCGCGAACGTGGTCCTGGTCGACGAGATCAACCGGGCGATGCCGAAGACGCAGTCGGCCCTGCTCGAGGCGATGGCCGAGCGCCAGGTGACGATCGACGGCCAGACGCTCGTCCTTCCGCTGCCGTTCCTCGTGCTCGCCACCGAGAACCCGATCGAGTTCGAAGGCGTCTTCCCGCTTCCCGAGGCGCAGCTCGACCGCTTCTTCCTGAAGGCGCGGCTCGGCTACCCGGGCGAGGAGGACGAGCTCGCAGTCGTCCTCGACCAGCAAGGCGGCCACCCGCTCGAGCGCCTGCGGCCGGCGGTCAGCATCGCCGAGCTCGGCCGGCTCGAGCGCGCGCTCGAGGCGGTCTACGTCGACGAGCTCGTCCGCCGCTGGACGATCGGGCTCGTCCGCGCGACCCGGACGCTCGACGAGCTCGCGATCGGAGCGTCCGTTCGCGGCAGCCTCGCGCTCGAGCGCGCGTCGCGTGCCTGGGCGCTCCTCTGCGGGCGCAGCTACACCATCCCGGAGGACGTCGAGCGGATGTTCGCGCCCGTGCTCGGGCACCGTCTGGTCTTCTCGCCGAGCTTCGTGGCCGAGTCGCGCGGGCGCTCCCGCGACGAGATCCTGCTGGACGTCTACCGGCGCTGCATCGCGATCGCGCCTCCGCCGGATTCACCGACGAGGTGGACGCCGCCGAGCTGAGCTTCCCGCTCGTGCCCCGCTGGCGGCCGGTCGGCTCCGCCTTCGGGCGCCTGCGGGCGGCGCGGCGCGGAATCGGATCGAGCGTCGCGGGCACCCGTCCCTACCGGCCCGGTGACGACCCGAGCCTGATCGACTGGAAGCTCTCGGCCAGGCTCTCGTCGCTGCGCGGCGAGGCCGACTTCGTCGTCCGCGACTACTTCGCCGACGAGGCGCCGCGGCTCGTGGTCCTCGCCGACCGGAGCCCCTCGATGGCCCTCTATCCGGACGACCTCCCGTGGCTCTCGAAGCCGCAGGCGCTGGACGCCGTCTGGCAGGCCGTTGCAACGACGGCCGTGCGCGAGCTCGGCCTCGCCGGGTACCTGGACACGGCCGCGGGCGAGAGCTGGTTCGCCCCGCGCAGCGCAGTCGGCTTCGACGCAGTCGAGGAGCGCCGTGCCGGGGCGGGCTTCGACGGTGCCGGCGACGGCCTCGACCAAGCGTTCGAGCGCCTCGCGCAGAGCCGCCGCTCGCTGCCGGCGGGCACGTTCGTCTTCGTCTGCTCGGACTTCATCCGCCCGCTGCGGCCCGAGGTCTGGCTCCGCGCGCTCGGGTTCCGCTGGGATCTCGTGCCGGTCGTCGTGCAGGACCCGGTCTGGGAGCAGAGCTTCCCGCCGGTCGGCGGGCTCGTCGTCCCGTTCGCCGAGCCCGGCGGGCGGGTCCGCAAGGTTCGGCTCTCCCGCAGCGAGGCCGAGACGCGGCGGGAGGCGAACGAGGCCCGGCTCGAGCGGCTGGTGGCCGACTTCCGGAGCATCGGCCTCGACACCGTCGTCGTCGGCGACGCCGCTCCCGGGGCGGTGCTGGCGCAGTTCACCACCTGGGCCGAGGCCCGGCTCGCCCACCGCCGAGGGGAGTGGCGATGAGAAGAGCCGCATTCGTCGGCGGAGTCGTCGTCCTGGCGCTCGCGATCGCGCTCGCGCTCGGCTGGTGGCAGCGCAGCGGGTCGGGGCCGGCGCCGGAGGAGCCACTGACGGCGACCGCGAGTCTCGGCACGCCCGCCCTGTCGTTCGGCGACGCGTTGAGCGCACGCGTCGAGGTGCTCGTCGACCCGCGGCGAGTGGATGTCGGCTCCGTGCGGTTGCGGCCCCGCTTCGCGCCGTGGCGAATCGTTTCCTCGAGCGCAGAGCGGCGTTCGGCGGCAGGCACGCTGCTCATCTACCGGTACACGCTCGAGTGCCTCTCGCCGGCGTGCCTGCCTGGCCGGACGCTGGCCGAGCGCAGGTTCCTGCCTGCGGTCGTCTCCTACCGCTCCGCGGGCGGCCGCCTCGCGCGCACGCCGGTCGAGTGGCCGAGCTACCGCGTCGCCACCCGCTTGACGAGCCCGGACATCGGCGACCCGACGGTGCACCTCGCCGCCGACAGATCGCTTCTCCCGGTCAGCTTCCGGATCGCGCCCCACACGCTCCAGGCGCTATTCGCGGCGTTCGCCGCCGTGCTCTTGCTGACCGCCGGAGCCCTCGTCTACGTCGCGCTGCCGCCACGGCGGGCGGCGACCGAGCCGGACCTGCCCCCGCTCGAGCGGGCGCTGCGCCTCGTCCGCGCGAGCACGGCGAACGGATATCCGGCCGAGCGGCGCAAGGCGCTGGGCGGGCTCGCCCGGGAGCTGCGGGCGGAAGGGAGGGGCGACCTGGCCCAGGCGGCCGTCCGGCTCGCCTGGTCGC
>JBKPRD010000017.1:0-5829 GCA_046734415.1 Actinomycetota bacterium | reverse complement strand
CGGGCGCGGTGGCGGCAGCGAGACTCTCCTTATTAATAGGCACGTCATCATTAATAGGCACGTCATCGGGACGCGCCTGGATAAATCTGTCCCCAAAACCTGTCCCCAGATCGAGCGCTCAGCAGTTGCCGTTCCGGCAGCGCTGTGTTTGCAGGCGTTTTGATTTCTCCCGCTGCGCCGCACCACCTTCGACCCCCTCCTTCACAGGGAGGTGCTCCGCTCCATCGGATAAGAGGACGATTTGCAGGGAGTTTCTTGGCTCTTCGAGTCGACCCGCGAGCCTCTCCTTAATCGGGAGGGACTCGGCAGTTATCAAAAAGTGCCGTTTTGCAGGTATTTAAGCCCTCTCCCGGACTCGAACCGGGGACCGCCTCCTTACCATGGAGGATTCGCCCCGCTGCTATGTGATCCGGGAACCGCGCTTGGTAGAGCGCTTTCCCTGCAATTCGCTCGGTTTCTCCGCTTGCTGCACCCTTCCCTTGAAGGACCCTGAGCCGCCCCGGAAAGCCTCGAACCTGTCCCCAGAACCTAGCCCCAAGAGAGCCGGTGGTCGCAGCCCACGAGGGCGATCGGCGAGTGTCCGCTGGGGGCAAGTTTGGGCGTTCATCGTCTCGTCTGGCGGCTGAGGCATCGGCGAAGCCAGGCTAGCGCTGTGCGCGGATGGCATCGGCGAAGCGGGAGACACCTGCGGTGGCGAGTGCGCGCATGAGCTCTTCGAGTGGCCACGGTGGGTTGAGGTCGGCGGCCTGTTGTTCAAGCGCGGCTCGGACTGCTTCGGGGTTGAGGTCGTGGAGGTCCAGCAGGAAGTCGTCTGGGTGGGTCGCTTCGACGCCGAGCGGCTCGCAGGCCTCGGGCGGGAAGTCGCTGATGTCGAAGGTGACAATCAGCTCGGAGTCGGCGGCAACCGCGGCGGCGAGGACGTGCCGGTCTTTGGGGTCGTTGGTCATCGCTGGCTCGAGGCGCTCGATTTCTTCGCGGTCGACTTCGGCTTCCTCGAAAGCTTGGCGCATCGCCTGCTCGATGCGGGCGGCTTGCTCTTCCGTGATTCGGTGCTCGACGAGGTTGCGCGTCATCTCGGCGAGGATCCGGGTGCTCCAGAGCGGTGTAAAGAGTTCGAGCTCGGCGAGCCTTAGCAGGGTGTCGCGGAGGGAGAAGGGGTAGAGGACGTTGGCGTCGAGGACGGCGCTGAAGACCACGGCGGCGCCAGGCTAGCGGCGCCCGCCGCCGGTTAGCGGTAGCCGCCCTCGACCTGCTCGGAGAGTTCGGTCAGCTCGCGCAGCTGCTCGCGCCGGCGGGCGGCGCGGAGCTCGCGGTAGGCGAGCACGTCCTCGACGTTGAGGCGGCGGTGTGTGCCGAGCCGGTGGTGGGGGATGTCGCCGCGGTCGAGCAGCTTGACCAGGAACGGCCGCGACATGTTGAGGATGTCGGCCGCTTCCTTGGTCGTCAGTTCCTTGTCGTGGGGGATCAGCGTGATGGTGAGCCCCTGCGCCATGTCACGAACGACTGCTCGCAGCGCGGCGAAGGCCGAGGCCGGGATCTCGACCTCGCTTCCGTCCGGAGCGACGAGCTTGGCCACCGGCCGCTTCCGCTGGGCGGCGATCCGGGCGAGCTGTTCGCGCAGCTCGACCAGCTCGTCCTGCTCGGACGGGTCGGGGCTCAGCACGTGCTCAGGAACGGCGGTGGTGGACATCTGCTCCTCTTTGGCTGCCCACCCACCCTAGCTGGTAAACGCAATAAGTGCAACCACTCTGACAGTCGCTGCCCGGATCGCGTCGAACACGACAAGGCCTGGAGCCCAACGTGAGACTCCGTATCGCATGGTTCGATTCGCCAAGTCGGCTGCCGGGCGACCGAGAGCCCGGCGCCGATTCCGGGTCGTGGAGCGAGGTATCCGGCCGCGGGTTCGTCGAAGCCGTCGCCCCGGTCGACGGTCTCTCAAACGAATCGGCGCTGGGCGCGTCCGACGCGGATGAACACCAGGTGCGAGTCCTATCGCCGTGGGTGACGCGCGTGGCGGGACGACCTCAACGGTGGACTACCGGACTACGCGGCTTGGCCCAGCGTCAGTGCATGCTCCGCGCGCATGCGCGGCTCGAAGCGCGTTGCGAGCGTCGCGACCAGACCGCCCGCGCCGACGATGAGGTAGAAGACTAGTGCGGTGGTGTGGCTCGAGAAGCCGACGATGAACGGCAGCACGATCAGCGCGACCGTAACTGCGATGTCCGCGTAGCCGTGCAGGAGCGGCGGGATGACGTGCACGATCCCGGTCGACCATGCCGTTCCGACAGCGAGCACGGCCGCACCGATACCAAGCGCGAAGGCGATCCACTTGGCGGCGCTGTCGTCGAAGTCGAGCACGAGCGGGAGCACGATCAGAACCGCTGCGAGTGGATAGTCCAGCAGTCCGTGGACAAACGGGGGGATGATTCCGCGGGCCATGAGCTTGTTGGGGGCTGACATCGGTCGTACCTCCTGGTCGGCATTGGACAAGACCCGCAACCGGGCTCGACCTCAGGACTAACCGAGCGTAGGGTCGGCCCTGGGCACCTCGCGCGCCGACTTGGCAGCGGCATCTGCGCAGCGCACCCGCCGGTTCTCGGGCTGAGCCGGACATATGCCTACGGTCTGGGACATGACCGGCCTCACACAGCCGTGGCACATCATCTTGATCCTGCTCATCGCGCTGATGCTTTTCGGCGGCCGGAAGCTGCCGGAAATCGGGCGTTCGCTTGGCACGGGCATGCGGGAGTTCAAGGACTCCATCACGGCTCACGCTTCGCCGGAGCCGTCGAGGCAACTCGCGTCGGCCGAGACGGACGAGTCCGCGTCGCACCTGACCAAGCGCGAGACGACCTAGCCTCGCCGTGAGTCGGCTGCCCCGCCGCCTTGCTCATGGCGAGGAGGCAACGCTGGCCGAGCACCTGGACGAGCTGCGGGGACGGCTCTTCGTCGCAGTCGGCGCACTTGCCATCGCGACCGTCGTCGCGTACGCCTTCCATGCCCGCCTCCTCACTTGGCTGGAGCGGCCGTTGCCGCCTGGTCATCGGCGCCTGGTCACTCTCGGCGTCGCCGAGCCGTTCACGGTCTCGCTGACCGTCAGCCTGTACGCCGGAGTCGTGCTCGCATCGCCCGTGATCCTCTGGCAGGTCTGGGCCTTCTTCGCCCCCGCCTTCGAGCCGACGACCGAGCGGAGGATGTTTGGCCTCGTTGGTTTCTCCGCCGCTCTGGGCGCCGGCGGCGTCTCGTTCGGCTGCTGGATCGTGCTCCCCCGCGCAATGCGCTGGTTGTCGAAACTACGACAGCACGATCTTTCTCCACCTCATCCAGGCGCGTGCCTACTCGTTTGTCGTCACCGTGCTGCTGGGGACCGTGATCGTCTTTCAGCTCCCCCTTGTGGTGCTCGGGCTCGTCGGCCTCGGCGTCCTCAGCTCCCCGGCACTGCGCAAGCACCGCCGCGTCGGATACTTCGTCGTCGCGGTCGTCGCTCTCGCGCTTCCCGGGCCCGACCCGATGACGACATTCCTGGAACTGCTTCCGATGTGGGCGCTGTTCGAGGGCTCGATCTGGCTCGCCGTCCTCTTCGAAGGCAGGCAAGCGCGCAAGCAGTCGTCTCCTGGCCACCTGGCGGTACGCGGGTGAAGTCCTGCCGAGCACTACAAGCCCTGTGACCCCAGTCGAACAAGGAGGGATTACAGGAATGAACGAACTGTCTCAGCATCGGACCAGCCGCCGCGCCTTCCTCGCCAAGGGAGCCGCGGCCGGCGCCTTGACCCTCGGTGCCGGTCGGCTCTTGATCGATACGCCGGCTGCCCTCGCCGGCGAGAGTCTCCCCGAAGGCGACGCAGCGATCCTTCGCTTTCTCGCCGCGGCGGAGCTGCTCGAAGCCGATCTCTGGAAGCAGTACAACGAGCTTGGCGGCGTCCAGGACGACGAGGTCGCTGGCGGAAGCGGGAATCGGGCCTACACGAAAGCGCTCGAGGTGCTCGACGAGGACATGCCCCAGTACATCCACGACAACGCCGACGACGAGCAGAGCCACGCCGACTTCATCAACGCCTACCTCCAAGCACGTGGTGAACAGCCGATCAACCTGGACCCGTTCCGCACCGTCCCCGGCAGCAGGGCGAGCGGCGCAGCGCAGGTCGGGCGGCTCACGAACCTGATGGAGCTGACCGTGGACACGAGCTACTGGACGCGCTACCGGAGCGACGCGCAGAATCCCGACCTCGGCGACACGCTGCCGCAGGCCGTGCCGGGTCTCGCTGCCGGGAAGTTCCCCGCGATCCCCCGAAGCGACGACGACCTCCGTCCGCGCAAGCACCTACAGGCGATCGCCAACACAGCCGCCTTCCACTTCGGGATGATCGAGCAGGGGGGCACCAGCCTCTACGCCTCGCTTGCGCAGCGGGTCACCGATCCCGAGGTGCTGCGCGTCCTGCTCAGCATCGGCCCGACCGAGACGATGCACTTCCAGACCTGGCAGGACAAAGCCGGCAACGCCCCGCCCCTCACCGATCCGACGAACGGGCTGGTGTTCCCCGACCTCAACGCCGGCGGGGAGCTGACGCAGACGAACCTGATCATGCCCGAGGCGACGGTGTTTCTGGACCGGAAGTTCCCGATCTGCTCGATCATCCGCCCGACCGAGACCGTGGGCGCAGCCGTCGGCGCGGTCAAGGGCCTCGCCGCGAGCGGGCTCTTCACCGGCCAGTCGCAGCAGTTCTTCAGCGCAGCGACTGCGCTCGCGCAGGCTGCTGACGCGGCGACCCGGGGCTAGTAGGCCTCCCAGCAGCGGCGACGGCGGGCCTCAACCATGTCGAGCTTCGAGGATGTTTAGCGGCGAGCAACTGCAAGACGCGGCCCGCGCGCACCAGCAAGCACTCGGTGGCATCGTCTCCGAGCGGCAGGCGCTGCGCGCTCGCGGCGCGAGCCCCGGCGAACTGGAAGCGAACCGGCTCGAGATCGGGCGCCGTTAGTGGCAGCTCTCTTACGCGGCGATCGGAGGCCTCACCGGTCGCACCTGCACCCGCGCGCGGGAGCGGTGAAGCGGTGAAAGAGGCCGTAATTCTGCTGCTCCTCACACTCGCCCCGGCGTCCTTCCTCCGGCTCTGGTGGATCTGGTGGACGACCAGCACCTGCCCGAAGTGCGGCGAAGCGCCACGCGACTGCGAAGGGCACCCCGCCGAACCCGGAGAATGGTGACGGCTCCATCCTTTGTAGTCTCTCTTGGCTACGGCGACCGAGGTGTCGCCGCTCGGCGATCGAGCCGTGCTTCTCCGCCGGTTCCTGTCAGGTGACGACGTATGTCGCGGGCGGCGCTTGCGCGAGGAGTCGTGCGGCTTCGGCTCCGGCCTTCTCGATGTGGATCGTCGGTGGCTGAGGCGGTGTGGTGTACGACGTTCCCGGTCCCCAGAGGCGGCCGAAGCGCAGGACGAGCGCCTCGCCGGAGAAACGGCGTGCCGATTGTTCGAGCTCTTCTACTGCCTGCGCGGCGTCTCCTTCGAGCGCGAAGGCGACGCTTTCGACGACGAGGCGCGATGCGCCGCTTGCGGTCGCAGCGTCGAGTAGGTTCGCTCCGCCTTCGCGGCGCGCGCGGTTGTTCGCAGCGGCCGACGCCTCGGCCAAGTCGGTGACAAAGTTGACGACCGCTTGTGGTCTCGCACGCTGCGCGACTTGGAGAAGCGCTAAGGCGTCGTAGACGTCACAGAGGGCGGCTTCCGCGCCGAGCTCGCGGAGGAGCTGCAGCTTCTCCGGTGATCGTGTCAGTGCGACGACGTCATGCCGGTCGAGGTGCGGCAGCGTGGCGCGGCCGAGAACACCGCTTGCTCC
>JBKPRD010000016.1:0-7096 GCA_046734415.1 Actinomycetota bacterium | reverse complement strand
CGAGCGACACCCCCGCGACGAACGCGACCTCGACCGCCGCGATCGGAACCGCGACCAGGAACACGTCCCGCGTCTCGGGGAGGACGATCAGGTTGACCACGACGAGGACGACGAACATCGCCACGAAGGCGACGAGCTGCGTCGCGACCACCGACAGCGGCACGAGCTGCCGCGGGAAGCGCACTTTCCGGATCAGCGCGGCGCTGTCGAGCAGCGACCTGGACGATGTCGTCAGCGACGACGAGAAGAACAACCACACGGTCAGCCCGACGAGCAGGTAGAGGGCGTAGTGCGGTACCTGCGCGACCTTCCACAGGAGCGAGAAGACGAGCACGTAGATGCCCATCAGGACGAGCGGGTTGATCAGCGACCAGAGGACGCCGAGCGCCGAGCCCTTGTACCGGGTCTGCAGGTCGCGCCGGAAGAGGTTCCCGAAGAGCTCCCGGTAGCGGTAGAGGTCGGCGTAGATCGACACGGTCTTCTCCTACCGATTGAACAGGAAGCTGCGGTGGTCGACCGGGTCCTCCGGCGCGCCCGGGGCCGAGAAGCGGGCGTCGAGCAGGAACTCGCGCCCGAGGGGCGGCGCCGCGGCGAGCAGCTCGTCCCGGTTCAGCACCCAGCCCAGGTACTCGGTGTCGTAGCCGTGGACGTACGGCCGCTGCACCACCACAAAGGAGGGAGCGCTGAGCGCGACGGGGACGCGCGCGACGTAGAGGTGTCGCTCGGCGACGGCGGCGAGCCGCTCGAGCAGCCCGCGCCAGTCCTCGGCGTACTGCAGCGAGGAGCTCGCGACGACGAGGTCGTAGCGCCGCTCGAGCGCGGAGCCGTTGTCCACAGAGACAACAGACACGTTGATCGCGCGGCAGTGTGCGGCGACGGCCCGAGTCTCCTTGACGTGCCAGTCGAGCTCCAGGTCCGGGAACACCGAACGCGCGAGCGCGTGGTAGTGGCCGAATCCGCCGCCCCAGTCGAGCACCGAGAGGCGGTTGCGCCCGCGGGCGGCGAGCGCCACGACGTAGGCGAAGGTGACGAGCATGTTGTGCGCCCCCGCGTCGCCGGTCAGGACCTCCGCAGTCTCGTGGTGGACGCCGAGCGGCTTCGGCGCCTCGATCGCAGCGAGGTAGTCCTGCCACTTCCGCGCATACGCGTCGGCAACTGCCTCGGCGTCCCAGCCGCGCGCCGGGTACGACCAGCCCTCGGGGACGTACTCCCACTCGACCACCTCCGGCGGCCCGGGCGGCGGCGGCGCCGGAGCGGCCGGGCGGCGGCGCAGACTCACGCGGCGAGCACCGCCTCGACCACCTGCTCCGCCTCCGCGTCCGTCAGCTCCGGGTAGAGCGGCAGGCTGACGACCTGCCGGCAGAGCCGCTCCGACACCGGCACGTCCACCCGCGGCAGGTGCTCGTACGCCGGCTGCCGGTGGATTGGCTCGGGGTAGTGGACGAGGGTCTCGACGCCCCGCTCGCGGAGCCGCGCGCGGAACGCGTCGCGATCCTCGGACCGGACGACGAACAGGTGCCAGCAGTGCCTCCGGCCTTCCGCCTCGACCGGCAGCACGACGCCCGCATAAGCCAGCCGCTCGAGGTAGAACGCCGCCAGCTGCCGGCGCCGCTCGTTCCACTCGTCGAGGCGCCCGACCTTGCGCAGCAGGATCTCCGCCTGCAACTCGTCGAGCCGGCTGTTCACGCCCTCCGTGACCGCAACCCCCCGCGCATCGGCGCGCTCGCCGTGCGAGCGCAGCATCCGCATGCGCTCGGCGAGCTCCCGGTCGAAGGTGACGACCGCGCCCGCGTCCCCGAGCGCACCGAGATTCTTGGTCGGGTAGAAGCTGTACGCGGCCAGCTCGCCGCGCCGCTCTCCCTCGTACTCCGCACCGTGGGCCTGCGCCGCGTCCTCGACGATCGGCAGCCCGAGCTCGCGGAGCGGCGCGACGTCGGCGCACTGCCCGTAGAGGTGCACGGGCACGATCGCGCGCGTCCGCTTCGTCACGGCGCTCTTCGCGGATTCGGGGTCGAGAGTCCAGGTGCGGTCGTCGACGTCGGCGAGAACCGCCGTCGCTCCGGCCGCTGCGATCCCGGTCACGGTCGCGTCGCAGGTGTTGGCGGCAGTGATCACCTCGTCGCCGGGCCCGACTCCGAGCGCGCGCAGTGCCAGCGCGATCGCGTCCGTCCCCGAGTTGACGCCGACGGCGAAGGGCGCCCAGCAGAAGTCAGAGAACCGCTCCTCGAACCGCTCCAGCGACGGGCCGCCGACGAACCGCCCGCGCGAGAGGACCGTCGCATACGCGTCGTCGAGCTCCTCGCGCATCGCCGCGACGCCGCGGCCGAGATCGAGGAACGGCACTGTCACCGGTACTCCGCGCCGTGCTCGCGGTAGTAGGCGAGCGACCGCTCGAGGCCCTCGCGCAGGCCGACCCAGGGCTGCCAGCCGAGCCGCCCGCGGATCTTCGAGTCGTCGGCGAAGTAGTCCCCGATGTCGATCGTCCGCCGCTCCTCCGGGAACGGCACGAGCCGCCACGACCCGCCGCCGCCGACGTCGACGAGCAGCTCGGCGAGCTCGGCCAGCGACACCGGCGGCTCGCCGCCGACGTTGAAGACCTCCCCGTCCGCCTCCTCGTGCGCCCCTGCGAGCAGGAAGGCCTCGACCGCGTCGTCGACGTAGGTGAAGTCGCGCCGCTGCGTCCCGTCGCCGAAGACGAGCAGCTCCTCGCCGTCGACGGCGAGCCGCAGCCACGTCCCGAGGAAGGTCTGGCGGTCGTCCTTGACGCGCATGCGCGGGCCGTAGGTGTTCGTCAGTCGCAGCACCGTGCAGCGCAGCCCGTAGATCTCGCCGTAGACGAGGTGGTACCACTCGCCGGCCACCTTGTTGACGCCGTTCGGATCGACCGGGGCGAGCGGGTGGCGCTCGTCGACGGGCAGGTACTGCGGCCGGCCGTACAGCTGCCGCGTGCTCGCGAAGACGACCTTCGCCTCGGGGTTCTCGTGCCGGACGGTCTCGAGGATCGAGAGCTGCGCGCGGCAGTTGATGTCGAGGTCGGTGTAGGGGTCGTGGAGCGAGTCGACGTGGCTCGTCTGCCCGGCGAGGTTGAAGACGAGCTCCTGCCCGCGGATCAGCGACGGAAGGCTGTGCTCGTCGCGGACGTCGGAGATGTTCACCGTCACCCGGTCCTCGATCCCGCGGATGTTCGCGCGGTTGCCGCCGTACTCCGGGATCAGTGAGTCGACGAGGACCACGTCGCTGCCGAGTTCGACGAGGCGGCGCGCGAGATTCGAGCCGATGAAGCCGAGCCCGCCGGTGATCAGCACGCGCCGGCCGCGGTAGGCCTCCTCCACGTTCACGCCTTCCGCCGAGCGATCGCCGCCCGGCCGAGCGGCTCGCCCGTCGTCGCCTCGACGGGGATGCCCAACTTCTGCGCGGTGCGGACGAGCGCGAGCAGCGGTCGCCGCCGGCCCTGGCGCACCAGCTCCACCGGCACCACGAGCCGGTCGGCGCCGTCCAGCTCCGACGGCAGGCCGATCCTCCCGGCGAACCGACGGGCGACCTCGTCCGGTTGCTCGGTGACGACGAGCGGCTCCTCCTCGGGATCGAGCGATTCGAGGATTCCGGCGAGCCCGTCCTCCGACCCCGGATCGAGGACGGCGACGAGCCGCCGCGGCTCGACGACGACCTCGACGCGAACCGGCCGGTCGAACCAGCGCACGTGCTCGTGGACGAGATCGGCCTCGAGCGTCCAGCGGCCGGCGGTCGGCGGGATCAGCGGCAGCGGGACGATCAGGGCGCCGCCGGGCACGAGGTCGGCCGGGAGTGGACGATGCTGGCCCTCGACCACGATCTCGCCGCCGCGCCAGCGCGAGCCGAGCCTGATCTCGCCGTTCCAGCGCCAGATCTCCCGGCCGAGGTTCTCGACCCGGACGTCGACGGCCTCTGGGACGTCCGTGCGCAGCGGCGGCACGTCCTCGAGCAGCGAGAGCCGTGCGTCGTAGTCGCACAGCGTCTCGCCGCTCCAGAAACGGTCGATCTCCTCGCGCGTGCCGACCTCGACCTGGGACTCGGCAGGTGCCGGGCTCGGCGCGGCGAGCACGTCCGCGATCAGCGCGAGGTCGTCCGGCGGCACAGCGCGGACCGGCGGGTCGACGAGCTCCGGCAGGTAGAACGCCTCGTTCATCGGCCGGCCGGCGATCCGCTTGCCGGGGTGGAGACGCTCGTACCGGCGCGCCTTCGCCTCGCGCGCCTCGCGCGAGTTCAGCACCGTGTCGAGGTGGTAGAGCGGCGTGTCGAGGTAGCGCGACGGCCCGATCGCGGCGACCGGGACGTGCGTCTCGGCCGGAAACGAGACGACCCGAGGGTCGTTCAGCACGAGCCGCGGCTGGTAATCGGGCCGCCACGGCCGTGCGTCCAGGTAGCGGTCGACGGTCGGGTAGAGCCAGCGCCGCGGCAGCCAGTAGTGCGTGACGTCGCGCGCGCTCGCCAGCTCGCGGAGCGCGTCGAGCAGGCCGCGGCTCGGAATCTCGTCGTCGTCGACCGTCAGCACCCACTCGCCGGTGCACCGGGCGTGGATCCAGGCGAGCGGCCGGTCGACCGGTTCGTCGTAGGGATAGCGCAGCAGCCTGTCCGCGACCGAGACGAGCGCCGCCTCGACCTCGGGCTCCGCGCGGTCGTCGACCGCGACGACGATCTCGTCGACCACCGGCCGGAACAGCGCGAGCATCGCCGCGACCCGGTCGGCCGGGCCGCGCGTCATGGAGTTCACGGACAGGGTCATACGAACTTGCGGGTGAACAGGCTTACGCCCGAGTAGCCGTAGCAGGTCTGCGCGAACCAGGTTGCCGCCTGCCGCCCGACGAGCGGCAGGCGCCGCAGCTTGCCGCCGATCCGCCGCCGGCGGAGGTCGCCGTCACCCTCGGCGTGCTCGACCCGGGTGACCACGAGCCCCGCGCGCAGGAACGCCCAGAGGTACGCGTAGAGCGTGTGGACGTGCTCGTTGATCCCGTACGCCTTCTCCTCCTCCTGGTCCTCGACCTCGCCGCTCGCCCGCACCGCTCGCGTTCCCTCGTTCAGCGCCGCGACGACGCCGCCCCGCCGCGTGACGCGCGCGAGCTCCGAGACCATCCGCTGCAGATCGAGCGCGTGGTGGAGCGCCGCCACGCAGTAGACGAGGTCGAACGCGCCGTCCGCGAACGGCAGGTGCTCCCCGTCCGCCTGCACGCGCGCGAACGGCCCCACGCGCCCCTCGTAGAAGGCCCCGCGGCCGATCCCGATATTCGGGTCGGCGAGGATGTCGGTGGCGACGTATTGCACCCCGCGCGGGACGAGGTGCTGCGCGGCCCAGCCCTTCGCCGCGCCGACCTCGAGCACGCGCATGCCGGGCCTGACGTAGCGCTCGAGCAGGAGCGAGAACGAATGCTCGTTCGCGCGCCAGGTCTTGTCGTTCCAGCCGAGGTCGCGGCAGAGAAACGGGAGCTTCGCGTCGAGTTCGTCGTCCGGCTCGTACCAGCCCTGCGCCTTCGCCATCGCCACCCACCCCTCGATCTCGCCGCGCTTCTCGGCGATCCCGGGCAGCCGGTCGTCGAGCATCCGCGGGATCCCGTCCTCGACGTCGAAATGGGCGCCGCAGCCCCGGCAACGAAGCCCGCCGTCCTCCTCGAGCCGCCCGCGGCAGACCGGGCAGCGCATGACGTCGAGTGCCTGGATCACGCTGTCAGTATCTCCACACCAACCGCTAACACGGCTCGGTTACGCTGGTCGCGATGAGTGCGGCTGCCGCCGTCGTCGCGCTGCCCATCAGCGCCATCGTCATCTGGGCGCTTCTCCGCTCACCGCTCGCCCACCGGCTGGTCGCCCACCCGACCGGCGAGCGCTGGAGCGCGCACCCGACCGCGACGTTCGGCGGCGTCGGGCTCTTCGCCGGGCTCGCGGGCGGAATCCTGGCGGCGGTCGCGGTCGGGGGCTTCCACGGCCGCGAGGAACTGCTCGGCATCCTCGCCGGTGCCGGTCTTCTGTTCCTGGCGGGGCTGATCGACGACGTCTACTCGCTGCCCGCGATCGTGAAGCTCGGCGCGCAGTTCGGAGCGGCGGCGATCGTCCTGACGACGGGGCTCTCGGTCGAGATCGTCGGCAACGACGTCGTCGCGGCGTGCCTCGGCGTGCTCTGGCTCGTCGGGATGACGAACGCCTTCAACCTGCTCGACAACATGGACGGCCTCGCCGCGTCGCTCGCGGTGATCGCGGCGACGTTCTTCGCGATCGACTCCGTCACCGTCCACGAGGAGCGGCTCCTGCTCGTCCTCTCGCTCGCGCTCGCCCTCACGACGCTCGCCTTCCTGCCGTTCAACTTCCGGCCGGGCCGGCCGGCGGCCGTCTTCATGGGCGACTCCGGCAGCCAGGTGCTCGGCTTCACGCTGGGTGCACTCGGGCTGGCGACGAGCTGGAAGGTCGCCGAGACGACCGTCGCGACGCTCGTCCTGCCGCTGCTCGTGCTCGCGATTCCGATCCTCGACACCGGCCTCGTCGCAATCACGCGGATCGTCGAGGGGCGGCCGATCCACCAGGGCGGCAAGGACCACAGCTCGCACCGGCTCGTACGCGGCGGCCTGACGCAGCACCGCGCCGTCGTGCTGCTGGCGGCGATCGCAGCCGCGCTCGGCGCAACAAGCCTCGCCTACAGCGTCCTTGGCGACTACCGGATCACGCTCGTCGGCGTGCTCGTCACTTTCGTCCTGCTCGTGCAGTTCGCGGGCTTCCTCGTCGACCTCGAGCGCGAGGACGAGGAGGAGGTCGTCCGCGGCGGCTGGATGCTGCGCACGATCGTCCTGCACCGGCGCCGGCTGCTCGAGGTGCTGGTCGACTTTGTGCTGATCTCGCTCTCGTTCGGCGTCTCGTACCTGCTGCTCGTCAAGGGGACCGGGACGCCGTACGAACGCCACGTCTTCGGCGTCGCGCTGCCGCTGATCCTCGTCGCGCGCTACCTCGCCTTCATCGTCCTCGGCCTCTACCAGGGGATCTGGCGGTACGCCGGCTCGCGCGAGGCGGCGTCGATCATCGTCGGGGTCGCCGTCTCGGAGCTGGTCGCGTTCGGGCTGGTCGTCGCGGCAGTGCA
>JBKPRD010000015.1:0-6692 GCA_046734415.1 Actinomycetota bacterium | reverse complement strand
CGCGAGGGCCGCTGCGACCCAATGCTCGGCTTCGCCGTACAGGGTCGGGTTGTTCTCCGGCGTGTAGTAGGCGAGCGCGGCGACCGCCTGTGAGACGGCCCAGCCGCGGGCTCGCTCCCACGTCGCGTCGTCCGTCGGCAGCGCTTCGCGGAACGCGTCACGCGCAGCGCTCGAGTGGAGCTTCCAGGCCACCATCACGTCGCAGGCCGGGTCGCCGACGCCCATCGAGCCCCAGTCGATCACGCCGCGGATGCATCCATCCCGCACGAGCCAGTTCCGCACGTCGAGGTCCCCGTGGTGCCAGACGGGCGCGCCCTCCCACGGCGGCGCCGCGAGCGCTCGCTCCCAGGCCGCCGTCACCAAAGCGGCGTCGCCGTCGAACAGCGCGACCCAATGGCGGAATTCCGGATCACGGTCGGCGAGTGGGATGCCACGCCCGGGCGGCGCACCCGCCGGATCCGCCTGCTGAAGTCCTCCGACGAACGCCGCCAGGTCGCGCGCAGCCCGGACCACGTCGATCTCCTCCACGGGGACGGTCTCGCCCTCGACCCAGGTGTGGACGTCCCAGAACCAGGGATATTCGCCGCTGGGGCGCCCCTGAGCGACCGGGACGGGCAGCTCGAGGGGGAGCAGAGGCGCGAGCCTCGGCAGCCAGTCGAGCTCCTTGCCGCCGGGCTCGGTCCGCCCCCGGCGGCGAGGGAGCCGCACCGACAACCCGGCGCCGAGACGGAAGATCGCGTTGACCGTCCCCGCGGGCTCCACCAGGCTGAGCGACAGGTCCGACCAGTCGGGGAACTGCTCGGCGAGCAACCGACGAACGAGCGCCTCGTCGATCTCGAGCTCGTCCGCGTGCATCCTCACCAGGTCACCTTCCGCCGGCCGCGGGCCCGCCGGCGGATCTCCTTCTTCGCCTCCGACCGCAGCCGCGCGTCCTGCTTGACCGCGAGGTGCCGGAGCTCGGCCTGGAGCTTCTGCCAGCTCTGCCAGCGCTCGCGGCTCAGCGTGCCGTCGGCGAGCGCCGACCGGACGCCGCAGCACGGCTCGCGCTCGTGCGAGCAGTCGGCGAAGCGGCAGAGGGCGGCCGCAGCGGCCACGTCGTCGAACGTCTGGGCGAGCCCGTCCTCCGACTCCCAGAGGCGAAGCTCGCGCATCCCCGGGGTGTCGAGGAAGAGGCCGCCGCCGGGGACACGGAGCAGCTGGCGGTTCGTCGTCGTGTGCCGGCCGCGGCCGTCGGCGCGAACCTCTCCCGTCGCCATCAGCTCCAGGCCGGCGAGCCGGTTGACGAGCGACGACTTGCCGACGCCCGAGGAGCCGAGCGCTGCGACGGTTCGGCCGCCGGTGAAGTAGGCGCGCAGGTCGTCGACGCCCTCTCCGGTCACGTTGCTGACGGCGTGGACGGCGACGCCGATCGCGACGGACTCGACGCCGTAGACCAGCGAGTCGAGGTCGGAACAGAGGTCGGTCTTCGTCAGGACGACGACCGGCTCCGCCCCGCTCTCCCAGCCGAGCGCGAGATAGCGCTCGAGCCGACGCAGGTTGAGGTCGCCGTCGAGACCGGCGACGAGGAACACGACGTCGACGTTCGCGGCGACGACCTGCTCGACCGTCTGGCCGTGGTCGCTGGCGGCGAGCCGTGAGAACTTCGTCCGGCGCGGCAGCACGGCGTGGACGAGCGCGGGATCCGTCGCCGAGACGACGACCCAGTCGCCGACCGCGGGCAGCTCTCCACGGGCGGTCGCGGCATGGCGGAGCCGGCCGGCGAGCTCCGCCGGCTCCTCGCCCCGCGCGGTGTAGAGGAGGTAGGCGCCCCGGTGCTCGACGGCGACCCGCGCGGGCTCGAGGCCGTCGGCGGCATGCGGGGCGAACTGGTCTTCGAGGGCTGGCGTCCAGCCGAGTGAATCGAGCAACGTTGTTTCTCCTTTCGCGCGTGCACGAGTAGGGCCGTGTGGCCCGGGACACGTCTGGCGCAGCGCGCGAAAAGAGCTAGGTGAGCGCCCTGCGCCGGAGGCAATGAGCAAGCGTCTTGGTCATCTGTGCCACCTCCTTGGTCGCAGGGAACGGTCGGATGCTAGCGGATCAGGCGGAGGGGCAAGGCGTCTTCGCCGAGCAGCCGGTAGCCCTCCACCGACGGATGGTCGCCGTCGGAGGTCCACTCCTCCCTCATCCGGCCCGGCCGCGCGGGATCTTCGAGCGTCCGGTAGAACGGCAGCACCGGCGCGTGCTCGGCGCGGGCGAGCGCGTGGATCAGCTCGTTCAGGCGCCGGATCTTCGGGTCGGCCTCGGGGTAGCCGTTGTTCCACGGGAGGAGCTCCGCGACGGCCACCCGCAGGCCGAGCCGCTGTCCGTGCTCGACCATCGCGCGGAGGTTGTCTGCGGCCGTCTCGACCGGGCGGCCCTGCGCGATGTCGTTGATCCCGCCCTGAACGACCAGGATCCGCGCGCCCTTCGCGCACTCCTCGAGCCGCTCGGCGATCTCGTCGGTGCGCTCGCCGTAGACGCCGCAGTTCCGGAACCTGAGCTCGGGATGCTTCCGCTGGGCCCAGTATTCCCACTGGCTCTTCTCGTCGGCGCCGAAGCCGAGGTTGTCGCGCTGGCGCGGGTCCGGGTCGTAGCCGGGGGAACCGGCGGTGATCGAGTCGCCGAGCGCCGCGACGAGCGTCGTCTGCTCCACCGGCCGCGAGCCCCCGCAGCCCGTGACGAGCAGGAGTGCCGCCAGGCCGACCACTCTCATGTGAGGTCGATGAACTCGTTGGCGTCGCTGACCGTGAGGCCGGGTTGCGGACCGCCCGCGATCGCATATACGCGCGTCCCGACCGCGACGACGCCGAGGCCGTGGCGGGGGGTCGGCAGGTCGGGCAGGCGGCGCCAGCGTCTCGTCGTGAGGCTGTAGGCGTAGACCGATCGGATCGTCCCGGACGGCGCCTCGCCGCCCATTGAGACGATCGACCCCGAGGCCACGGCCGCCCCCGTCCCGCCGCGCGGGTTCGGCAGCGGCGTGAGACGGGTCCACCGTCTCGCGCCCGGGCTCCAGACCTCGAACGTGGCGAGGTTCGTGTCGTAGCCGGCCTTACGTCCGCCCACGGCGTAGATCCTCCCACCCGCGGCCGTGACGGCGAGATGCTCGCGCGGCGTCGGCGCCGGGAAGATCTGCCAGCGGCGCGTCCTCAGGTCGAGGGCGAAGGCGTGGCGGCCGAGCCCGGAGGCGCCCCTGCCGCCGACGACGTAGAGCTTGCCGCCGACGACCGCCGCGCCGCCGGCGGCGCGCGGCTCGGGCAGCCGCGGAAGCGCATGCCACGCGCCCCGGTCGAAGACGTAGGCGGCCCGTGTCGGGCCGCCGCCGCCGATCGGGTTGCCGTAGCCGCCGACGACGTACAGCCGCTGCCCGTCGGAGGCGGCGAGCGGGTGATGGACGGCGGCCGGGAGATCCGGCAGCCGACTCCAGCGATCGGCGGCCGGGGAGTAGAGGTCGACACGCGGCGAGGGGGCACCGCCTGCGGTCAGTCCGCCGACGACCGCGATCTCGCCCCGCACGACGGCGGCAGCCACCTCGGTCCGAGGCTCGGGCATCGGAGCAGCGGTCGCCCAGGCCAGCGCGGCGGCCAACAGCAGCGGCGTCATGCGGCGGCGATCTCCCCCACGGCCTCTCCGCGGCTGTTCTCGACCGGGACGGTGCCCCATTCCTCGTCGAGCTCGAGGAACGCTGCGAGTGCGGGCCACAGCGCCCGCATCGCGCCGTCTTCGGCCTTCAGCGCGACGCCGAGGCCGTCCGGCGAGGCGGCGCAGATCAGGCCCTCGGCTCCGCCCTTGGCGATCCAGCCCGGGCGCAGGCGCATCAGCTCGGTGTCGTTCGCGCCGTGCTCGTAGCCGACCAGCTCGGGGTGCGCCGTCATGGCCGCCGCAACCGGCGGACCTCCCTCGAGCTGGGCGAGGCGCGAGAACGAGTGCGCCATGCGCTCGAGCGTCAGGGCGAACGTGAGCACACCGCAGCCGTCCACGGCGGTGGGGATCGCATCCGGGGGCAGCTCGGCCGCGGCTGCGACCTCCTCGCGGAGGAGCTGCTGCAGCGGGTGCTTCGCGAGCCGGTAGCCCTGCGTGGGCCAGCGCCGCCCGCGACAGACCGCGAGGAACCCGGCGTGCTTGCCGGAGCAGTTGTGCGCCAGCCGGCTCGGGCCGCGCCCCTCCTGCAGCCCGCACTCGAGGTCGTCCTCGGTCGCAGGCGCCTTCGCGAGCAGGCTCGCGGCGGCGTCGAGCTGCTCGGGTGCCGCGCGGTGCGACGCGCAGGCGATCGCGAGCTCGACGTCGGTCACGTCGCGGCGCTCGCGCGCGAGCGGGAGCGCCTGGATGGGCTTCGACGACGAGCGGAAGAAGGTGACGAGCTCCGGGTCGCCGGCGCTGCCGACGACGCGGCCGCCCTCGACGGCGACCGCGTGCACGCTGTGGACCGCCTCGACCACCGGGCCCCGTCTCACGGTTACCCTGATCGGGTCCATGCGGAAGAGCGTACGTGCCTGAGCTCCCGGAAATGGAGGCGCTGCGGCGGGCCTTCGACGATCCCGTGCGCGCGTTTCCGGTCGAGCGTGCCGGCCCCGCGCACATCGCGACGTTGAAGACCTTCGACCCGCCGCTGTCGGCGCTCGAGGGGCGGCGGTTCGCGGGCGCCGAGCGGCGCGGGAAGCGGCTCCTCTTCCCGACCGAGGACGGCGAGCTCGTGCTGCTCGTGCACCTGATGTCGGCGGGGCGGCTGCGGTACCTGCGGGCGGGTGAGGCTGGGCCGAAGACTCCGGCGTTCCGGCTGCGGTTCGAGGGCGGCGGCGAGCTCGTGCTGACCGAGGCCGGGGCCAAGAAGCGCGCCGGCGTGTGGCTGCTGACGCCGGAGGCGGCCGAGACGGAGCTCTCTCACCTCGGCCCCGAGGCGCTCGGCCTCGGCGCGGAGCGGCTCGGTCGGATCCTGGCGGCGGACTCGCGGCGGCTGCACTCGCTGCTCCGTGATCAGCGCGCGATCGCGGGGATCGGCCGTGCGTGGGCGAACGAGACCCTCCAGCGCGCGCGGCTCTCGCCGTTCGCGCTCTCGACCGAGCTCTCGCCGGAGGAGGTCGATCGGCTGGCGGCGGCGATCGACGAGGAGCTCGCGCGCGGGCTCGAGCTGCGCGAGCGCGGCGCGAAGAACGCGACCGTCTACCGGATCCACAACCGCCTCGGCGAGCCGTGCCCCGACTGCGGCGCGCCGATCGCCCGGGTCGACTACGAGGAGCACACGATCTACTACTGCCCGCAGTGCCAGACCGGCGGGCGGGTGCTCAAGGACCGCCGGCTCTCGCGCCTGCTGCGCTGAAGGTCGAACAGCTGGGTCGCGTGCAGCCCGTAGCGGCTTTCGTAGCGCTCGTTGAAGTAGAGCGGCGCGTGTTATCTCGTCTCAGAGGCCATGCGCACCGAAGCGCCGTACGAAAAGCTCAGGCCGTTGCTGTTCTCGATCGCTCACCGGATGGTCAGCAGCGTCAGCGAGGCCGAGGACATCGTCCAGGAGGGTTCGTCCGCATCCATCGCGCCGAGGCCGGCGGCGAGAGGGGTGCTGGCGGTCTCGCACCAAGGACGGTCGAACCCGAAGCTGGCAAGCTGATCCTCGTCCGGAATCCGAGCCGAAGATGAGGAAGGACGTTCGCGAGTTCATCCGCCGACTCGAGGCTGTCGGCCTCACGGTCGAGGCGACGCCGGGGCACTATCGCGTCCTGCGCAAGGGCAAGCCGCTCCGTAAAGCGAACCGGATGCCGTTCACGCTGCCGTTCTCTCCCGACACGATCCGCTGGCGCAGAGGGGTCGGTGTTCGCGAATCTCCCCCGAGTTGCGGGGCGATAGCGTCACGACGTTTACAGCAGAGGAGGGCGGTATCTCAGACTGCCGCTAGCGTTAACGCCGTGTGGGAGGGCTCGGGACAGCTTGTCCTTCGCGAAATCGAAGATCGTGATCTCAGCGTGCTGTTCGAGCACTCGACGGATCGCGACGCGATACGGATGGCCGCGTTCACTTCGCCGGACCCCGATGATCGAACCGCCTTCGAGCAACGGTGGGCGCGGCTGAAGGGCGACGGCTCTACGACGAACAGGGTCGTTGAGATCGACGGTCGAGTCGTGGGTCACATTGGGAGCTTCGACTTGGAGGGTCACCGCGAGGTCACCTATTGGATAGGCCGTGAAGATTGGGGCCGCGGCATTGCCACGCGTGCTCTACAAGAGTTCTTGCAGCTGGAGGCAACCCGTCCTCTTTACGCTCGCGCAGCGAGCGACAACGCCGCGTCGATCCGTGTGTTGACGAAGTGCGGTTTTCTCATCGTGGGCGAAGGGCGCGGGTTCGCCCATGGGCGCAACGAGGAGACGGACGAGGTCGTGCTCCGACTCGATGCATGACCCCAACTGCCCTCGCTTGGGGGAGTGCACTGTCGCTCGAGAAGCCAGTCAGGGATGAATACAACTCTGTAGTTACTGACAGGGCTCACGAAAAGGGAAAGGGTTCCGGCAGCCTCAGCGTCGGGCGGGGATGAGTGCGCCGATGATCCAGAAGATCGGCAGCACGATCCCTATCAGGAACATCACCCAGTGGCCTTTCCGCAGGGTCTTGATGCCGAGGAAGATGAAGAGGACGATCCAGAGCAGAGCGGCGAGAGTGCCGGTGGTGATCCAGGCACTCGCTTCCCAGGC
>JBKPRD010000014.1:0-53044 GCA_046734415.1 Actinomycetota bacterium | reverse complement strand
CTCGCCCTTGTCGGGACCGTGGTTGTCCGGGCCGGGCACTTCGAGGACCGCGGGCAGGTCCTGCAGCTTCGAGTGGCCGAGAAAGACGCCGAGCTTCTCGCCCATCAACCCCTCGAGCATGTTCGCGTGGCGGTCGCGGTTCGAGCCGAGCGGCGCCTGCGCGTCGTTCACGTGCAGCGCGCGCAGGCGGTCGAGTCCGATCCGCTCGTCCAGCTCGTCGAGCACGGCGTCGAGCGCACCCCGGTCGGTGACGTCGTAGCCCGAGACCCACAGGTGGCACGAGTCGAGGCAGACGCCGAGGCGGCGATGTCGTCCCGCAGCGTCGTACAGCGTCGCGAGCTCCTCGATCGAGCGCCCGATCGTGCCGCCCGCACCGGCGGAGTTCTCGATCAGCAGCCACGTGGTCTCGCTCGACCGCTCCGACGCCTGGACGAGCGCCGGCACGGCCCGTTCGAGCCCGGCCTCGAACCCCGCGCCCTGGTGCGAGCCGACGTGGAAGACGACGCCGTCCGCGCCGATCGCGCCCGCGGCGTCCATCGTCGAGCAGAGGGTGGTGACGCTCTTGCCGTAGAACTCCTCGTTCGGGCTCGCCAGGTTGAGCAGGTAGAGCGAGTGGACCAGCACGCCGCCGATCCCGAGCTCCTCCCGCCGCTCGCGGAATGTCGCCAGAGTGGCCGGGTCGTGATCCGGGAAGCGCCACGCCCGCGGGCTCTGGACGAAGAGCTGCAGAGAATCGACCTCGAGCTCGGTCGCGCGGTCGAGAGCCTTCTTCACCCCACCCGAGCAGTGGGCGCCGAGTAACACCCGTCGTACGCTACCCGGCCGTGTCCACGATCCCGCTACGCGAGCGCCTGGGGCCACTCGTCGAGCGCCAGTATCGTCTGCTCTTCGCGGCGACGACGATCACGACGATCGGCGACGCGGTCGCCGGGATCGCGCTCGCCTTCGCCGTTCTCGACCTCCCCGGCGCCCGCGCGACCGATCTCGGGATCGTCCTCGCGACGAGGCAGGCGGCGAACGCCGCCGTGCTGCTCTTCGGGGGCGTCCTCGCGGATCGGCTCCCGCGCCAGCACGTGCTCGCGGTCGCATCCCTCGTGCAGGGCGGGGCGCAAGCTGCGACGGCCGGATTCGTCCTCTCCGGCCACGCGAGCGTCGCGCTCCTCGCCGGCCTTCAGGGTGCCTACGGCGCGGGCCAGGGCTTCGTCGCCCCCGCCGAGGTCGGGCTCGTCCCACAGACGGTGAGCCCCGAGCGCCTCCAGCAGGCGAATGCGCTCCGTGGCATGACGCGCAACCTGCTCTTCGTGCTCGGGCCGGCGCTCGGCGGCGCGATCGTCGTCGCCGCCGGCCCCGGGACCGCCCTGCTGATCGACGCCTGCTCGTTCGTCCTCGCGGCGCTGCTGCTCGACCGGATCGTTCTCGCGCCGCGCACGGCGATCGTGCCGAGGTCGCGCTTCTTCCAGGAGCTGCGCGACGGCTGGCGGGAGTTCGTCTCCCGCGCGTGGCTCTGGACGTCGGTCGTCCTCTTCGGGGTCGGGAACGTCTTCTTCATGTTCTGGATCGTCCTCGGGCCGCTCGAGGCGAAGGAGCGGCTCGGCGGCGCAGGGGCCTGGGCGACGATCCTCGCCGCGAACGGCCTCGGCGCGGCCGTGGGCGGGGCCGTCGCCTACCGCTACCGCCCATCGCGACCGCTCGTCGCCGCCGTCCTCTGGCCGACGCTCTACGTCCTGCAGCTGGTCGCGCTCGCCGCCGGCGCGCCGACGTGGCTGATCGCGGCCGCCTCGTTCGTGGCGGGCCTCGCGATCGCCGTGCACCTGACGCTCTGGTACACGATTCTCCAGACCGAGGTTCCCGAGCGCGCGCAGTCACGGGTCTCCTCCTACGACGCCCTCGGCTCCTTCGTACTGACGCCGCTCGGGACGGCCGTCGCCGGTCCGCTCGCCGCCGGCCTCGGCACCTCGAACGCGCTCTGGCTCGCGACCGGCGCGATCCTCGTCTCGAACACGAGCATCCTCCTCGTACCCTCCGTCTGGACGATCAGGCGGCGCGACGCGGCCACTACGCTTGCGCCATGAGTGTCCGCGTCCGCATGGCACCGAGTCCCACCGGCTTCCTGCACATCGGCGGCGTCCGTACATTCCTCTTCAACTGGCTGTTCGCGCGCGGGCGCGGGGGCGAGTGCCTGCTGCGGATCGAGAACACCGACGTCAGCCGCGAGGTCGCCGAGGCGACCGAGCAGATCCAGCGCTCGCTGCAGTGGCTCGGGATCGACTGGGACGGGCCCGCGACCTTCCAGCTCGAGGCGATGGACCGCTGCCGCGAGCTCGCCCGGCAGCTCGTCGCCGAGGACAAGGCGTACGAAGACGAGGGCGCGATCCGATTCCGGATGCCGGACGAGGGCGCCACCGCCTGGGAGGACGCCGTCCGCGGCCGGATCGAGGTCCCGAACGACCAGCTCGAGAACCTCGTCATCGTCCGCTCGGACGGCCGGCCGACCTACAACTTCGCGAACCCGGTCGAGGACATGGACGACCGGATCACGCACGTGATCCGTGGCTCCGATCACGTCTCGAACACGCCGAAACAGCTCCGGATCCTCGAGGCGCTCGGCCACGAGCCGCCCGTCTACGCCCACGTCCCGGACGTGCTCGGCGGCGACGGGAAGAAGCTCTCCAAACGGCACGGTGCCACCTCCGTCGACGAGTTCCGCGCCGCCGGCTACCTCCCGGAGGCGCTGATGAACTTCCTCGCGCTGCTCGGCTGGGCGCCCGACGGCGAGACGACGATCATGTGCCCGGACGAGCTCCTCGAGCGCTTCTCGCTCGACCGGGTCGGCTCCAGCCCCGCCACGCTCGACTACGAGAAGCTCGACTGGATGAACGGCGTCTACCTGCGTGCCCTGCCGCCGGAGGAGTACGCCGATCGCCTGGTCGCCTACCTGCGCGAGCAGGGCTTCGGCTGGCCGGAGGAGCGGATCCGCGCCGCTGCGCCGCTCGTCCACGAGAAGATCGAGCGGCTCGGCCAGTTCCCGGAGTTCGCAGGGTTCCTCTTCGAACGGGACGGGACAGGCCGGAGGCTTGTCCCTTCCGGGAGCGGCTACGACCGCGGCGAGTTCGACGCCGACGTGCTCGCTGGGGCCACCGACACGCTTGCCGAGCTCGAGCCGTTCACCGCGGAGGCGATCGAGGCGGCGCTACGCGGCCTCGCCGACCGCCTCGGCCAGAAGCCGAGGCAGGCGTTCCAGCCAATCCGGATCGCTGTCACGGGCTCGAAGGTTTCACCGGGTCTTTTCGAGAGCATCGAGCTGCTGGGCCGCGACGAGACGCTGGCGCGGCTCAGGGCCGCGCAGGCGGAAACGGCCTAGGCCGCGCAAGCGGGTCGAGGGCCCGCTGGAACTCCTTCCAGGCCCGTCGCCGAAAACGAGGCGTGGGCCGCGGCAGCGGCAAGCCACGCCGAAGCTCAGCGCCGATTTTTCCCATTTCACGGTTAGAACGGCCCGGCCGGGCCGGAGGTTACGGACGGTAGGCGAGATAACCGCTCGCGACCAGGGCGAGCCCTAGGGCCCAGACCGGCCAGAGGACGAGTACTGCACCGGCCGTGAAGGCGGCGACGCCGGCGACCGTGAGCGCGGTCGCGATCGCTGCCGCGACCGGAAAACCGTCGGCCGCCGGCGGAGCTGCCGCGCGGGGAGGGCGGATCGAGAGCCGTCCGCGCGCGAGCCGCACGCGGAACAGCGCGCCGCGCCACTCCAGCAGGAGCGCCGACGCGGCGCCGTCGCCCGCCTCGACCGCATCCGCGAACTCGCCGGTCGCGTCGCGCGCGTCGACGAGCGCGTCGGCGAGCTCGGCGTGCGCGGACCTCGCACCCGCCGGCGGTTCCACCCCGGCGAGCAGCTCGCTCGACCAGTGGAGCCGGTACTGGAGGCTGCGCAGCGCTCCGACCGCGTCCGCGTCGAGCCGGCCGGGATCGGAGGCGAGCGTCTCGAGCCCGTGGAGGGTCCGAGAGAGCCCGCTCCAGAAGCCCGCCATGGTGCCGGCGTACTGCCGGGCGGCGCTGGTTCCGGGACTCGGCCTCAACGACGCGATGATATCGCCGCCCGGCACGCTAGACTCGCCCCGCCGATGGCGGCAATCGGTGGGGGAAAGACCGTGCTGGTCGTGGACGACGACGAGTCGCTCCGGATTCTCTGTCGGATCAAACTCGAGCTCGACGGCTACCACGTGCTCGACGCGGCCTCGATCGAGGACGCGCGCACCGCGCTCGCCGCCGGGCCCGTCGACGCGATCCTGCTCGACCTGCACGTCGGCCAAGGCGATGGGAGGGAGCTGCTCGCGAGTCTCGGGGACACGCGACCGCCGGTTGCGCTTTTCACGGGTTCCGAGGCGATCATCCCCGAGCTGCGCGAGCTCGCCGACGCCGTGCTCGTCAAGCCGCTGGGGATCGAGAAGCTCAGCGAGACGGTCGCCCGTCTGGTCGACCCGGCCAGGTAGATTCGCGGCGTGACGACCACAGGGGTCTACGCGCCGGTCGAGTTCGAGGAGCGCCTGCGGCGGTACCTGTTCGAGCGGTCGGAGGAGGGCCGCGCGGTGCGGGTCGGCGAGAAGGAGGTCTCCGAGCAGGCGGAGATCGTCGCGCGCTACGCCGATCTCTTCACGCGCGAGCAGCTCGAGTCGCTGTGGGAGGTGGAGCGCGAGGCGAGCGGCGACGTGCGCGAGCAGCTCTACCGCCTGCGCAAGGTGTGCGAGGGCGGGATCGTCTCGGCGGAGCTCGTCGAGCGCGAGGACGCCCTGGAGAACAAGGAGCTCGCCACGCGCGTGAGCTTCCGTGGGGAGGAGCTGCCGCTGCGTGCGGCGCAGGCGCGGCTCGCCGTCACGGACGACTACGGCGCGCGCGAGGAGCTCGGCACGCTCCACGCCGAGGCGACCGTCGTCTTCAACGCCGAGCGCCTCGAGCTCCTGCGGGAGGCCGAGGAGCTCTCCGCCGAGCTGTCCGGGGAGCCGGACTCGGTCGCGCGTAACGAGGAGGAGAAGGGCATCCTCCTCCGGCCGCTGGCGGAGGAGCTCGCGCGGGCGCGCGAGGTGAACGAGCCAGCATTCCTCCGCCTGCGCGAAACCTGGTTCGATCGGGTGCTCGGGCCGGAGCGCGACGAGCGGCCGTGGTCGCACCACATGTCGTACGTCCGCCGGCTCTCGCCGCTCGAGGCCATCTACACGAAGGAGCGGGCGACGGACGTCTGCCTGGAGACCCTGAAGGCGCTCGGGTTCAACCTCGCCGGCGACTCGAACATCAGGCCGGACCTCGACGAGCGGCCGCAAAAGGCGCCGCGCGCGTGCGTAATCGCCTCCGACCCGCCGCAGGTCGTCCACCTGATCACGCGTGCGCAGGGCGGGCTCCATGACTACCAGGCATTCCTGCACGAGGCCGGGCACGCGCTGCACTACGCCGGCTGCGACCCCGCCCTCCCGTACACATTCCGCCGGCTCGCGCGTGACCACGCCCTGACCGAGATCTACTCGTACATCGTCGAGGCGATCTCACGCGAGCCTGGGTGGCACGCGCTCCACTTCGGCCTCTCCGACGAGGAGGCGGCCGAAAACGCGGAGGCGACGACGTTCCTCGAGGCGCTGCTCTTCCGCCGCTACACGGCCAAGCTCGAGTTCGAGCTCGAGTTCTGGGGGCGGTTTTCCGAGGACGGAGGCACTGCGGACGGCTACGCCGAGCGGCTGGGCGGCGCGATCGGCGTGCGCTACCGCTCCGACGGCTACCTCTCCGACATGGACGGCGGCTTCTACTCGGCCGACTACCTCCGCGCCTGGATCCGCTCTGCCCAGCTGCGCGCCCGGCTGATCGAGGGGGTGGGCGATGACTGGTGGCGGAGCCCGAAGACGGGTGAGCGGCTCCGCGACCTCTTCCGCGAAGGCACCAAGCCGACGAGCGAGGAGATCGCGGGGCGCCTGGGCTTCGAGCCGCTGGACACGGGCCCGTTGCTGCACGAGATCGACGCGTAGGACTCTCCGCCGCCGCGGAGAAGAAGCGGCCGATGAAGGAGAGGAGCCAGATCGAGGACATGCGCGCGGCCCTTCGCGGCGACCTGGAGCGTGCCCGAAGCCGCGGGGCGGGCGCCCTGCTGCAGCCGGAAGAAGAGGCCGCGCCGGACGCCGAGCCCGAGGCCCAGGTCGAGCCCGACACCGCGGAAGCAGTGTCAGACACTCCGATCGACGCGCCGGAGCCGAGTCCACCGGTGTCTGACATCCCGGAGCCGGAGGCGCAGGCAGAACCCGAGCCCGAGCCTGAGCCTGAGCCGGAACCCGAGCCCGAGCCCGAGCGGAAGGGATTCTTCCGCTCGCTCTTCGGCCGCTAGGCCTCGTCCTCGATCCCGGCCGCGGCGAAGGCGGCCTGGAGGTGCGGGAAGTCCTGCACGCGGACCACGTGGCCGTCGCGGATCGTCACGACCGCGTAGTACCGCTCGACGCTGAACTTCCGCCGCGACTGGAGCGGCCGCGGATCGTCGGCGTCCCGGCTCTCCTTCGAGGCGCGGAAGCCGACCACGACCTGGTCGCCGACGCCGACGCAGCGCTCGAGCTCGACCCGGTACTGCTCGCGGTAGCGCTCGGCCACGACCGACAGGGCGTCCTCGTGGTCGACGAACGACAGGGGCCCCGCGTCGAGCGGGTACCACTCGAGGTCGGGATCGAGCAGCTCCGCGATCGCCTCGAAGTCGCCGTCGATGAACGCGCGGTAGCCGCGGACGACGACTTCGACCGACTCGAGGCTCATGCGCTGAGCCTAGCGCTGCGTGAGACTACGTCGGAATGCGGGTGAGGTCGGCATAGGCTCCGCATTTCTCTGGGGGGCAGTGGCCGCGTCCTCGCTGCTGATCGGGGGGCTGCTCGTCATGTGGAGACCGATCGGACGGCGGACGCTCGGGCTCGTGATGGCCTTCGGCGCGGGCGTCCTGGTCAGCGCGGTCGCGTTCGAGCTCGTCGCGCCGGCCGTCCAGGCGGCGGGCGGCGACGGCCACTGGAAGGTCGCGCTCGGCCTCGGCGCCGGCGCGATCAGCTTCTACCTCGGCGACGCGATCATCGACCGGATGGGAGGCGAGAAGCGGAAGAGCTCGAGCGGAGGCGGAGGGTCGGCCCTCGCCCTCACGCTCGGGATCGTGCTGGACGGGATTCCCGAATCGATCGCTCTCGGCCTGACGCTGCTCAGCGGCGAGGGCGTCAGCTTCGCGATGCTCGCCGCCGTCTTCCTCTCCAACCTGCCCGAGTCGATGGGCGCGACGAGCGGCTTCGAGCGCAGCGGCCGGTCCCGGCGCTGGATCATCCGACTCTGGGTCGCGATCGTGCTCGTCAGTGGGCTCGCGGCGCTCGTGGGCTACCGGATCTTCCAGCACACGTCGCCAACTGCGGTTGCCGTCGTGGACGGCTTCGCGGCCGGCGCGATCCTGACGATGCTGGCCGACACGATGATGCCGGAGGCGTTCGCGTACGGCGGTCGCGAGGTCGGCCTGTTGACGACGTTCGGCTTTGCGCTCGCCGTCGGGATCTCCGTGCTCGAGCACGTCGGCTGAATCTCGAGCTCGTCCGTAACCCGGCGGCGCCGCGGAGCGTTCCGTAAGCGTGGACACGTGGGTCTGGATCGTCGTCGCCGCGGGAGTGGTCGCCGCCGTCGTGCTGGCGCTCGTCGCGCTCCGGAGTCGCCGTCACGAGCGGCTCGAAGAGAGGCGGACGGAAGCCCAGGGGCTCCGGCAAGAGGCCGAAGGCCGCTTCGCCGAGGCGGGCCGGCGCGAGGCCGCTGCGCGGCAGGAGGAGCGCCGGGCCGAGTTGGAGCGGGCCGCAGGCGCGGAGGCGCTCGCCCGGGCGGACGCCGTCGATCCCGCCACACCTGAAGCCGCTCTGGCCGAGGATGCCTCGCCGGAGGACCGGAGCCGCGGCAGCTAGGCGCCGGTGTGGCCGCGCCGACCGCGCTTGGGCGAGCTGTTTGAGTTGGCGCGCTAGTCCGATAGTCAGGTCGTGGCCGCGGAAGTGGTCCCGGCGTGACTCCGGAGGTGGGGAGCAGCCTTCGACCGCTCCCCACGAACCGCTGGTGCTAGTGGACGATGATCTTGCCCTGCATCCAAGGGTGCACGGCGCACACGAAGTAGAGAACGCTTCCAGCGGGTGCGCTCACTTTTGCGGTGATGCTCCTGTGCGGACCGGGCTGTTGGATGGCGATGCTGTCGCCGACGGTGTCGAGACCGGGCTGACCCTTGTCCAGGACCCAGTGGACGATCGGGTTGTGCTCATCCGGTGGTGCCTTGGGATTCTTCAGGTGCGGCGTCGCGTAGCGTTGGCACGGCTTGCAGTTCTCGACCTGCGCGCTAGTCCTCGGCAGATCGCTCTTCTTGACGATCGTGAGCGTGTGCGGCTCCATCGCTTTCGCATCACCGAACTTGAACGTCAACGAATCGCCGCTCTTCACGTTCACGGTTCCAGGCGCGAAGAACATGTTGTCCCGGATGTATCTGTTCGCGACGAACGTGACTCCCTTGTCCTTGGCAAGGACAACGACACCACGTCCTGCGGACGTTGACGAGCCCAGTGCGTACGCCGCCCAACTCGCGGCAACACCCACGACCACGGCGAAGCTGACCAGGTATTTGACACGTCTCAAAGATGAACTCCTCTCTCGTTTGCTCTTTACCTGCGCCCAGCAGGGCTTTACGCGAGGCGTCCACGGCTCAAAAACGGCCGACGATGCGACCCCTCCCCGCGACGTCCTGCTGGCGGATTCTAGGTCGCGGGCAGCCCGGGTTCAACAGACTCAAGTGGATCAACTTCAGGTACGTGGCGCCAAAATGCGCCTTCGGACACTCCGGGCAGAACACCAGCAGGTCGTCGTCCATGTCGCGGTAGGCAGCGCCACTCGTCATCGGCGTTCTCGTCGTTCCGCGGCTCACGGCCGCACGGCACTGACGAGCGGTGCTTTGGCGGTCGGGTCGCTCTCCATCCTGCGGCAACGGAGGCTACTCGGCTGGTCAGGTGGTGGGGGCGGCGCAACGGCCGCCACGATCCTTCCGATGGTGGATCGAGGCGAGCGCGAAGCCGTCAATCGCTCGCCGCTTGTTTAGCACTGACCTCCCGGCAGCAAGAGGGTTGGCGCGGGGAGGAGGGTGCAAGTCCGCTCCTCCCGCGTCGTCGTAACGGGGATTACCCGGAGACGATCAGACCCCGACCCCGGTGCACTGTCCCGTCTTCTGGCCGGTCACATTGTTCGGGCTTCCTTCGGAGTCGCCCTGGTGCGGCGCAGGAGTGTTCCCCGAGCAGTTCAGGTTGCCGTGGATCGTGTTCGTCTGAACCTCGTTTCCGTCGGGGTCGATCACGGTGTTGTTGTTGAAGTTCACGGTGCCGTTGACGGTGTTGCGGAAGAAGCCCTGCCAGAAGCCGTCATAGCCGGTGATGTTGGCGGAGCCGTTGATCACGCTGTCCTCGATCGTGTTCCACGTGATCTCGAACGGCCCCCCGAACGGCCCCGCGCCACCCGTCAGATTGACGCCTCCGTTGATCGTGCTGAAGTGAATCTGCACCGAGGCCGCGTTCTGCGAACGAACGCCACCCGAGATCGTGCCCGTGTGGACGGGGTTCTCCTCGCTGCCGAGGACGAACGTCGCGCCTGCTCCGACGAAAACGCCGCCCTTGATCGTGACAGTCCCCGCGAAGGTTACGCAGGACGCTCCGTCCGGAACGACTACCCGCTTATAGGTGCCGGGCGCCAGGGTGCCCGTACACGTCGTCGCGTTGCTGCTGTTGGCCGCAAGCGACGGCAAGGTCATGATCAGCGCCGCGAGCGCGGCACAGCACGCGAACAGAATCCGCATCCTCATTAGGTGAACCTCCCTCTCCCTTGGTTAGGGCCACGATTGCGTGGCTTGGCGGACTCTACGCTACGCCGACCGCGCCTGCCCAGTCCAGGCGCGTCAAGAGATACGCAGCGAAGAGGTCGACGGCCCGTGTCCGCGCTGCGCGCGGGCTTCGGAAGCGAGACGCCCTTCCCCCGCCGATCGAGTTCCTCCCCCGGCCCGAGTACCTGCGCGAGCTCGTCGCCCAGATGAAGGAGATGCAGAAGCAAATCCGTGCCTGGTGCCCGAATTGCGAGCAGCATGTGGGACGCTGATCGTGCAGCGGATCTGGCCGCCCCGGCCGAGCGGCGCGCCGTCCGCTGAGAGCGAGAGCGAGTCGAAGGTTTTTGGCCCGTTGCCTGATCCGGCAAGGCGTCCAATTCCGTATGTCAATCTTGTGCCAATCGTGTGTCAAAACGCCCCTCCGTTGGCATCTCCGACCACTCGCGAGATCGGGGCCTAGACAAGAGAAAACCCCGCGATTTGCGGGGTTTTCTGTCGGTAGGCGCATACGGGATTCGAACCCGTGCCGCCGCCGTGAGAGGGCGGTGTCCTAGGCCACTAGACGAATGCGCCGCGGCGAGCCAGTGTAGCGCCCGGCGGACGTCACGGAGACGCGGGATCGGGCCGCGGGCCTGCGTCCGGATAGCGCGCCGTCAGCACGTAGAGATACGCGTTCACCTGGGCGGCGTAGCGGAGCACGTAGGCGCCGAGGTTGCGGAGCCCGTCCGGCATCCGCCCGAGAACGAGCGCCACGAGCCAGCCGAAGAAGCCGACGAGGAAGAGCGCGGCGTACAGACCGCTGACCACGATCAGCGCCGGGACCGCGAGCACGAGCCGGAACAGGGTGACGAGGCGGTGCTGCTGATCGGGCGCCGGCAGCTCCACGTCGAGCGGGTACGTCCCCAGCTTGCCGGTGAAGCCCGGGAACGGGTTTCCGACCAGGAAGAGGAACGCGCTCAGGTGGCTCGAGTAGCGTAGGTACCGCGCGAGGAACCGGTGAAACGGCCGCGGCGGACGACCGATAACGAGCGCGCAGACCCAGTTGAGCAGTGCGGCGACGAGCGCCGCGATCGTCCACAACAGGAGCCAGAGGAGGTGTGGGATCGCGAGCGGCAGGCGGAAGAGCGCCAGCAGGCGCGAGCGGCGCAGGTCGTCCGTGACCGATACCCGGACGGGATGCATCGTCTCGTCGTCGCGCGGCTGCGCGAACGCGTTCGCGCCGCTGTAGGGGTAGCGGTCGGTGAGCAGGAACAGGTAGGCGGCGTGCTGCGCGCTGTAGCCGATGCAGTAGGCGATCAGGTCGCGCATGCCGCGCGGCACCCTGCCGAGGGCGAGCGCGAACCACCAGAGCATGAACGCGACGCTGAAGGCGAGCCCGAAGGCGTAGCCGCCGGCGCGCGCTCCGCCGGCCAGCAGCGTGCCGGTGATCAGGAACGCCGGGATCGCGAGTGGAATGCGAAAGAGCGTCTTCAGCCGGTGCTGGGGGGCAGGCGGAGCGATCTCGAGCGTGACCGGGTAGTCGTCGTCACCGACGAGCCAGAAGCCGGGGTAGGGGTTCGCGCCGAGCAGGAGGTAGGCCTCGAGGTGCGCCGTGTAGCGGACGTACCCGGCTACGAAGTCGTGGATGCCCTTCGGCGTTCGCCCCGTGACGAGCAGGATGAACCAGTCCACGAACACCAGGAGGGCGACGATCGTCCCGAGCAGGCCGACCCAGAGGTAGTGCGGGATTGCGAGCAGCAGCCGGAAAAAGACGGTCAGCCGCGAGCGGCGGAGGTCGTCGGTGACGACGAGGTGGACCGGATGCCGAGGATCGGGCTGGGGTTCGGCTTCGAGCTCGGTCATGGCCCGCGAGCATAAGCCTTCTCGTTCTGTGGCAGGAGGCGCCGCCAGCGCAGCGTGCCGACCATCAGGAAGAGCGCGACGAACCCGGCGACGACGTTGAGGATCGTCGTCGCGATATACATGCCGACGCTGAAGCTGAGGAGGAGGGAGCCCTTGATGCCGCTCCCCGCCCGGTCGAAGACGTAGACCAGCAGTCCCTGCTGTGTGCCCACGCCGCCGGGCGTGAACGGAAAGAGCGTCGCCAGGCTCTGGACGATCAGCACGAGCAAGGCGTTGTGCAGCGTTGCGGGCACGCCGAACGCCTTCAGGAAGAAGTAGACCGACGCGATCCGGAAGGCCCACGACAGCGCCTGCCAGCTGCAGACCTGGGTGACGAAGCGGCGGAACGGCCGCAGGACCGCGAATCCCTGCGCGACCCGCTCCTTGAACGAGCGGACCCGCGCGAACGCGATCACCAGCAGGAGGACGATGACGACGAGCCAGACCGCGCCGATCACCGCCGCTTCTCGCCTGTGTCGCAGCGGCCAGCTCCAGTCGACCTGCGGCAGGTGGGGGAGGACGTCGAGACCGGGGAGGACGCCGATCGCGAGCGCCCAGACGAGGAGGGCGCCGGCGACGACGGTGTCGAACAGCGTCTCGACGATGAGCGTCGAGGCAAGTGTCGGGTAGGTCGTGTCGTCGACGCGGTGCTTGACCAGGTAGAGCTTGAGCAGGTCGCCGCCGCGTGCCGGCACGACAGCGTTGACGCCGACGCCGGCCAGGTAGGCGCCGACGACCGTGCGCCGTGGGATCACGAGGTCCGGATAGGACGCGCGCAGGATGTTCCGCCACGCGGGCGCGCGGGCAAGAAGTCGCAGCAGGTGGAAGCCGAGCGCGATCGCGAGCGGCACCCAGTGGACGTCCGCCAGGTGGTGGAAGAACTCCCCGGCTGCGTCGATGACTTTGCCCACGCGGAAGCAGGGTAGCCCCGCGCGCAGGGGATTCCGTCGACGGCGACGTGATTCGTTCCCGCAGACGGGGAACGAACCAGACGTCGTGAGCGAGCAGACTCCTGGTCCGGAGCCCGAGCGGGTCGAGACCGGCCGGCCGAGCCGCACCTACGCGTGGCTCGTGGTCATGCTCGGCTGGCTCGTCGTCCCGGCCGTCTGCATCGCCGCGTTCCTCGCCTGGCACTCACTGCCGGGGATCGCGTCGCTGCCCGAGTCGGGCGTGACGGCGCTGCTGCCGGAAGAGACCGCAGCCGGGCGCGCCGAGCAGGAGGCGGGGAAGCTCTTCGGCTCCGCGCTGCTCCCTCGCATCGCCGTCGTGCAGCGCAACGCGAACGGCCTCACGGAAGCGCAGCAGCGACGGATCGTCGAGCTCGGGGTCAGGCTCGACCGTGACAGGCTGCCGGGCTTCCCCGCGGGCTCGCGGGCGCTTCCCTACGTCAACTCGCTCGGCCTGATCCCTGGCGCACGCGAGCGGGGAACGACCGCGATCACCTATCTCGGCTTCCCGGCGGACGTGTCGCCGCGCGAGCAGAACGCCCTCGCGAGCCGATACGCCGAGCTGGCCTCCGTTCCGGGAGCGCCTGCGCGCGCAACGGGGTTCATCCCCGGTTCGATCGCGCAATCGAACGAGATCGACGATGGCCTGCTCTGGGTCGAGGTCGCCTCGATCCTGCTCGTCGCGACGATCCTCGGGCTCTACCTCCGGTCGGTCGTCGCGCCGCTGGTCACGCTCGCTGCCGCCGGCCTCGCCTACCTGATCGCGATCCACGTGATGTCGTACCTCGCCCATCGGGTCGGCTTGAACATCCAGCACGAGGTCGAGCCGATCGTCGTCGTGCTGCTCCTCGCGGTAGTCACCGACTACTCGGTCTTCCTGCTCTCGGGGATGCTCGGCCGGATCCGGGCCGGAGAGCCCCCGCGCCCGGCGGCGCGCAACGCGACCGCGCAGGTGCTGCCGATCATCCTCACCGCCGGGCTCCTGATCGCGGCCGGGCTCGCCACGCTCCGCCTGGCGAGCATCGACTTCGTGCGCGCCCTCGGGCCCGCGATGGCGGTCGTCGTGCTGATCAGCCTCGCCGTCTCGGTGCTCTTCGTGCCGGCGGCGATGGGAATCCTCGGGCGGACGACGTTTTGGCCGGGGCTCGGGAGCGAGACGCGTGTGCCGCTCGTCACGAGGGCCGGTGACGCGGTCCGACGCGCAGTCGCCGGCGGGACGAGCCGTAGGCTCGGCGCGGTTCCCGCGCTCACGCTGACGACGGCCGCGCTCCTGCTCGCCGCCGCCGGGCTCGTCCACGTCAAGCTCGCGCTGACGCCTGTGCGCGGCCTCTCCTCCGATGCGCCGGCGGCCCAGGCGGCGACCGAGGCGGAGCGCGGATTTGCGCCCGGGATCGTCGCACCGACCGAGCTCGTCGTCCGCGCTCCGGGCATCGCCGAGCGGGAGCGCGCGCTGAAGACGTTCGGCCGCGGGCTCAGAGCGCGCCCAGAGGTCGCCGCGGTGATCGGCGCCGCGTTGCCGGTGCTGCCCAGGCGCGCGCAGATCGCCTTCCAGAGCCCCGGCGGCGACGCCGTCCGCTACTTCATCGCCTTCCGTCACCATCCTTACGGCTCTGCGGGAATCGACGACTTCCGGCGGCTCGAGTCTGCCGTTCCCGGCCTGCTCGACGGCAGCGGCCTGCCGCGCGCCCAGGTGAGCTTCGCCGGGGACACGGCGATGGCGTCGCAGACGACGGAGATGATCTCCACCGACCTCCTCTACGTCGGGCTGGCGGCGACGCTCGTCAACCTCGTGCTGCTCGCCGTCTTCCTGCGCTCGCTGGTCGCGCCGGTGCTGATCGTCGGCGCCAGCCTGCTCGGGATCGCGGCCACGCTCGGCCTGACTGCGCTCTTCCAGCGCGCGGTGCTGGGGACGTCCGACATGACGTACTACGTCCCGCTCGCGGTCGGGGTCCTGCTCCTGTCGCTCGGGACCGACTACAACCTGTTCATCGTCGGCCGGATCTGGCAGGAGGCGGGCCGTCGCGACCTGTCGTCGGCGATCCGGGTCGCCGTACCGCGGGCGAGCCGCGCGATCTCGATCGCCGCCCTCGCCCTCGCCGGCTCGTTCGCGACGCTGGCGATCATCCCGATCGACCCGTTCCGGTCGTTCGCTTTCGCCGTCTGCGCCGGGGTGGTGATCGATGCGTTCGTCGTGCGCACGCTGATGATCCCGGCGCTGCTCGCGCTCGCCGGCGAACGGAGCTGGTGGCCGGGCCGTCGGAGGATCGAGACCACGACTGCCTGACCGCGTTCAGTCGGGCCAGTTCACCCGCCGTCCCGGCGAGGCGACCGATGCCGCGGCGACCGTCGGTCCAGCTCCTCGATCATCGCCCGCGCGCGGGCGGCAGCGGGAAGCACCTGAGCGGCGGCCCGCTCGCAGATCGACGCATGCTCGTCCGCCTCCTCGAGGCGTCCGAGCTCGTACAGGCAGTGCGCGAGCCAGCCTGACGTGATCGCGAGGTAGTTCTTGTCGCCCATGGAGGCGAGCTCGTTGAACGCCTTGCGCAGCTCGTGTTCGCCCGCTTCCCAGTCTCCCCGGACCATCTCGACGAAGTAGCCGAGGCCCTCGCCGAGGCTCATTGCCGCGCCCGGCAGGTCCCCGAGCTCGCGCCTGTCGGCGACGTCCTTCGAGGATCGTCTCGCGGGCGGTCTCGCGCTGGCCGAGCATCCCGTGCAACTGGCCCCGGAAGCATTGGGCGTACGCCACCGCTCCCCGGTGCCCACGCGCGTAGGCAAGGATCTCCTCGCTGCGAACCAGCGCCTCGGAGGCCGGGGTGGGGCCCCACATACTGCCGGCCGCATCCGCTCGAGCTGGCAGAGCCCCCATCGCGCCCAGTAGACGATCCGCCAGGCGCGCGCGGCGCCGAAGTCGTCGCCCCGGGCGGTAATGGCACTGAAACGGGCGACCCTGTTTCCAATGCGGCCAACGAAAAAGCCCCGTTTACGGGGCTTTCCTAAGCTGCGGGGCAGGGATTCGAACCCCAACTTCCTGATCCAGAGTCAGGCGTCCTACCGTTAGACGACCCCGCAACGGGCCGGCGGCCATTGTAGCCGTCGCTTGCTAGCGTCACGGCGTGGCGCGGGTCCTGGTCGCCGACGACAACCGCCAGCTCGTCGAGATGATTTGTGCGACGCTCCATGACGCCGGCTACGACGTCATCGGCGTCTACTCCGGGCTCGCCGTCGCGAACCTGATGGAGCGCGAGGACGTCGACCTCCTGATCCTCGACGTGCTGATGCCCGGCATGAGCGGCGACGCGGTCGCCTCGCTGGTGAGCTCGGCGAAGCCGCACGTGCCGGTGCTGCTGATGACGGGCGACTCCGGCGACGACTTCGTCGCCGGCGTCCCGTTCCCGGTCCTGCGCAAGCCGTTCACCGACCAGCAGCTCGTCGACGCCGTCCGCGGCGTCCTGCCCTAGGTCTCCAGGCGGTAGGTCTGGACGAGGCGCTTCTCGGCGTCGGTATCGATGTGCGCGATCACCTCGACGTAGGGCTCAAGCCCCGATCCGCGCAGCTTCGCCTTCAGCAGCCCGTCGACCTGGTAGAGGCCCGAGGAGTTGTTCATCAGGATCTCGATCCGGATCGGCTTCTGCTCGCCGTCCTTGATCTCGACCGCGTCGATCGCCGCCGCCGAGAGGGAGTGCATGCTGACCCGGCCGCGCTCGAACGGGATCCGGGAGCGGCCCTGCGCCATGTCGAGCGCGTCTGCGACACGGACGATCCCCGCCTCGAGCGAGAACGGCTCGCCGCCGGCGCGGTGCGAGATGATTGCCTGGAGCACCTCCGACGAGATCACCGTCAGCTCCGGCTCCTCGTAGATCCCGGCGAGCAGCTTGCGGAGCTCCGGATCGACGAGGAACAGGCTGAACTCCTCATGCCCCTCTCGATGGATCGCCATCCCGACGTCGTGAGTGAGCGCGCCGAGCACGACGACGATCTCGGCGTCGTCGTTCTCCATCCCGAAGTCGCGGACGATCGACGGCTCGACACCGTGCTTCGTCAGCTGGCGGAGGAGCTTGAGCGCGATGTTCGCGACGATCTGGATGTGGACCCAGGAGTGGTCGTTGATCTCCATCCGCACGGTCGCGTTGACGTTGGCGACGTGCCACCAGCCCTTCAGCGTCTTGTCCGCGTTGACCCGCTCGAGCAGCGTGCGCAGTTTCTTGTTCGCGCGCTCGGGGGCACGGATGCGCATCTGGTCGACGGCCTCGGCGGGGGTGAGCCGCGTCTCGCGCTCGGCCTGCTCCGAGACCGGCTGGTCGATCCGCTCCTCGGTCTCCCTGTCCAGCGCCATGCGTCTGGACTCTAGGCGACCTCGGCCGCCCAGTCGCCGTACAGACTCGTGTACAGGCCGCGGTGGGCGAGCAGCTCTTCGTGGGAGCCCTGCTCGACGACGCGGCCGTGCTCGAGCACGACGATCAGGTCGGCGTCGCGGATCGTGGAGAGACGGTGCGCGATCACGAACGCGGTACGGCCGGCGAGCAGCGTGCGCAGGGCGCGCTCGATCCGCCGCTCGGTGCCGATGTCGACCGAGGAGGTTGCCTCGTCGAGGACGAGGATGCGGGGGTCGGCGAGGAGGGCGCGCGAGAAGGCGACGAGCTGGCGCTGACCCAGCGAGAGCCGGAGGCCGCGCTCGCCGAGCTCAGTCTCGTAGCCGTGCTCGAGCCGCATGATGAACTCGTGGGCGCCGACCGCCTGCGCGGCGGCGACGATCTGGCCCGGCGTCGCGTCCGGCTCGCCGAAGGCGATGTTGTTGCGGACGGTGCCGGCGAACAGGAAGCCTTCCTGCGGGACGACGCCGAGCTGGCGGCGGAGTGAAGCTTGCCTGACGTCGCGCAGATCCAAGCCGTCGATCGTGATCCGCCCGTGTGTGGGGTCGTAGAAACGGGCGAGCAGCTTCGCGATCGTCGACTTGCCCGCGCCGGTATGGCCGACGAGCGCCACCGTCGTCCCGGCGGGCACGTCGAGGTCGATCCAGTGCAGCACCTCGTCGCCGCGACCGTAGGAGAAGCGGACGCCCTCGAACCGCACGTCGCCGTCGATCTCCGGGAGGTCGCGCGATCCTGGCCGGTCGACGACCTCCGGGCTCTCGTCGAGGACGTCGGTGATCTTGTCGAGGGCCGCGGTCGCGGACAAAAAGGTCCCGTACAGCTGGGAGAGCTCCTGGACGGGGTCGAAGAAGTTCTGGACGTAGAGCAGGAAGGCGAAGAGGGTGCCGATCGTCACCGCGCCCTGGAAGTAGAGGTGGCCGCCGTAGCCGAGGACGACCGCGAGCGCCACCGTGGCGAGCAGGTCGACGAACGGGAAGTAGAGGCCGTTGAGGACGACGGTCTGCTGGTTCGCCTGGCGGTAGTGGTCGCTGATCTCCCGGAACCGGTGGGTGTTCGCGTCCTCGCGCGTGAACGCCTGGACGACGCGCATTCCGGCGATGTCCTCGGCGAGCGTCGCGGTGACGAGGCCCAGTCGCTCGCGCACCGCGCTGTAGGCGCGGGCCGAGTACTTGCGGAAGAAGTACGTAGCGCTGCTCATCGCCGGGATCACCGCGAGCGTCGCGAGGCCGAGGCGCCAGTCGAGGACGAACAGCAGGATCGCCGTGCCGACGAGCGTGAGCGTGCTCTTGACGAGGCTGGCGACGCCCTCGGTGACGAGCTGGTCGAGCGCCTCGACGTCGTTCGTCAGCCGGCTGATGATCACTCCGGCCCGCGTGCGCTCGTAGAACCCCAGCGACAGCCGCTGCAGGTGGCCGAAGAGCTGGGTGCGCAGGTCGGCGAGCATGCGCTCGCCGACCCAACCGGTCAGGTAGGTCTGCGCGTAGGTCATCCCCCAGTTCGCGAGACCGGCGAGCAGGAAGACCGTGACGATGAGGTACAGGCGACTGTCCCCCTTCGAGCTGATCGCGTCGTCGAGGGCGTACTTGGCGAGGAAGGGAGGCGCCAGCGCCGTCGCCGTCGCCGCGAGCAGCGAGAGGACGGACAGGATCGCGCGCAGCTTGTAGCGCGCGACCAGCCCCCGGAGCGTCGAGAGCCGCCGCCGCGTCCGCGGCCACGACCAGTCGCGCACCTTCGCGCCGCGCTCCTGGAGCAGATGCCCGCCAGGCTGGTAGACCCTCATCGACGCTCCGCCCCGTCGGTGCCGGCGGCTGCAACAACCAGAAGGAAACCCCCACCCAGGGTGGGGAGCCGTTCCCGCCGCCCTCTGGCGGCAACGCTACCGAAGAAGGGCGCACCCGACTGTGCCGATTCGGCACCGAACCAGGCGCAACGACCGCTGATCTGGCGGCTGCACGGGCGAGTGCTCGGTGGGTGGCGGGTGACCGAGCGGCGGCTCACGCGACCTCCTCGACCGCAGCCCGCGGCTCGATTTCGGCGACCGTCGCTCGCGCCTCGACGGCATCGGCGAAGCGCCGCTCGAGCAGCCCGTGCTCGTAGATCTCGCGGTAGACCGGGCTCTCCTCGAGCAGCGCCTCGTGCCGGCCGCGTGCGGCCACACGTCCGTCCGCGAGCACGACGATCTCGTCTGCGAGCGCGATCGTCGAGAGCCGGTGGGCGATGATGAACGTCGTCCGGCCCTGCATCGCCTCGCGCAGGCCGATCCGGATCAGCGCCTCGGTGGACGCGTCGACGGAGGCGGTCGCGTCGTCGAGGATCAGGATCCGCGGGTCGACCGCGAGCGCGCGCGCGATCGCCAGCCGCTGCCGCTGGCCGCCGGAGAGCGTGATCCCGCGCTCGCCGATCACCGTTTCGTAGCCGTGCGGCAGGCGCTCGATGAACTCGTGGGCCTGCGCGGCGCGCGCGACCGCCTCGACCGCCTCGGGCGGAAGGTCGCCGGCGCCGAAGGCGATGTTCTCGTGCACGGTCGCGGAGAAGAGGAACGGATCCTGCGAGATGACGCCGATCGCCCGCCGGAGCGACGCGAGGGTGAGATCGCGCACGTCGTGGCCGTCGATCAGGACTCGCCCCTCGGTTGCGTCGTAGAACCGCGGCAGGAGCGACGTGAGCGTCGTCTTCCCCGAGCCGGTGTGCCCGATCAGCGCAACCGTGCGGCCGGCGGGGACGTCGAGCTCGATCGCGCGCAGCACCGGGCGCTCCGGTAGGTACTCGAACGAGACGTCCTCGAACCGCACCTCGCCCGGGCCCGCGGCGAGCGCGACCGCACCGGGGCGATCGGCGACCTCCTCGGGCTCGTCCATCACCTGGAAGATGCGCTCGCCGGACGCCGTCGCACGCTGGGCTTGCCCGATCCACATCCCGAGCGAGCGCAGCGGCATGACCAGCATCGCCAGGTAGAGGTTGAACGCGACGAAGCTCCCGGCCGAGAGGCTTCCGTCCTGCACCATCTGCGCGCCCCACAGCAGCACGCCGGCCTGCGCGAGCAGCGGGACGAACGAGATCAGCGGCACGTACAGCGCGCGCTGGCGATTCGCCGCCACGGTCTGCCGGAATACCGCCTCCGAACGGACACGGAACTTCTCCTCCTCGGCCGGCTCCTGCGCGAACGCCTTCACGACATGGACGCCGACGATGTTCTCCTGCGCGACCGTCGCGACGTCGGCGAGCTTCTGCTGCACGTCGCGCAGGGTCGGGTGTGCGACGCGGCTGTACCGGTACGCGAGCACGATCAGGAGCGGGACGATCGCAAGCGCGATCAGCGCGAGCTGCCACTGGACGAAGAACAGCACCGCGGTCACCGAGAGGACGACGAGGACGTTCTGGAAGAAGAAGATCAGGCCGTAGCCGAGGAAGAACCGGACGCCCTGCAGGTCGACCGTCGCGCGCGACATCAGCTGCCCGGTCTGATGCCGGTCGTAGAAGCCGAAGGAGAGCCGGACGAGGCGGCTGTAGAGACCGTTTCGCATGTCCATCTCGACGCCGAGCGCCTGGCGGCCCGAGATCAGACGGCGGCCGACCATCAGCGCCGCCTTGGCGACGCCGAGGGCGAGGATCGCGCCGATGAACATCCACAGCGCCTCGGAGTCCTTCGGCTGGATCGCCTCGTCGACGACCCGTCCCGTCACCCAGACCAGGCCGATCTGCGCCGCCTGCGACCCGACCGCCAGCACGATCGAGACGACCAACGAGACCCGGTACGGCCTCAAAAACCCGAGCAAGCGGGCGAAAGTTCGGCGATACGGGGCGGCTTCCGGCGTCACCGTTCGAGTCTAGCCAGGGGCCTTCGGCTCACAGGTGCGCCCGAATCTGGCCGATTGCCTTCTCCAGCCGGGCCCGGTTCGCCGGTACGTTCAGCCAGCGGCTGACCCCGGAGGGGTGGGGGAGGGGAACGACGACGACGCCGCCGTGCTCGAAGGTCGAGCCGATGCACTCGTCCAGTCCGCGACGGCCGAGCAGGCGCCGGATCGCGAGCCCGCCGACTGCGACGATCAGTTCCGGCCGCACGAGCCTGAGCTCCCACTCGAACCAGAACGCGCAGAGATCCTGCTCGCGCGGCGTCGGCACCCGGTCGCCCGTGCCCGACGGCGAGCGGCCGGGGTAGCAGCGCGTGACCGAGGCGCAGTAGAAGGCGGCGTAGAAGGTCGGCTCGTCCATGTCGAGCCAGCGGCGCAGCGTCTGGCCGGCGCGGCCGCGCCACGGCCGACGCTCCTGCCCCTCGAGCACTCCCGGCGCCTGGCCGTAGATGTACGCGCGCTGCCCCTCATGCCCCTCGAGGACGGGCAGTGAATCGAGCGGGTAGCCGGCCTCCGCGCACGCGCGACAGACGCGGTTGTCCCGCTGGAGCGACCTGAGGGAGCGGTAACCCGAGCGCCGCCGCGTCACGCGCGGACGAGCACGAACCAGCGTCCCTCGAAGAGCACGTCGCCGCCGCCGAGCTCCGCGAGCAGTCCCTCGCCGGTGAAGAAGCGCTTGTAGACCTCCCAGCGCGAGCCGTCGTTGAGGATCCGCTCCTGCCACTCGAAGCGCGGCTCGCCGTCGTGCAGCGCCGCGTCGAAGACGACGAGCTCGGGGGCGACGCGGCGGGCCTCCGCGAGGAACCGCTCCCGATCGCCTTCCTCGAGGTGACCGTAGAAATGGCTCGTGAACACGCGCTCGAACGACGCGGGCGGGAACGGGAGGTCGAGGGCGTCGCCTTCGACGTAGTCGGCGCTCGGCGCCTGCGAAGAAGCGACCGCGAGCATCGCGTCGCTCTGGTCGAGCCCGACGACGTCCTCGCCGAGAAGGCGGGTGACGAAGCCCGTGCCACACGCGACGTCGATCGTTGTCTTGTAGGGCAACGAGGCGATCGCAGCGAACACCTGGTCGCGCTCCGCCTGCCAGGCCGGGCTCGTGCGCGGCTCGTACAGGCCGCGCTGGAGCCACCAGTCGTCGTACTCGCGCGCCCGCGCCTGGTAGTACGCCTTCATCCGGGTCTAGGGTACGCAAGGTGCTGCCGCTCGAGTCGGTGCCGAACTTCTCCGAGGGGCGAGACCGCGACGTGATCGACGCGATCGGCGGTGCCCTCTCGAGCCGGGCACGGCTGCTCGACGTCCACGCGGACGCCGACCACAACCGGTCGGTCTTCACCGTCGTCGGGGACGAGCGCGCGCTTGTCGAGGTGCTCGTCGCCGCGGTGGAGTGCGCGCGGGAGCGGATCGACCTGCGGCGCCACGAGGGAGCGCATCCGCGGGTCGGGGCGACGGACGTCGTCCCGCTCGTCCCTATCGAACCCAGCGACATGGACCGGGCGCAGAAGACAGCGTACGAGGCCGCCGGCCGGATCGGCGAGCTCGGCCTGCCCGTGTTTCTCTACGGCACCGGCCGCGGTCCGGCGTTCTTTCGCCGGGGCGGGCCCGAGGAGCTGCAGCGCCGCGTCGACGCGGGCGAGCTCGTGCCGGACTTCGGCCCGTCGCGGCTCGATCCCGCCGCCGGAGCGGTGCTGGTCGGGGCGCGGCGGCCGCTGATCGCCTTCAACGTCAACCTCGCCAGCGACGACGTCGGGGTCGCGCGCGAGATCGCGGCGGTCGTGCGGGAGACGGGCGGCGGCTTTCCGGGAGTGCGTGCGCTCGGGCTCGACCTGCCGCAGGCCAGCCTCGTCCAGGTAAGCATGAATGTCGAGGACTGGGAGGCGGCGGCGCTGCACGACATCATCGCGCGGGTGGTCGAGGAGGCGAGCGCTCGGGGGGTCGAGGTCGTCGGCTCCGAGCTCGTCGGGCTGATGCCCGCGGGCGCCGCCGCCGCGGCCGCCGGCGCGATGCTGCGGATCGACGGGTTCGACGCCTCGCGCGTGCTCGAGCTCAGGCTGCTCGGCGAGAGCTGACGGAGAGCGCGGCCGCGGGTCCCTGCGAGGCCGACGACGCGAGGGCGACGGCTGCGCCCGCGAAGACGTCCTGCGGCGCGAGCACCACGAAGAGCGGCGCGACGAGCAGTAGGCCTTTGGCGTGCGCAACGCGATGGACCAGCGAGATCATTCCGAGGAGGCGGCCCAGCAGCGCGTCCGGCACGTCATCCTGGGCGGCGGAGACGAGCTGGACTTGCGCGGAGCTCTGGCCGCAGGCGGCGGCGAAGCCTCCGGCGGCGGCGAGCCAAAGCGAGCCCGCGTAGCCGACCATCACGATGGAGAAGGCGCCGGCGACTTCGTGCAGATGGTCGCGCACGAGGGCCGGCACGCCGCCGATCCAGGTGCCCGCCGAGATCGTCACGGCGGCGCCGAGCACGACGACGCCGAGCGCCACGTGGCGGGGTCGGCCATCGCCTCCAATCGTTGCTGAACGGCCCCGAGCTAGACTCGCCGCCGTGATCGCGCACCGCGCGCTGACGGGCGACGACCTGACGATCGAGGACGTCTGGGCGGTCGCCGTCGGCGGTGCGCGGGCCGTGCTCACGGATGCGGCGCGTGGGCAGATGCACGCCGCGAGAGAGGTCGTCGACCGGGCGGCGCACGGCCGCTCCGAGCACACCTACGGCGTGAACACGGGCTTTGGCCGGTTCGTCTCGCAGTCGATTCCGGAGGAGCTGACGGAGGAGCTCCAGCTCCGGCTGCTGCGCAGCCACGCGTGTGGCGTCGGCGACCCCTACCCCGACGAGGTCGTGCGGGCGGCGATGCTGCTGCGTGCGAACGCGCTCGCCAAGGGGCGCTCCGGCGCGCGGCCCGAGCTCGTCGAGCTGCTCCTCGCTTGCCTCGAGCGCGGCGTGCTGCCGGTCGTGCCGAGCCGCGGCTCCGTCGGTGCGAGCGGCGACCTGGCGCCGCTCGCCCACCTCGCGCTGCCGCTGGTCGGCGAGGGCGAGGCGTGGTTCGACGGCGAGCGGCTGCCGGGGCGGGTGGCGCTCGACCGGGCAGGGCTCGTCCCGATTACGCTGGCGGCGAAAGAGGGACTGTCGCTCGTCAACGGCACGCAGTTCATGGCCGCCTTCGGCGCCCTCGGGCTCGTCCGCGCGCACCGGCTCGCGAAGGTGGCGGACGTCGCGTGCGCGGTCTCGCTGGAGGCGCTGCAGGGCTCGCGGTCGTCGTTCCTGCCGCAGGTGCACGCGCTGCGCCCGCTCCGCGGACAGCAGGCATCAGCCGCGAACGTGCTCGTCCTGCTCCAGGACTCGGCGATCAACGAGTCCCACCGCTGGTGCGACAAGGTCCAGGACGCGTACTCGTTGCGCTGCGTCCCTCAGGTCCACGGCGCCTCGCGCGATCTCCTCGACTACGTCGACTACACGATCTCGGTCGAGCTGAACGCGGCGACCGACAACCCGCTCGTCCTCGTCGAGGACGACATGCTCGTCTCGAACGGGAACTTCCACGGCCAGCCGCTCGCGTTCGCGCTCGACGCGCTGGCGATGGCGACGGCGGAGCTCGCGAACATTTCGGAGCGCCGGGTGGAGCGGCTGGTCAACCCGAGCCTCTCGGGCGGACTGCCGCCGTTCCTGACCACCGACGGCGGGCTCAACTCGGGGTTCATGATCCCGCAGTACGTGGCGGCGTCGCTCGTCAGCGAGAACAAGGTGCTCGCGCACCCGGCGAGCGTGGACTCGATTCCGACGAGCGCCGGCCAGGAGGACCACGTCTCGATGGGGAACGTTTCGGGCCTGAAGGCGTGGCAGGTGCTGGCGAACACGGAGTGGGCGCTCGCGATCGAGCTGCTGGCGGGGGTGCAGGGAGTCGAGTTCCTCGCTCCGCTCGAGCCTGGTCGCGGCGTCGCCGCCGCCCGGCGGTTCGTCCGCGACCTCTCGCCGCGCCTGACGGACGACCGGCCGCTCGCCCGCGAGATCGACGCGGTGGCGGCCGCGATCCGCGACGGCTCGCTCGTCGCCGCGGTGGAGGACGACGTCGGGGTCCTGCAGTGAGCGCGACCGAGACGCTCGAGGCAACCGTCGAGTCCCTCTGCGGCGACCTGTCGTCCACCCGTGCGCCGCGTGGCGCGGAGCTGAACGCCCGCTCGTGGTCGACCGAGGCGCCGCTGCGGATGCTCCTCAACAACCTCGACGCGGAGGTCGCGGAGCGTCCCGAGGAGCTCGTCGTCTACGGCGGCTCGGGGCGTGCAGCCAGGAACCACGAGGCGCTGAAGGCGATCGTCCGCGTCCTCCTGCGGCTGGGCGAGGACGAGACGCTGCTCGTCCAGAGCGGCAAGGCGGTCGGCGTCTTCCGGACGCACCCCGGCGCGCCGCGCGTGCTGATCGCGAACGCGCTGCTCGTCCCGCGCTGGGCGACCTGGGACGAGTTTCGCCGGCTGGAAGCGCTCGGGCTGACGATGTTCGGCCAGATGACCGCCGGAAGCTGGATCTACATCGGGACGCAGGGGATCCTCCAGGGCACCTACCAGACGTTCGCGGCCGCCGCCGAACAGCACTTCGCCACGTCTGATCTCGCCGGGCGGACGATCCTGACGGCCGGTCTCGGGGGCATGGGCGGCGCGCAGCCGCTCGCGGGGACGATGCTGAACGGAGCCGTGCTGTGCGTCGAGGTCGATCCGGCCCGGATCGCGCGTCGCCTCGAGACGCGGTACCTGGACGAGGCGACCGACTCGCTCGACGACGCGCTCGCGCGGGTGCGGGCGGCTCAGCGCGAGCGGCGTGGCCTGTCGGTCGGGCTCCTGGGCAACGCGGCAGAGGTGGTGCCGGAGCTCGCGCGCCGTGGCGAGCAATTCGATCTCGTCACCGACCAGACCGCTGGGCACGACCCGCTGAACGGCTACGTGCCCGTCGGGCTCGACGTCACGGAGGCCGCGGAGCTGCGTGCGGCCGATCCTGTGGCGTATCTGCAACGAGCCCGTGAATCGATCGCAACACACGTGCGGGGACTGCTCGAGTACGTCCGCGCCGGCAGCTATGTTTTCGATTATGGCAACAACCTGCGAGGTGAGGCCTTAGAGGCGGGCGTCGCGGATGCTTTCACATACCCGGGCTTCGTCCCGGCCTATATCCGGCCGCTCTTCTGCCGTGGGATCGGGCCGTTTCGGTGGGCGGTGCTGTCGGGGGACCCCGACGACATCGCCGCCATCGACGCGGAGCTGCGGAGCCTGTTCCCCGATGACGGGATCCTGCAGCGGTGGCTCGAGCTGGCGCCCGAGCGGGTGGCATTCCAGGGGCTACCCGCACGGATCTGCTGGCTCGGCTACGGCGACCGTGCCCGAGCGGGCCTCGCGATCAACGAGCTGGTGCGCAGCGGCCGCGTCAAGGCCCCCGTCGTGATCGGGCGGGACCACCTCGACTCCGGCTCCGTTGCGTCGCCCCACCGCGAGACCGAGGCGATGGCCGACGGCTCCGACGCGATCGCGGACTGGCCGATCCTGAACGCGCTTCTCAACGTCGCCGCGGGCGCGACCTGGGTCAGCGTCCACCACGGCGGCGGCGTCGGGATCGGCAACTCGATCCACGCCGGGATGGTCGTCGTCGGCGACGGGACCGACGATGCCGCCGAGCGCCTCGAGCGCGTGCTGACGACCGATCCCGGCACGGGCGTGATGCGGCACGCCGACGCCGGGTACGCCGAGGCGGTCGAGCATGCCCGACGACACGGTCTCGATCTCCCCGGAATCGAGGGCTGATGGTCGAGAAGGCGCGGTTCGAGGAGACTGAGAGCGGGCTCGAGCCCGTCACCGAGGGCTGGTTCGTGGTCAACGTCAAAGACACCGCCTGGTGGCGGAACGAGACGTTCGGCGCCTCCTGCCCGCTCGAGAGTACCGACGAGGAGAACGCGCCCGAAGCGCGGTTCAAGGAGTACGGCATCAACATCCACGTCGTTTGGCCAGGCCAGCCGAACTGCATGTACCACCGCGAGGCGGCCCAGGAGGACTTCCTCATCCTCTCCGGCGAATGCCTGCTCCTGGTCGAGGGCGAGGAACGGCGCCTGAAAGCGTGGGACTTCGTCCACTTCCCGGAGTGGACGGAGCACGTGGTCGTCGGCGCCGGCGACGGGCCGTGCGCGATTCTCATGGTCGGCTCGCGCGCGGACGAGAGGGTCACGTACCCGGTCTCGGAGCTCGCGCAGAAGCACGGCGCCGGCGTCGAGGTCGAGACCGACGCGCCGCCCGAGGCGTACGCGCCCTTCCCGAGGTGGCAGCGCGCCTCGGTCGACGACCCGGCTCTGCCCTGGACTTGAGCCGTCTCCTCGTCCGGGATCTCGCGCGGCTCGTCACGCCCGCAGGCTCGGGAGCGCCGCTCCGCGGGGCCGCGCTCGGCCAGGTGGAGGTCGTCGAGGACGCGTACGTCCTCTGCGAGGAGGGTCGAATTTCGGCCATCGGGCCGATGCGACACGTCCCCGCCGACCTCGGCGACGTCGAGGAACTCGACGGTCGCGGTCTGGCCGCGATCCCCGGCCTCGTCGACTGCCACACGCACGCGTGCTTCGCGGGCGACCGCGTCGACGAGTTCGCGCTGCGGGCGGCGGGGGCGACCTACGAGGAGCTCCACGCCGCGGGCGGCGGGATCCTCGCGACCGTCAGAGCGACGCGCTCGGCCGGCGAGGAGGCGCTGACGGCGGCCGTCGAGCGCCACCGCGGCTGGATGCTCCGCACCGGTACGACGACGTTCGAGGCGAAGTCCGGGTACGGCCTCGACCGCGACACGGAGCTCGCCCAGCTCCGCGCCGTCCGTGCTGGGGGCGGCATCGCGACCTGGCTCGGTGCCCACGCGGTGCCGCCGGAGTTCCCCGACGCGCATGACTACCTCGACTTCGCGCTCGCCGACGTGCTCCCGGCAGCGGCCGGGCTCGCCGAGGCGGCGGACGTCTTTCTCGAACGCGGCGCCTTCGACGCCGCCCAGACCCGCCGCTACCTCACGGCCTGCGCCGCGGCCGGGCTCGCCCTCCGCCTGCACGGCGACCAGTTCACCGAGCAGGGGGCGGTCCCCCTGGCGATCGAGCTCGGCGCGCGCTCGGTCGACCATCTCGAGGCGACAGGCGAGGAGGGGATCGCCGCTCTCGCGCGCAGCGACGTCACCGGCGTCCTGCTCCCCGCGAGCGCGCTCTTCCTCGACCGCCCGATGCCGCCCGCCCGGGCGCTCGTCGACGCCGGCGCCGCGATCGCGCTCGCGACGGACTTCAACCCCGGCAGCGCCTTCACCGAGAGCCTCCCCCTCGTCTGCTCGCTCGCCGCGACGCAGCTCCACCTGAGCCCCGCCGAGGCGCTCTCCGGGTGCACCGTCAACGCCGCCCACGTCCTCGGCCGCGCCGACCGGAAAGGCCGGATCGCACCCGGCTACGACGCCGACCTGGTCCTGCTCGACTCGCCCGACTGGCGCTACCTCGCCTACCACCTCGGGCACGACCACGTCGCCGCCGTCGTGCTCGCAGGCGAGAGGGCGGAGCTACGCTAGACGCGTGCCGACTCGCAAGCAACGGCGCCGCCAGGCGAAGGAACGGCGTCACGAGTACGAGTACGTCTACGTCGACGACGAGGGCAACGAGGTCCAGGTCGAGGCGGAAGACGACGAGGCCCCGGCAAAGCCGAAGCCGCAGCCGAGCGGCGTAAAACCGAGCGCGAAGCAACCCGCGCAACGAGGCGGCCGCCAGACGCAGCAGGCGCGCGGGGTCCGCAAGGTCGACCCGCCGTCGTGGCGCAAGGTCTTCCGGCGTGCGGCGGTCTTCGCTCCGGTGATGGTGCTCGTGGTCTACTTCCTGCGCCCGAGCGGCGCGACCGCGGCATCCGTGATCGTGCAGGTCGTGGTCCTGCTCCTCTTCTTCCTGCCGTTCAGCTACTTCTTGGACTCGATGATGTACCGGAGCTACCGCAAGCGGATCGGCGACCCGATTCCGCCGCGCGAGCGGAAGCCGAAGGCGCGCTAGTCGCCCCGGTAGTGGCCCTCGCCGGGCCACGGTGCGAGCAAGAGCAGCAGCCGCGCGCCGCCGGCCGACGAGACGACGCGCCGCTCCTCCGGTTCGAACGACAGTAGCGTGCCGGGACCCGCGTCGACGCTGACCCCCTCCGATTCGATCTGCGCGGTCCCGTCGACGACGACCACGAACGCGTGCTCCTTCACCTCGTGCTCGCCGAGCTCCTGCCCCGGCTCGAGGCCGATCAACACGGCGCGCACATGCTCGTCCGAGTGGAGCACGACCGGGGAGCGGCTCCCGCCCGGCGTCTCGATCGCGCTCAGGTCCCAGCTCTGCACGCCTGAGACCCTACCCACCGCGATTAGACTCAACCGCCGGATGGCACTCGCAGTCGACCGGTACGAGCTCGGCCCGATCGGCACGAACTGCTACGTCGTGCGGACGGAGCGGGGTGCGGCCGAGGCCGTGGTGATCGACCCCGGCGCCGACGCCACGACCCTTCGCCTCGAGATCGCCCAGATGGCGACGACCGTGGCGGGGATCCTCGTTACGCACACCCACTACGACCACATCGGCGCCGTCGCCGACCTCGCAGAGGCGACGGGCGCGCCGGTGTACGTCTCGGAGGTCGAGGCGCCCGTGCTCGCCCATCCCGACGCCTACTACCCCGGGATGCGCATCCGCCCCTGGCAGGCCGAGACGACGCTCGCCGGCGACGAGACGATCGATCTCGCCGCGATCTCGTTCCAGACCGTCGAGGTGCCCGGCCACTCGCCCGGCCATCTCGCGTTCTACGCCGACGGCGCGCTCTTCTCCGGCGACGTCCTCTTCGCGGGCTCGGTCGGCCGCGTCGATCTTCCGTACGGCGACTGGAACACGCTCGTCGACTCGATCCGGGGGCTCGTCGACCGCTTCCCGCCCGAGACGACGGTGTATTCGGGCCACGGCCCCCCGACGACGCTCGCCGCCGAGCTCGCCCGCAACCCGTTCCTGGCAGAGCTGCGTGCCTAAGTTCGAGGCACCGAGGGGCACTCACGACATCCTCCCGTCCGAGCAGCCCCGCTGGCGGCAGGTGATCGGCGAGTTCGAGCGGCTCTGCGCGCTCTACGGCTACCGCCGGATCGACACTCCCGTGTTCGAGGACACGGAGCTCTTCACGCGCACCTCCGGCGAGGGCTCCGACGTCGTGACGAAGGAGACGTACACCTTCACCGACAGGGGCGACCGCTCGCTGACGCTGCGGGCGGAGGCGACCGCGCCGATCGTGCGCGCCTATCTGGAGTACGGGATGCACCGCGAGCCGCAGCCGGTCAAGCTCTACACGCACGAGACGATCTATCGCTACGGCCGGCCGCAGCGCGGCCGCTACCGCGAGCACTGGCAGCTGGACGTCGAGGCGATCGGCACCGACGACCCCGCCGTCGACGCCGAGGTCATCCAGCTGTACGACGCATTGCTTCGCAAGCTCGGAGTCGCCGACTACCACCTCGAGCTGAACTCGATCGGCGACGCCGCCTGCCGCCCCGCCTACCTCGAGCGGCTCGTTCCCTGGCTCGAGCAGCACGAGGCGCAGCTCGACGAGGCGACACGGGAGCAGGCCCGGCGCAACCCGCTTCGCGCGCTCGACAACATCGCCGCGAAGTCGCCGCAGACCCAGGCGGTGCTCAGCGAGGCGCCTGCGATCGGCGACTCACTCTGCGACGCTTGTCGGGAGCATTTCGCCGAGGTGCGGCGCTACCTCGACGCCTTCGGCGTCCGCTACGAGCTCGTGCCGACGCTCGTCCGCGGTCTCGACTACTACACGCGCACCACGTGGGAGTTCGTCGGCCCGGAGGGCGGCTCGCAGTCGACGCTCAGCGGCGGCGGCCGCTACGACGGGCTCGCAGAGGCGCTCGGCGGGCCGCATACGCCCGGCGTCGGCTTCGGCGCCGGGATCGAGCGGCTCCTGCTCGCGCTCGAGGGAACCCCCGAGCCCGAGCAGGAGGGGATCGATCTCTTCTTCGTCGTCGCCGACGGCGCCGACCGCGCGGCCGTCCTCGCCAAGGTCGCCGAGCTCCGAGCCGCGGGCGTGAAAGCCGACGCCGACTTTGCCGGCCGCTCCGTCAAGGGCCAGCACACGCAGGCGAGTCGGCTCGGGGCGAAGCGCGTGCTCGTCGTCGAGGGCGACACGGACCTGTCGAAGGTGACGGCGTGAAGTGGCGCGACCTCCGCTGTGGCGAGGTGCGGCCGCAGCACGTCGGGCAGCGGATCGCCCTCGCCGGCTGGGTGGACTCGCGCCGCGACCACGGCGGGCTCGTCTTCATCGACCTGCGTGACCGCGCGGGAATCTGCCAGCTCGTCATCAACCCGGAGCGCGCCCCCGAGGCCCACGCCTCGACCCACGAGGTCCGCAACGAGTTCGTCCTGCGCGCCGAAGGCGAGGTCGTCGCGCGTGCCCCGGAGGCCGTCAACGCGGAGATTCCGACCGGGGAGGTCGAGCTCCAGGTCGACTCACTCGAGATCGTCTCGCGCTGCCCGCCGCTCCCGTTCCAGCTCGACGAGGAGAACGTCGACGAGACGCTTCGCCTGCGCTACCGCTGGCTCGACCTCCGCCGCCCGCGCCTGCAGCGGAATATCCGCTTGCGCGCGCAGATGGTCGCCGTCATCCGGCGCGTGATGGAGGGCGCAGAGTTCCTCGACATCCAGACGCCGATCCTGTTCAAGCCGACGCCCGAGGGCGCCCGCGACTTCATCGTCCCGAGCCGCCTGCACAAGGGCCGCTTCTATGCGCTGCCGCAGTCGCCGCAGATCCTCAAGCAGCTCTCGATCATCGCCGGCTTCGACCGCTACTACCAGATCGCGATCTGCTTCCGGGACGAGGATCTCCGCGCCGACCGCGTCCAGGAGATCACCCAGCTCGACGTCGAGATGGGCTTTCCAGACCAGGAGTTCATCTTCGGGCTGATGGAGGAGATGTGCGTCGCGATCTGGCGCGAGTGCATCGGGGTCGATCTGACGCCGCCCTTCCCGCGGATGACCTACGCGGAAGCGACGGCGCGGTACGGCGGCGACAAGCCCGACCTGCGCTTCGGGCTCGAGATCCACGACGCGACCGAGCTCACCCGCGGCTCGGGGTTCAAGGTGTTCGCCGAGGCGCCGTGCGTGCGCTATCTGACCGTGCCGCAGGAGCTCTCGCGTGCCGAGCTCGCGGCACTCCAGGAGCGGGCGAAGGAGTGGGGGGCGAAGGGCCTGGCCTACCTGGTCTACGACGAGGAGGGCGAGGCGCGCTCGCCGATCGCGAAGTTCCTGTCCGAGGAGGAGCTTGCCGCCTTCCGCGCCGACCCGGCCTCGACCGTTCTCTTCGGCGCGGACGAGCCGAAGATGGTCGCGCGGGTGCTCGGCGCGCTGCGCACGCACCTCGGCGAGAGCCTCGGCCTGATCGACGAGAGCCGGTACGAGTTCGTCTGGATCACCGAGTTCCCGATGTTCGACTGGTCGGAAGAGGAGGGGCGCTGGGGCGCCGTGCACCACCCGTTCACGCGGCCGATGCCCCAGTGGGAGGAGCGCTTCGACCGAGATCCCGCGGAGGCGACGGCGCACGCCTACGACCTGATCGTGGACGGCAACGAGATTGGCGGAGGGTCGTTCAGGATCCACGAGCCCGAGCTGCAGGCGCGGGTGTTCGACGTGCTTGGGATCACGCTCCAGGAACAGCGCGTGAAGTTCGGCTTCCTGCTCGAAGCGCTCGGGATGGGCGCGCCGCCGCACGGCGGGATCGCATTCGGGATCGACCGGATGGTGATGGTGCTCGCGGGCGAGCCGAACCTACGGGACGTGATCGCCTTCCCGAAGAACCAGGCCGGGATCGACCCGATGAGCGGCGCACCGTCGGAGGTGGCGAAGGAGCAGCTCGACGAGCTCGGGATCGAGGTCGTCCTCCCCGAGCCGGAAAGCGGCTCGCACTAGACTGCCGGGATGCCAGGCGGCTTCGCGCCGAGATTCCTGATCGAGGCGGGCTTCCTGATCCTGCTCGGCGTCGGCGCCGGGTTCGCCGACCTGCGGCCCGGCGTGATCGTCGCCCTGCTCGCCGGCGGGTGGGTGCTCGTGTCCCTGATCGAGCTCAGCGTCTGGCGCGCCGAGGGACGGACCACCGTCCCGCGCGTGCCGCCCTCACCTGCCGAGGTCGAGCCGGCGCCCGAGCTGGAGCTCGAGGTCGGCTGGCCGCTCAGCGAGGAGGAGGTCGCCGCCGACGAGGCGTATCCGCTCCGGAGTGACGTTGACGTGCGCGACGCCGAGGCGGAGGAGTACACACGCGTGCTCGGGAGCTCGGAGCGTGGATCGTCTGAGGACACCCGCCCGTCCGAGTGAGCAACCGGCTCCTTCAACGGGAGCTTGCGCTCGCCGCCGCCGCTCTGCTCGGCGTCGTCGCCGCCCTCGCGGTCGCGTCGCGCGACGACGCGGCGCCGGCGGCCGCATCGAGGCCGCCCCAGCCCGCGATCTCGAAGCTGAGCGGCTGGTATCCCGCGCTGGCCGGCGTGCGGAAGCGTCCGCTCGCCGGACGGCCGTCGGGATGCAACACACTGCTCGATCCGAAGACGCTCGGCGTCGACCACCCGGTCCTGCCGTGCGGCGCGAAGATCTTCCTCGTCTACAACGGGAAGACGGTGCTCACGACGGTCGTCGACCGCGGACCCCTTGCGCCTGGGTACGAGTTCGAGTTGACGCCCGCGCTTGCCGACCTGGTCGGCCTGACAGGCGTCCAGAGGATCCGCTGGAGCTTCGCACGGCCGCCCGGACCCCCGGGGTAGACTGCCGCGGTGCCCGACCCTGTTCGTGGCCCCGCGATCCAATGTAGAACCAACAGCCAAAGCGAGGGAGCCCGAGTCGGGCCAGGCGAGTCGGGAGACGAGCCGCCCGCACGGCACCCACCTGGTGCGTCCAGGTTCGCTACGGCGCGGAGCCATCGGCAGGGTGGGGCACATTGACGGCACACTGACCCCGTGCGGGACGTAATCGGTGACTCTTCTCGCGACGGGTGCTGGGCGCTCGTCCGGCTGCGCGTCGACGGCGACCGGATCGTCGACGCCGATGCGGACGGCCTCGACGCCGACCTGCGCGGCCTGACTCTTCTCGAGGCCGCCGCCGTCGGCGGCGAGACGCTGGCCGTGGACGCGCTGGCGAACGCGCTGGGGCCGATCCTCACCGCGCCGGTAAGGCCCGGCCGCGTCGCCGTCGCGATGAGCGGCGGCGTCGACTCCGCGGTCGCGCTGCTCCGTGCGGGGCCGGAGGCGATCGGCGTGACCCTGCGCCTCTGGACGGATCCGGAAGGGCCGCACTCCGAGCGGGCGTGCTGCTCGCCCGAGGCCGTGATCGCCGCCCGGGAGACGTGCCACAGCCTCGGCATGCCGCACGTGACGCTCGATTTCCGCGAGGGGTTCCGTCGCGCCGTCGTCGAGCCCTTCGTGCGCGGATACGCCCGCGGCGAGACGCCGAATCCCTGCGTTCGCTGCAACGGCGGTTTTCGCTTCGCGCAGCTGCTCGCCTTCGCACGCCGCGCGGGTGCGGCCACGCTCGCGACCGGTCACTACGCGCGCATCGTGCGGCACCGCGGCCGGCTCCTGCTCGGGCGCGGCGTGGATCCCGAGAAGGACCAGTCGTACATGCTCGCCCGCCTCGATCCGGCAAAGCTCGAGCGCGTCTGGTTCCCGCTCGGCGAGCAGACGAAGGCGGCCACGCGCACCGAGGCCGCGTACGCCGGACTCGCGGTCGCCGAGCGTGCGGAGAGCCAGGAGGCGTGCTTCCTCGCCGGCGACGACTACCGGGCGTTCCTCGAACGCCGCGGCCTCGCCCCCCGCGAGGGCGTCGTCGTCGACGAGGAGGGAACCGTGCTCGGGACGCACGCCGGCTACTGGCGGTTCACGCCCGGCCAGCGCCGCGGTCTCGGGATCGCCGGCGGCCGGCCGCTCTACGCGCTGCGGACGAACGCCACGACGAACGCCGTCGTCGTCGGCCCCCGGGAGGCTCTCGCCAGCACCACCGTTCGTGCCACGGGGCGCATCTACGTCCCCGTCGAGCGCGCCGAGGTCAAGGTTCGCTACCGCTCGCCCGCGATCGGCGCCGGCGTCGAGCCGACGCCGCGCGGCTTCGTGCTCCGGCTCGACGAACCGGCGTACGGAGTCGCACCCGGCCAGAGCGCCGTTCTCTACGAGGCCGACGTGGTGGTTGGATGCGGGCTCGTCTCCTCCGCGCGCGCGACTGCCTAAGATCCCGCGATGCTCGCCTCCTTCGGCTGGAGCGACCTGGCCTACCTCGCGCTCGCGATCTTCCTGCTGGCGGCCGGCGCCGCGTTTCTCTACGCTGCGATCAGACTCGGCGGAACCCTGGGCCGTGCTTCCACGTTGTTAGAGGGTACGGAGACTGAGCTTCTGCCCGTGATCTCGAAGCTCGGCGGGACGGTGGATCGCGTGAACGTTCAACTGGACAAGGTGGACCAGATGACCGACAGCGCCGTCGATGCAGTCGTGACCGTGGACAGGGCGTTGCGGACACTGAGCCTGGTCGTCACCCGCCCGATCGAAAAGCTCGCGGGCGTCGCCGCCGGAGTGCGCCACGGCGTCTCGTCCGTATGGACACGTGGGTCGCTGCGCGACGCGGTGCAGACCGGTAGGGAGGAGGCCGCTAGGCGGGAGCGGGATCTCGCCGACGAGCTCGGCAGGGAGGAGTAGATGACCGACGAGATCGTCCTCACTCTGCCCCGCGAGCGGCGGTTCTATGACGTCGCGCACCTCGTCGTCAGCGGGCTCGCCTCGCGCCTCAACCTGACGGTCGACAACCTCGCCGACCTGCAGCTGGCGCTCGCGGGGCTGCTCCCCCGCCGGGAGTCGCCGGGCGAGGTGACGGTCGTCCTTCGGATCGACGGCGGGCTGCTCGGCGGGAGGATCGGCCCGTTCGACGCGGAGGCGATCGCGGAACTCGAGCGTGTCGGCTTCGACGGGTACGGGACACAGCTCGTCCTCGAGACTGTCTTCGACACCTACCGTGTCGACGTCGAAGACGACGCCGCCTGGGTGCACTTCTCCAAGGCAGTCACGCCGCTCACCGAGGAGGCGGAAGCGTGATGGCCGTCCGCCCGACGGACAAGGAGCTCCTCCGGGCCTACCACGAGGACGGCGACCTCGCCGCACGCGAGCTGCTGATCGAGCGGTACATGTCGCTGGTGCGGTCGCTGGCCCGCCGCTACTCGTACCGCGGCGAGCAGCTCGACGACCTGATCCAGATCGGGGCGATCGGCCTGATCAAGGCGATCGACCGGTTCGACCTCGACCGCGGCGTCGAGCTGACGACGTACGCGACGCCGAACATCATCGGCGAGATCAAGCGCCACTTCCGCGACCGCGGCTGGTCCGTCCGCGTGCCCCGCGGGCTCCAGGAGCTGAACGTGCAGCTGTCACGCCTGGTCGAGGAGCTGATCGTGCAGCTCGAGCGCTCGCCGACGATCGCCGAGCTGGCGAAGGCGGCGAACGTCGAGGAGGAAGAGGTGCTCGAGGCGCTCGAGAGCGGGCGCGCGTACAGCTCGCTCTCGCTCTCGGCCGGGTCGTCGATGGGCGACGACGAGGAAATCGACCCGCTGGAGACGATCGGCACGGAGGAGCACGAGTACGAGCTGTCCGAGGACCGCGCGGTGCTCGAGCCCGGGTTCCGCGTCCTCGACGACCGCGAGCGGCGGATCCTGCACCTGCGCTTCTACGAGGGGCTGACGCAGTCGCAGATCGCGCAACAGGTCGGAATCTCGCAGATGCACGTCTCGCGGCTGATCCGGCGGTCGCTGGAGAAGATCCGGGACGAGATCGCCGCCGAGGACCTCGACGAGCCCCCGCGGCGCGCGGCGACGTCCTGATCGGCCGAGGCCGGTCCGGACATGCCGGTTTCGCCGCGGCCAGGTGCACCCGGCCTCCTCCCCACGGCGATCGTAGTTCGCGAGCGCGAACGTGCGTGTGACGTGCCCGTGCCGAGAGGGTGAGGACGGAGGCCGCACCTACAATCCCGCTGTGCGGACGAGCGCGGAGATCCGCGAGGGCTTCCTGTCCTTCTTCGAGGAGAAGGGCCATCTGCGCTGCCCGTCGTACCCGCTGATCCCGCGTCCCGGCGACCACTCGACGCTGCTCACCTCCGCCGGCATGCAGCCCCAGATGCCCTATTTCCTCGGCCGCGAGCCGCCGCCGGCTCCGCTGACGACGACTGCGCAGAAGTGCTTCCGCACCGTCGATATCGACGAGGTTGGACTCGACACGTACCACCTGACCTTCTTCGAGATGCTCGGCAACTTCTCGTTCGGCCAGTACTTCAAGGAGGGCGCGATCGGCTACGCGACCGAGTTCATCCGCGAGCGGCTGGATCTCGACTGGGACCGGATCTGGGTCAGCGTCCACGCCGGCGACCCCGAGCTCGGGCTCGGGCCGGACGAGGTCGCGATCGAGCTCTGGGAGAAGGTCGGAATGCGGCCGGAGCGGATCGTCCGGCTGCCGTCCTCGGAGAACTTCTGGTCGGTCGGCGGGCCCGGGCCGTGCGGGCCCGATTCCGAGATCTACTGGGACTGGGGCGAGGAAGCCGGGTGCAGAGAGTCGGACTGTCGGCCCGGGTGCACACGCTGCGACCGATTCCTCGAGTTCTGGAACCTCGTCTTCATGGAGTACGAGCTCCATCCCGACGGAACGCTGACCCCGCTTCCGAGCCAGAACATCGACACGGGGCTCGGCCTCGAGCGCACTGCGCGGATCGTTCAGAACGTGCCGTCGGTGTACGACACCGACGGCTACCAGCGGATCATGAACTGGATCGCCGACACCTCCGGCGTTACCTACGGCGAATCGCCGGACGCCACGAAGGCGCATCGAGTGCTCGCCGACCACGGGCGTGGAATGACCTTCATCGTCGCCGAGGGCGTCACGCCCTCCAACGAGGGCCGCGGCTACGTCCTGCGCCGGATCATCAGGCGCGCAGTTCAGCACGGGCTGCGGATCGGGATGCGCGCGCCGTTTCTCGCCGGACTCGCCGACACGGTGATCGAGCAGATGGGCCACGCGTACCCCGAGCTCGCGGAGCACCGCGACCAGATCCACCGCATCCTCGGCGCCGAGGAGGAGCGGTTCGGGGAGACGCTCGAGCGCGGGATGAAGCTGTTCGAGGAGGCCGCGGCGCGTGGCGCGATCTCCGGCGACGACGCCTTCACGCTCCAGGCGACGTACGGTTTCCCGATCGAGCTGACGGTCGAGCTGGCGCGTGAGCGAGGGCTGACCGTGGACGAGGCCGAGTACACACGGCTGATGGAGGAGCATCGCGAGATCTCCAGGGCCGGTGGGGGCCGGGGCGAGGAGCAGCGCGCCGCCGCATTCGCGGAGGCGGCGGGATTCGAGACCGACTTCGTCGGCTGGGAGAAGACCGAGGTGCTCACCCAGATCGGCGCCCTCGAGGACCTGGGCGACAGCCTCTTCCTGGCGAAGCTCCGCGAGTCGCCCTTCTACCCGGAGGGCGGCGGCCAGGTCAGCGATGCCGGCGAGATCGAGAAGGACGACGGCTCGTGCGCGGTGCTCCGTGCCGCGTACCGGATCGAGAACGACCAGGCGCTCCTCTTCGAGGGCACGGGTTCCAAGGGCACGTCCTTCGTTGCCGGAGACCGGGTCAAGGCCGTCGTGCCGTGGAGTGTCCGGTTCCCGACGATGGCCAACCACACGGCGACTCACCTCCTGCACGAGGCGCTGCGGGCACGGCTCGGCGACCACGTCAAGCAGGCCGGCTCCGCCGTCCGTCCCGACAAGCTGCGCTTCGACTTCACGCACCCGCAGGCGCTGACCGCCGACGAGCGGGCCGCCGTCGAGCAGCGCGTCAACGAGGCGGTCTTCCGCAACCACCCCGTGCTCACGTACATCGTCCCGATCGACGAGGCGCGGAGCCTCGGGGCGATGATGCTCTTCGGCGAGAAGTACGGCGAGGAGGTCCGCGTCGTCGAGGTCGAGGGTGTCTCGCGCGAGCTGTGCGGCGGGACGCACGTGCGCACGACGGCCGAGATCGGGCCGTTCGTCCTCCTGAGCGAGAGTTCAGTCGGATCGGGCGTGCGGCGGATCGAGGCCGTCACCGCGGGCGAGGCGTACGCCTACCTGCACGCGAAGGCGGAGGAGGCGGACGAGCTGCGGGCGGAGCTCGAGCGGGCGCGGAAGGAGGCGAAGAAGCCCGCGCGGGCGGCCGAGGTCGACGTCGTCGCGCAGGACAGAGAAGGCGACGTCGTCCTGATGGAGGTCAAGGCGCTGAAGGGTGGAGCTCTTCGCGACCTCTCCGACCGGGTCCGCCAGCAGGAGAAGGCCGAGGGTGTCATTGTTGCCTCTACTGACAACGGACAGGCGTACCTCGTCGTCAACCTCGACCAGGCTCTCGTCGAGCGAGGGCTCGACGCAGCCCAGCTCGTGCGCGAGCTCGGGCAGCACATCGGCGGCGGTGGGGGCGGCCGGCCGACCCTTGCCGAGGCCGGCGGTCGGAACCCCGAAGGCGTGCAGGCGGCGCTCGAGGCGGGACGCAAAGCAGTGGCGGCAGCGCTGTCTTGAAGGTCCTGGCGGTCGACTACGGCTCCGCACGCACCGGTGTCGCGGTCTCCGATCCGACCGGGAGCATCGCGCGTCCGCTGTGCGTCGTCGAACGCGCCGGGACGGAGGCCGGGCTCGAGCGCCTCCGTGAGCTCGTCCGTGGCGAGGAGGCCGACCGGGTCGTCGTGGGGCTGCCGCTGACCCTGCGCGGCACCCGAGGCGAGCAGGCCGATGAGACGGAACGCTTCGTGGAGGGCTTGCGCGCGGCGCTCGACGTGCCGGTCGAGACCTTCGACGAGCGCTTCACGACGACGCTCGCCGGCCCCGGGCCGGGGGACGACGCCCGAGCGGCAGCGCATCTCCTGTCCAGCTACCTCGAGTGGTCGAGCCGCCGAAGCTGAGCCGGCCGACCCGAGAGCAGGTGTACCGGCGGCGCGTCGTCGCCTTGATCGTGCTCTCGCTCGCCGTCGGGGGTGCTCTCTGGGCCGGGTGGGCGGCGCTGAAGGGGAACAGCAGCGCGGCGCCGCCGCCGACGACGGTCGCGGCGCCGAAGCAGGTTCGGATCACGCTGCCGGAGGGGCTGACCGTGAACCAGATGGCACGGGCGGCGGACGCGGCCAGTCGCGGGATCACGGCGATCGGCTACCTGAAGCACGCGCACACGCAGCCGCTTCCCGCCGAGTTCGGCCGGCTGACGTCCCCCGAGGGGTTCCTGTTCCCGGATACCTACTTCGTGTTCGTCAAAGACCCGGCCGCGGTGCTCGTCGAGAAGCAGATCGAGAACTTCCGCGCCAAGTGGAAGATGGTCGACATGAGCTACGCGCGCTCGAAGAACCTGACGAACTACGACGTCCTGATCATCGCCTCGATGATCGAGAAGGAGGTCGTCGTCCCGCGCGAGCGGGCGCTGGTGGCGGCGGTGATCTACAACCGGCTGCATGCGAGGATGCCCCTCGGGATCGACGCGACGCTCCGCTACGGGCTCCACATCCCGCCCACCAAGGCGATCACGAAGAGCCAGCTCGCGTCGAGCTCGCCGTACAACACGCGCAAGTTCCAGGGCCTGCCGCCGACGCCGATCGGCAACCCGGGCCTGGCCTCGATCCAGGCGGCGGCGCATCCCGCGAAGGTCGACTACCTCTACTTCGTCCGCAAGCCCGACTGCCGGAGCCACTTCTTCACCGCGAACATCGACGAGTTCCTCGCGTATACCCGCAAGGGATTGACAGATTGCTGACGGGGCGGACGAGAGTCGTCGGCCTGATCGGGAACCCGGTCGCCCAGTCGCTCTCGCCAGCGATGCAGAACGCCGCGTTCGCCGCGCGCGCCCTCGACTGGGCGTACCTGCCGCTCCTCGTGGAGGACGGCCGCGTGGCCGACGCGGTGCGGGGTCTGATCGCACTCGGCTTCGCGGGCGCGAACGTGACGGCGCCGCACAAGGCGGAGGTGGCGAGCCTGGTGGATACCGACCTCGATTCCGTCAACGTCCTCGTCGTCCGCGACGGCCGCGTCGAGGGCCACTCGACCGACGCCGCAATTGTCAAGCGTCTGACCCCCGAACGGCCCGCGATCCTCGGGGGCGGGGGCTCGGCGGCGGCATTTGCGGCGGCTTTGCCGGAGGCGCGCGTCTTCTCGCGGCGGGGTGTCTGGCCCCCGGACATCGCTGATGCGGACCTGGTCGTGAACGCCACGTCCGAGCGGGACGAAGTGCTCGCGGCTCTGTCCGAGGCACAGACCCTGATCGACCTCCCGTACCCGGAGACCGCGACCGGCCGCGCCGCCCGCGAGGCCGGAGCGACCGTGATCGACGGGCGTGAGGTGCTCGTGGCACAGGGCGCGGCAGCCTTCGAGCTCTGGACGGGCGTGCCCGCGCCCGTCGAGGTGATGCGCGCCGCCGTAGGCTTGACCACGTGACCCTGGACCTCGTCACCGCCGGCGAGTCGCACGGCCCCGCGCTCGTCGCGATCGTCAGCGGGCTGCCCGCCGGGCTCGTGCTCGACAGGGCGGCGATCGACGAGGACCTGCGCCGCCGCCAGCAGGGCTACGGGCGGAGCCCCCGGCAGAAGATCGAGACCGACGAGGTGGAGGTTTTCGCGGGCCTGCGGCACGGACGCACGCTCGGGACGCCGCTCGCGCTCGTCGTGCGCAACCGCGACCACAAGAACTGGACGTGGGGGATGAGCCCGTGGCCACCTGAAGGCGAGCCGGAGGGGAAGGGCAAGGAGCCCGTGACGCTCCCGCGGCCGGGCCACGCCGACCTTGCAGGGGTGCTCAAGTACGGCCTCGCCGATGTCCGCGATGCGCTCGAGCGGGCGAGTGCGCGGCACACCGCAGCGATCGTCGCGGCCGGCGCGGTCGCGAAAGCGCTGCTGCGCGAGATCGGGATCGGGGTCGAGGGCTCGGTGCTCGGGGACGACCTCGAGGCGCGGATCGACGAGGCCCGGCGGGCTCGCGACACGGTCGGCGGACGCGTCGAGATCCGCGCACGCGGCGTTCCCCCGGGCCTCGGATCGTACGCCTCGCGCGAGACCCGCCTCGACGGCCGCCTTGCGGCGGCGGTGATGGGCATCCAGGCCGTGAAGGGGGTCGGGATCGGCGACGGGTTCGCGCTCGCCGACGTCCGGGGGTCCGAGGCGCACGACGAGATCCACCGCGACGAGCGCGGCCTCTACCGTGAGACGAACCGCGCGGGTGGAATCGAAGCGGGTGTCTCGAACGGGGAGGAGATCGTCGTCCGTGCAGCGATGAAGCCGCTGCCGACGTTGATGAGGCCGCTCCAATCGGTCGACCTCGACACCGGTGAGCCCGCCGAGGCGCTCGTCGAGCGGAGCGACACGGCCGCGATCGAGGCGCTGGCCGTCGTCGCCGGGGCGGCGGTCGCGTTCGAGCTCGCCCGCGCGGCGCGGGAGAAGTTCGGCGGCGACGCGCTCGGCGACTTCGTCGGCGCGTACAACGCGTACCTCGAGCGGATCGATTGGCAACCGCGCTAGACCGGCACCTGGCGCTCGTCGGCTTCATGGGCGCCGGCAAGACGACGCTCGGGATCGAGGTCGCTCGCCGGCTCGGCCGCGAGTTCTTCGACCTCGACCGCGAGCTCGAGAAACGCGCAAACGAGACGATTCCCGAGCTGTTCGCGCGGCGGGGGGAGCTCGAGTTCCGGGTGCTCGAGCGGGCCGTCACCCTCGACACGCTTCGGCGCGGCAAGCCGGCGGTGGTCGCCCTCGGCGGTGGGGCGGTCACCAGCCCGGGGATCAGGAACGCCCTGCGCGAGCACGCGCTGACCGTTCACGTGGAGATCGACGCAGGGACGGCCTGGGAGCGCGTGCGCGCCGGAAACCGGCCGCTCGCGAAGGACGAGGGATCGTTCCGCGCGCTGTACGAGCAGCGCCTGCCGCTCTACGACGATGTCGCCGATGCCTCGGCCCGCGATCTCGACGACGTCGTCCTCGGCGCCGCGGGCATCCACGTCGGCATCGGGTCGGTCGAGCTGCTCGGCGAGCTCGTCCCGGGTGAAGGACCGGTCGCGCTTGTCGCCGACGCCCACGTCGCGGGCATCTACGGCGCGACCGTGCAGCCGGAGCTCGGTCGCCGGCTCGTCTCCACGCACGAGGTCTCGTCGAAGTCGGGCGACGAGCTGACGGGGCTCTGGCGTGCCCTGCGCCTCGACCGCACCGGGACGATCGCGGCGCTCGGCGGCGGGACGACGACCGACCTCGCCGGCTTCGCCGCCGCGACCTACATGCGCGGAATCGACTGGGTGGCGGTGCCGACGAGCCTCGTCGGCCAGGTCGACGCGGCGATCGGGGGGAAGACGGCGATCGACCTCCCGGAGGCGAAGAACCTCGTCGGCGCGTTCCACTGGCCGGTGCGGACGGTGATCGACCCGGCTCTGCTCGGCACCCTGCCCGAGGAGGAGCGCCGCAACGGCCTCGCCGAGGTCGTGAAGACGGGCCTGCTCGCGGGCGAGCGGCTCTGGGAGCTGTCCGACAAGGAGCTCGTTCGGCGCTGCGCGGCGTACAAGGCGGCGCTCTGTCTGCGCGACCCGCACGACCGCGGCCCGCGGCACGCCCTCAACCTCGGCCACACCTTCGCGCACGCGCTCGAGGCCGCGTCCGGCTACGAGGTCGCGCACGGCCGCGCGGTCTCGCTCGGCCTGCAGGCCGCTCTGCGGCTCTCCGGACGGGACACGGCGCCGGTGGACGAGGCGCTCGCGCCGGAGCCCGTCCGGGTCGACCGAGAGCGCGCCTGGGAGGCGCTCCTGCGCGACAAGAAGGGTCGGCTGCGCATCGTCCTGCTCGACGACGAGGGCGTGCGCGAGGAGAAGCTCCCCGAGGCCGACGTCCGGGCCGCGCTCGACGCGCTGATCGCCGAGTAAGGTCCCGCGATGCAGATCGACGTCCTGAACGGCGTCAACCTCGACGTGGTCGGCCGCCGCGACCCGAGCCTCTACGGCGGCCTGTCGATCTCCGAGCTCGAGACCAAGATCTACGAGTGGGCGATCGAGCTCGGCCTCCGCGCGCGGTGCCGGCAGACGAACCACGAGGGTCAGTTCGTCGAGTGGTGCCACGACGCCCTCGACGCCGCGGACGGCGTGATCGTCAACCCGGGCGCGTGGTCGCACTACAGCTTCGCGATCCGGGATGCCGTCGAGCTGCTGACCGTGCCGGTCGTCGAGGTCCACCTGTCCAACATCGAGGAGCGCGAGGAATGGCGCCGCCACTCCGTGATAGCCGAGTTCGCCGCCAAGCGCGTGCTCGGCAAGGGGCCCGACGGGTACCGCGAGGCGCTCGAGTTCCTCGCCGCCCGGAGATGAACGACGGCCGGCTCGCCCGTCTGCGGGCGTTGATCGACGCGCCGCTGCTCGTCACCGACCCGGTCGACGTCCTGTATCTGACGGCGTTGCACTCGACCAATGCCGCGCTGCTCGTCGAGCTGGACGGCGCACGCCTGTTCACCGACTTCCGGTACCTCGAGAAGGCGCGCGAGGCCGGGCTCGAGGTCGTCGAGGTCCCGCGCGACCTGTACACGGGGGTCGCCGAGCACGTCGAGGGGCCGATCGAGTTCCAGGCCGAGAGCCTCACCTATGCGCAGTGGGCGGTGCTCGAGCGCGCAGGGCTCGAGCTCGTCCCGCGGCACGAGCTGGTCGTCGGTGTGCGCCAGGTGAAGGAGGACGCGGAGCTGGAGGCGATCAGCCGGGCGGCGGCGATCACGAACGAATGCTTCGCCCGGCTCGCCGAGCAGCCGTTCGTCGGGCGGACGGAGCGCGAGCTCGCATGGTGGTTCGAGTCGCTGATGCACGAGCTCGGCGCCGACGAGGCGGCGTTCCCGACGATCGTCGCCGCCGGCCCAGGCGGCGCGCAGCCGCACGCTAGCACCGGCGGGCGCGTGATCGAAGCCGGGACGACGGTCGTGGTCGATGCGGCCGCGAAGCTCGGCGACTACTGCTCCGACTGCACCCGCACCTTCGCCACCGGCGATCTGCCGGACGAGATCGCGCGGTCGTACGAGGTCTGCCGGCACGCGCAGGAGGCGGCGCTGGCGGCGGTCCGGCCCGGCGTCGGCGGTTCAGAGGTCGACACTGTCGCACGGGACCTGATCGCGGCGGAGGGTCTCGGCGACCTCTTCGGCCACGGCCTCGGGCACGGGTTGGGCCTCGAGGTGCACGAGCTCCCTCGCCTGCGCCCGGAGAGCGAGGACGTGCTCCAGGCCGGCAGCGTCTGCACGATCGAGCCCGGGATCTACCACCCAGGCGTCGCCGGAATCCGGATCGAGGACCTCGTGATCGTCGGTGAGGACGCGCCGGAGATCCTGACCACCTTCACCAAGGAGCTCGTCACCGTTTCGTGATGCGTCGGGCCAGGCTGAAGCCCGGCCCGCACCGGCTAGACTCACCCGCCGATGGCTGACGTCGTCAGCACGAACCAGTTCAAGAACGGCATGCACATCGAGGTCGACGGCGAACCCTGGCGGATCGTCGAGTTCCAGCACGTCAAGCCCGGCAAGGGCGGTGCGTTCGTGCGCACCAAGCTGAAGGCGCTGGAGTCCGGAGCCGTCGTCGAAAAGACCTTCCGCGCCGGCGAGAAGTTCAACCGCGTCCACACCGAGGTCAAGAACGTCCAGTACCTGTACGACGCGGGCGACGACGTCGTCTTCATGGACGAGGAGAGCTACGAGCAGATGCACCTGCCGCGCGGAAGCGTCGAGGAAGCCCTCGACTTCCTCGAACCGTCGAGCACGGTTCAGCTGCTGATGGTCGACCGGAAGCCGGCCGGGGTGCAGCTGCCGGGATCGGTCGAGCTCGCCGTCGCCGAGACCGAGCCCGGCATCCGCGGCGACACCGTGTCGAACGTGACGAAGCCTGCGAAGCTCGAGACCGGCGCGGTCGTGCAGGTGCCGCTGTTCGTGAACGTGGGCGACCGGATCAAGGTCGACCCGCGCGAGCGGCGCTACATCAGCCGGGCCTGATCAGGCCCCTGCGGCCTGGACGGCGACGTCCAGCTGGAACGTCCGGTTGACCGCGCTGCCGGCCTTCCGGTAGTTGAGCCTCAGAGAAGACCTACCCTGCCGGATCGCCTTGAACAGCAGGACCTGCACCCCGCCGTAACCGGCGACCGTCGAGGCTCGGAGCCCGGGCACGTACGTTGTCGCGTCCGGCCGCAGCACGGTGCGGTTGATCCTCGCCACGCGCCAGGCGTACCCACTCGATGCCGGCTGCGAGGAGAGCGAGACCACGATCACGTCCCCGACGTCGATCGTCACCTTCTCTCCGTTCTTGTTGGCGCCGACGCCGACGACGCGAGTCGCCGCTGCGGACCCGACGAGGACGAAGAAGAGCCCGGCGACGACGAGGACGAGGCGCACGGCGCCCGACACCTTAGCGGCCGGCGGTAGGCTCCCGCGCTAGATGCCGGCGCTCGTCGACACGACCATCCGACTGCTCGGCCAGGAGCCGCTCGCAGGCGTCATGCCGACCGCCGAGCAGCTGCGGCTCGCCGAAATTCTCGACGCCGCGGGCTTCGCATACCTCGAGGTTTCCGGCGGCGGGTGCTTCGACTCGGCGGTGAAACGCGGGGTCGAGAGCCCGTGGGAACGCATCCGCGCGCTCCGCGCCCGCACGCGGACGCCGCTCGCGCTCGCGCTGCGCGGCCGGTTCCTCGTCGGTTCCCGGCCCGTCGGCACCGAGTTCGTGCGCAGGTTCGTCGCCTCTGCGGCGGAGAGCGGAATCGACGTGTTCCGCCTGCACGACCCGCTCAACGACGTCTCCAACCTGCGCGAGGCGGGCGAGGCGATCACCGCCGCCGAGCGCGAGTTCGACGCCGGGCTCGTATACAGCCCCGGGCCGGCCGGCGAGACGGATGCGCTCGTCGCGCAGGCGCGGCGCCTCCCCGAGCTCGGCGCGGCGCGCGTCCTGATCCACGACCCGTCCGGCTCGTTGGAGCCCCACCGCGTGCGCGAGCTCGTCGAGGCGCTCCGCGAGGCCAGCGGGCTGCCCGTCGGCCTCTACTGCCAGGGCGCCGGCGGCTCGGCGCTCGCCGCCGGGATCGAGGCGGCACGCGCAGGTGCCGACCTGCTCGCGGTCGCCCTCTACCCGGTCGCGCTCGTCCTCCACCGCGCCTCCGGCGAGTCGATCGCGGACGCGCTCGCCGGCCTCGGTCTCGGGACGGGGGTCGAGGCCGATGCGCTGTGGCGCGCCTCCGACCTCGTCGACGAGCACATCAGCGACCAGCCGGTGACGCCGCTTGCGCCGAGGATCGCAACCCGCGCGGCGCACCACAGCCTCCCCGCGGGGCTGATCGCCGCGCTCGACCTGCATCTGCGCGCACACTCGGCGGGCGACCGGCTCGACGAGGTGATCGACGAGCTGACCCGGATCCGCGAGGAGGCCGGCTGGCCGCCGCTCGCGGCGCCGATCGGCCAGGTGCTCGCCTCGCAGGCGCTCCTGCACGTCCTCGCCGCCGAGCGCTACCAGACGGTGGTCGACGAGCTTCGCGACCTGCTCGCCGGCCGGTACGGCGATCCCCCGGGCGAGATATCGCCGCAGGTCCGGCGGGCGGTCGAGCTCGTGTCGGACGGCGCCGACGTCGTTCCGCCGGCGCCGGACCTGACCGAGTTGCGGAAGCGCTACGCGGGTATCGCCTCCAGCGAGGAGGAGCTGCTGCTGCTCGCGCTCTTCGGCGAGGAGGCCGAGCCGTTGCTGCAGGCGATTCGCGGCCGCGGTCGCGACGACTCCCTCGAGGGCGGCGGCGTCGACGCGTCGCGGGCGGAGCGCATCCGCGAGATCGTCCGGATCGTGCAGGAGTCGGGAGTCGGCGAGGTCACGATCGAGGACGCGGGGTTGCGCGTGACGGTGCGGCGGACGCCGGATCTCGCGGAGGGGCTGTCCGCAGCGCCGCAGTCTGTGCCGATCGTGGAGGAGGAGCTCACGACCGCCGCCGCCCCGGCGGCGCCCCCGGTCGCCCCGGGCATTCTCAGGGTCGAGGCGCCGATGGTCGGGACGTTCTACCGGGCGCCCTCTCCCGGGGCGCCGCCGTTCGTACAGGAGGGCGACGCCGTCGCGGTCGGGCAGACGCTCTGCATCCTCGAGGCGATGAAGCTGATGAACGAGGTCAAGGCGGAGGAGGAGGGGATCGTCCGCAGGATCGTCCCGGAGAACGCCCAGCCGGTCGAGTACGGCGAGCTGCTGTTCGAGCTGGAGCCCGTCAACGGCCGCCCGCCGCTCCTGTAGTGCCGCGCTAGATGTTCACCCGCGTCCTGGTCGCGAACCGCGGCGAGATCGCCGTCCGCGTGATCCGCGCCCTGCGGGAGCTCGGGATCGAAGCGGTCGCCGTCTACTCGACGGCCGACCGCGACGCCGCGCACGTGCGGCTCGCCGACCGCGCCGTCTGCATCGGCCCCGCGCCTCCCTCCGAGAGCTACCTGAACATCCCCTCGGTCGTCGCCGCGGGGGTGACCACGGGGTGCGAGGCGGTGCATCCCGGCTACGGCTTCCTCGCCGAGAACCCGGCCTTCGTCGAGGCCTGCGTCGACAACGACCTCGTTTTCATCGGGCCTGACGCGCAGGTGATGGCGCAGATGGGCGACAAGGTGGAGGCGAAGGCGGCGATGGGCGCGGCCGGTGTTCCGCTCGTGCCCGGGACGGAGGAGGCGACGACGCTCGCGCAGGCCAGGAAGCTGGCGCCTGAGCTCGGCTTTCCGGTGCTGCTCAAGGCCGCAGCGGGCGGCGGCGGGCGCGGGATGCGCCTCGTCGCCTCGCCGGACGAGCTCGAGTCCGCGTTCGCCACCGCGTCGGGCGAGGCGGACGCCGCATTCGGAGACGGCAGCATCTACCTCGAAAAGGCGGTCGTCCCGGCCCGACACGTCGAGATCCAGGTGCTGGCGGACGAGCAAGGAGGCGTCCTCACCCTCGGCGAGCGCGAGTGCTCGATCCAGCGCCGCCACCAGAAGCTGGTCGAGGAGTCGCCCTCGCCGGCGCTCACCCCCGAGCGCCGCGAGGAGATGGAGGCGGCGGCCGAGCGCGCGTGCGTCGCCACCGGCTACCGGAACGCCGGGACGCTCGAGTTCCTGCTCGGACCGGAGGGGGACTTCTTCTTCATCGAGCTGAACGCCCGCCTCCAGGTCGAGCACCCGGTCAGCGAGCTCGTCACCGGGATCGACATCGTCCACGAACAGCTGCGGATCGCGGCGGGCGAACCGCTTGCGCCGACCGGCCGGGCGCCGCGGTCGGGACACGCGATCGAGATCAGGATCAACGCCGAGGACCCGAGCCAGGGGTTCGCGCCGTCACCCGGCCGGATCGAACGGCTGCGGGTGCCCGGCGGCCCCGGCGTCCGGCTCGACACGCACCTCGAGAGCGGCGCGTCGATCCCGCCGAACTACGACTCGCTGATCGCGAAGCTCTGCGTCTGGGGGCCCGACCGAAAGACCGCGATCGCGCGCGGCCTGCGCGCGCTCGGCGAGCTGGAGGTCGAGGGCGTCGCCACGACCCGCGACTTCGCGATCGACGTGCTCCGCAGCGACGCGTTCGTCAGCGGCGAGTACACGACGTCCTTCGTCGACGAGCACTACGCATGACTCTCTCCCGCAAGGCGGGCCGGCGCACGGCGCTCTTCCTCCTCTACCAGTGGGACCTCACCCGTCAGCCGCTGGGGACGAACTACGACGGCGAGATCGACGAGTTCGCCCGGGGCCTCGCCGAGGCGGTCGTCGAGCGGGCGCCCGAGCTCGACGAACGGATCAGCGCCGTCTCGGGCGACTGGCCGGCGAAGCAGCTCGGCACGCTCGAGCGCAACATCCTGCGGATTGGCGTCTTCGAGCTCGATCAAGGTACGGTCCCGGTCGAGGTGGCGATCGACGAAGCCGTGTCGCTGGCGAAACGCTACGCGTCAGAGGACGCGGGCCGGCTCGTCAACGGGATCCTCGGCACGATCGCGCGGGAGTCGTAGTGGACGACCAAGATCAGCTCGATCACCTCGAGCAGCAGATCGACCACCTCGAGCAGCTGCGCCAGAAGCTCGATGCGTGCGAGACGCTGGAGGAGGCGGTCGACCTGCTCGGCGAGTTCGACGCGGCCGCCAAGGAGCTAGTCGACTCGATCGACCGGGGGAAGCGTGAGTCCGATGCAAACGCCTGAGGAGCTGAAGGCGTTCGTCGAGGAGGCACTCGAGCAGCATGAGCTCTGGCCGGCGTTGCACGGGCAGCGCGAGTCTGCGCGGTACGGGCTCGTCGAGATGGGCGGCAAGCGGATCCGGCCGGTGATCGCGCTCGCCGTCGGCGAGGCGCTCGAAGCGCCGGTCGAGCAGGTGCTCCCGGCGGCGGTCGCGCTGGAGATGGTGCACAACTTCTCGCTCGTCCACGACGACCTGCCCTCGCTCGACGACGACCGCGAGCGCCGGGGCAGGCCGAGCGTCTGGGCCGCGTACGGCGAGGGCAAGGCGGTGCTCGCCGGCGACGCGCTGATGGCCGAGGCGTTCCGGCTCGCGGCGTCATACCCGACCGCGGAGGTCGCCCGCGAGCTCGCGCAGGCGACGCTCGGCATGATCGGGGGTCAGTACCTGGACACGATGGAGCCGGGCGCCGACCTCGAGACCGTGCACCGCCTGAAGACCGGCTGCCTGTTCTACGCCGCGGTCGCGCTGCCCCTGTGGGCGGCCGGCGTCCCCGAGGACGAGCAAGAGCCTTGGCGCGACTTCGGCGACGAGCTCGGCCTGCTCTTTCAGATCGTCGACGACATCCTCGATGCCGACGGCTACGTGCTCACCGAGGGCGCCGAGGGCGCTCGCAAGCTGGCCGACCGGGCAGGCGAGCGCTCGCTGGCTCTGCTGCTGGAGATCGCGGCGGACACTTCCGTGCTCGCAGAGATCGTCACCGGGCTCGTCGTGAGAACCGCCTGACAAGCAAGGGACAGGCTTCAGCCTGTCCCGACGAAGCACACGACCGGTCCGCGGTCCGTCGGGACAGGCCGTAGGCCCTGTACCCGCTCCACCAACTAGCGTTCGCCGCATGGCGAAGAAGAGGCTCGACGTCCTCCTCGTCGAGCGCGGGCTGGCGGAGAGCCGCGCGCAGGCGCAGGCGTTCGTGCTCGCCGGCCTCGTCCCGGGGCACTCGAAGGCGGGCGAGCAGGTCGACGAGGATACGGAGCTCGTCGTCTCCGAGACTGCGCGCTACGTCTCGCGCGGAGGCGAGAAGCTCGCGAATGCGCTGGACGCGACGGCCGTGGACCCCGCGGGCCTCGACTGTCTCGACGTCGGCGCCTCGACCGGCGGCTTCACGGACGTGCTGCTGCAGCGGGGCGCCGCCCGCGTGATCGCCCTCGACGTCGGCTACGGGCAGCTCCACCCGCGGCTCCGCGAGGACCCGCGCATCACCGTGCACGAGCGGGTGAACGCGCGCGAGCTTCGCAAGCTGCCCTTCGCGCCGCAGCTCGTGGTGTGCGACGTGTCGTTCATCTCCGTGCGGATCGCCCTGCCGCCGGCGCTCCGGCTCGCGGCGCCGGGCTGGCAGGCGCTCGTGCTCGTCAAGCCGCAGTTCGAGGCCGGCCGCGTCGAGGTCGGCCGGGGCGGCGTGGTCACCTCGCACGAGACACGCGCGAGAGTGGTACGAGAGGTCGCTGAAGCCGCCCTCGGCTGGGATGCGCAAGCAGTTGCCGTCGTAGACTCGGGGTTGCCCGGCCCGAAAGGAAACCGTGAGTTCTTCCTCCACCTCGTCCACCGACCGGGAGCAGAGCTCCCCGACGAGCTCGACCGCTGGATCGATGCAGCCGTCGGCTGAGCCCGTCCGCCGGATCGCCGTCGTCGGCTACGGCGACCCGGGGGTGATCGCCGACGCGACCATGCGCCTGGAGGCGATCGCCGCGGCCACCGGCGTCGAGATCGTCGAGGACGAGCCGGACCTCGTGGTCGTCCTCGGGGGCGACGGGACGATGCTCCGCGCGCTCCACCGCTACCTCGACACTGAGGTTCCCGTCATCGGCGTCAACTTCGGCCGCGTCGGGTTCCTCTCCGCGATGACCCCGGCCGCGATGGAGGAGGGACTGCCCCGCGCCTTCGCCGGCGAGCGGCGCGTCGTCGCCCTTCCGACGCTCGACCTCGACGTGGACGGCATCGAGGCGGTTGCGATCAACGATGCCGTCTGCGCGACGTCGGCCATCGGCCGCATGGTCGAGCTCGCCTGGGCGGTCGGCGGCCAGGCGCTCGGCGTCCAGCCGTGCGACGGCGTGATCTGCGCGACCTCGACCGGCTCGACCGCGTACAACCTCTCGAGCGGGGGCCCGGTGCTCGTCTGGGGCCTCGACGCGATGGCGGTCACCTTCGTGTCGCCGCACTCGCTCCACGCCCGCCCGCTCGTCGTCCCGCGCGGGCTCGAGTTGACGGTGCGAAACGTCACCGCCCGCCTGACGGCGAAAGTGATCGCCGACGGCCAGGCGCTCGGCGAGCTCGGCTCCGACCGCACGGCGACCGTGCGGCTCGGCGAGCGGCGCGCGCTGCTGGCGCTGCTGCCGGAGATGACGTTCTTCCACCGCTACCGCGACACCTTTGCTTCGTAGCCTCCGCATCGAGAATCTCGTGCTGATCCGCGAGGCGGAGCTCTCGTTCTCGCCGGGGCTGAACGTGATCACCGGCGAGACCGGCGCCGGCAAGACGATCCTCGCCCAGGCGATCGGGCTTCTGCTCGGGGCGAAGGGCGACGCCGCATACGTCGGTCAGGGCGGTTCCGACTCCTACGTCGAGGCCGAGTTCGACCTTCCGGCGGGCGTCCGCGACGAAGAGGCGTTCGAGTCGCTGCTCGAGCTGCGGCCCGACGACGAGGAGGGAGTCGTGCTCGCACGGCGGATCGGCTCGGAGGGCCGCACGCGCGCCTACGCGTGGGGCCGGGGCGCGGCGCGCGAGGACGTGGCCGCGCTCGCCGAGCGGGTGCTGGCGATGTCGGGGCAGTTCGAGCAGCGACGCCTCGCGCGGCCGTCGTACCAGCTCGAGGTGCTCGACGCATTCTGCGGCGAGGAGCAGCTTCGGCGACGCGCAGAGGCCCGGGCTGCCTGGCGCGAGCTCGCGGCAGCGCGGCGC
>JBKPRD010000013.1:0-23163 GCA_046734415.1 Actinomycetota bacterium | reverse complement strand
CGCGCCGTCCCATCGAAGCCGACGGTGACGATCAGCCTTCCGTCCGTGCTGAAGGCGGCGTCGTCGACCCTGCCGGTGTGTCCGTGGAGGAGCAGCACCTGCGCGCCGGTGACCGCATCCCAGACGCGGGCGGTTCCGTCCTCTGAGGCGGTGACGATGAGCCTCCCGTCCGGGCTGTAGGCGGCGCTTCTGACGGGCTTGTCATGTCCGCGGAGGAGAAGCAGACGCTGTCCGGTCCCCGCGTCCCAGACCTGCGTGAGCGCGTCCTCGCCGGCCGTCACGATCGATCTGCCGTCGGGGCTGAACGCCACGCTCAGCACGGGCCCCCCGGCCGGGAACGTTTGCAGCGGCCGGCGGGCGGCCGGATTCCACACGTTCACCGTCCCGTCAGCACCGGCCGTCACGATCCGATCGCCGTCGGGGCTGAATGCGGCGTAGACGGGCCCCTCGCCGCGAATGCGTGCGAGCAGCCGACCGGTCGCTGCGTCCCAGACCCGGGCGGCTCCGTCCACGCTCGCGGTCAGCACCTGCGCGCCGTCCGGGCTGAAGGCGGCGCTCGAGACCGCTCCGGAATGCCGGAGGGGCGGACCGACGGCCCGTCCACTCGCGATGTCCACCACCTGTGCCGTCCCGTCGGCACGGGCGGTCACGGCACGCTTCCCGTCGTTGCTGAACGCGACGCTCAGGATCGGCGCGCGGTCGTGCGGCGTGCGCTCGACCTCCTTCGGCCCCCTGCGCGTCCAGAGCGTCGCCTTCCCGTCGGCGCCGCCGGTCAGGAGGAGCCTGCCCTTCGGGCTGAATGCCGCGCTGAAGAGCTCGTTCTCACCCTGAGCGTGCACGACGCGCGGAGCCTGCACCAGCGCGCTCCGGAGCGCGCCGTCGGCTTCCTCCCCGTGCGGGTCCTTCTCGCGCGCTTCCACCGCCAGCTCGACGCTTCCGGTTGGGTCTTCGGCGCTCTTCAGGATCGCCCTGGCCGCCAGCTCCTTTGCCTGCGACTTGTGCTCCTCGCTCTTGGCATCGTTCCGATTCGTCCACGCGAGTAGCGCCAGGGCGACGGCCAGCAGGAATCCGAGCAGCGCGCCGCCCGACAAGCGCATCGCGAGCCGAGTTCGTTGCCGGCGGCGCTCCTCCTCGAGCTGCTGCAGCTGCCGCGCCTCCTCCTCCTGGCGCCGGCGCTCCTCGTCGTACTTCCTGCTCCACTCGACGACGGCGCCCGCGAGGACGTCGTGACGGATCTCGAACCGGGGCGTCGTCTCGCCGGGCGCAGGGTCGATCGTCCGGAGGATCCGGCGCTCGTCGAGCTTCTCGAGGATCGGCTCGGCGACGTCGGGCGAGACCTCGGCATAGCCGGCGAGGTCGCGAGCGCTGTGCACGATCCGGGCGCCCGAGGGCGTTACGAGCTGGTGGAACATGCGCGCCGCGACCGCACGCTCCTCGTCGTCGAGGGCGCTCATCGCCTCGTCGAGGTGCCGGCGGACGATCCGCTCGGCTCCTCCCAGGCTGCGGAGCGTCTCGAGCCGGAGCACGCGCGAGTGCCGCTCCTGCTCCTCCGACCACAGCCGCGACATGACGAGCTGGAGGAACGGCGTCTCGACCCGCGTCTGCTCCGGCTCGGCGTGCTCGACGACGCCGCCGCCGGCCTGGCCCAGGACGATGTTCCCCGCCCGCACGTCCCTGATCACCGCTTCGACGAGCTTCGGCTCGACCTCGTACGGCGGGTCGCCGTTGCCGAGCAGCTCGTTGTACTTCTCGACGGGCTTCACGATCGCCGCGGTCGCGGCCTTCTCGTCGAGATGCTCGATCCGGAGGTTGCTCGCGAAGAGGTTCAGGATCCGTCCCTCGAAGCGGTCGAGTTGCGTGTAGGCGTCCTCGCGGAGCGAGATCAGGAAGCTCGCGCGCAGGTCCTCCCGGTTCACCGCCCGCGGGAACTCGACCGCGAAGGTGCCCGGACCGTCCTCGTCGGCGTGGTAGACGAAGTACTGCTCGAACTGGTCGAACACGACGAGCAGCTCCGTCCGGATCCGCTCGTCGAGATCGGCAGTCGCACCGGCATGCTGCAGCGCCTTCTCGTCGAGCAGCTTGTTCCACTCGACGAGCAGGTCGTCGAGGCGGAGCTTCTTCCGCGGAGGGCTCGGCGCCAGGTCGCCGAGGAGCTCACGGACGGAGTTCGCGACGCAGTCGGCGAGCCCGGCGATCGGATCGTCCCGCCAACCGATGAAGACGACGACGATCGACTCCGGGAACCTCCCCGCAGCGAGAGCCTGCTCGGCTCGCACGCGGAAGTCCCGCTGGAGCCCTGCGCGGATGATCGAGCTCTTCCCCACCCCGCTGGCCCCGTACAGCAGCGTCAGCCGCGAGGCCAGCAGGTTGGCGGCGATGATGCGCCGCTCCTTCTCGCGCCCGAAGAAAAAGGGCGCGTCGCTCTCCGTGAACGGCGTCAAGCCCACGTACGGCGTCTCCGGGACGGCGACTCCGCCCGTCGCCTTCTGGGGCGCCTCGGCGATCACGCGTCCGGGCCCGCACCGTTGGTCGGGGGATGCGCGAGCGCCCTGGTCAGCTCCGTCACGTATTCCTCGAGCGGGATGTCGAAGACGTCGACGCCGCGGGCGTGCCAGAGTTCCTGCTCGATCTCGTTCGGCTCCTTCTGGATCGCCCAGGACTTGTACGAGAGCGGCTGCTGGCCCCAGATCCGGTGCAGGATCACCCGCAGGTTCCAGTCCTGCATGCTGTAGCCGAGGAAGAGGAATCGGCTCCGGGTCAGCTTGACGAGCAGCTCCGCCGGGATCAGCTGCCCGACGTCGGTCTTGGTCAGGTAGTCGATGTAGTGGTCCTCCGTGATCACGTAGCTGTCGCGGTCCGGGTTCGACCGGTCGACGGCGCCGTGGATCTTCAGGATCACCGTCCGCTCGTCGATCGCGAGGCCGTCGTACGCGTTCGGGCGCTCGATCACCTTCGGCTCGGCCTCGCCGGGAGGCTTGTGCCAGAACTTCCCCCGCGGCTCGCGGTCGGCGATGTACCAGACGACGTCGTACGGCTCCTTCGCCGCGTCGAACGCGCGCTCGAGCGCGTCGTCGTAGTTCGTGGTCAGGATCACCTGGTACTGCGGCGTCCCCTGCTCGCGGAGCTTGGCCGGGAGCTTCGCGAAGAACTCGTGGACGGGCGTCGCCGGGTAGTTGTCGTCGAAGAGCTTCCGGAGCTCGTCGTAGAGCGGCCCGAGACCGTCCTTCGCGACGACGTACTGGGAGACGCGGAGCAGGTTGAGGTCTTTGTCCTCCGGGAAGTAGAAGATCCCGGCCAGGTACTTCGCGAGCTCGTAGCCGTTCGGCAGGTACTGGCCCTGCTTCCACGGCTTGCCCTTCGGACGGTCGCAGAGGTTGACGCCGGCGCCGAGCAGCGGGACGACGCGGCCCTCGGCCATCGCCCTGATCACCGTCGCGTAATGGCCGTGCCCTTCGTCAGACACGCTGCAGCCCCCCGGGAATAGGAACGCCAGTCAACGTAACGGGCTGGTCGAGTCGTTGCAAGTGCTGCGAGGAGCGTGCCTTGACTGTCAACGCCGAGCGTAGGAGAGTGTCCAGACGACCTCGGGGGGATACCTGGAACCTTCGGCTGTCGCAACGGAGGAACCCGGTCGCCCAGACAATGGCGACGGCCGGACCAAGGAGCTGCGTCTCGCGCTCGTGTGCTACGGCGGAGCGTCGCTCGCCGTGTACATGCACGGGGTGACGAAGGAGCTCCACCGGCTGGTCCGGGCGTCGGCCTTGCGCGACTCGCCGGGCGGCGTGGACACCGCCAGCCCCAGCGAGCAGACGTACGCGCGGCTCCTCGGCGAGCTCGCCGACCGCCACCGGGAGGGGGTGACGACGCAGGTGGTCGTCGACGTGATCGCGGGCACGTCGGCGGGCGGCATCAACGGCGTCTGCCTCGCCAAGGCGCTCGCGCACAACCAGTCGCTGGACGGCTTCCGCGATCTCTGGTTCGAGCGCGGCGACATCGACGGGCTGCTCGCAGCGCCGCGGTTCCTCCCGCGGCGGCTGAAGATCGCCTGGGTCGCGGCGCGGGCGCTCAAGCACGCGCCGCTGAGAGGCGACGCGATGGCCCGATGGATCTTCGACGCCTTTCGGAGCATGGACGAGCGCGGCTCGCAACCCGCCTCTCTGGGGTCGCTGCTCCCGGACCGGCATCTGCTCGAGCTGTTCGTCACGGTCACGGACTTCTACGGCTACGGCCGGCAGGTGCCGTACGCCGACCCGAACCCGATCCACGACACCCGGCACCGCCATGTGCTCGCGTTCCGGCACGGCGGCGACGACCGTCGCGACGACTTCGGCGCCGACTCGAACGGGGCGCTGACCTTCGCCGCCCGCTCGACCTCCTGCATCCCCGGCGGCTTCCCGCCGGTGAGCTTCGCGGAGCTGCAGAAGTGGCTCGGCGACCGCGAGGTCGACCTGAGCGAGCTGGAGAAGAGGTTCTTCCGGCTCTACGAGCTCTCCGCGTTCCCGCCCGACTGGACGTGGTTCGTCGACGGGGGCGTTCTCGACAACAAGCCGTTCGGGCCGGCGATCGAGGCGATCAGGGAGCGGCCGGCCGACGTCGAGACCGACCGTCGGCTCCTGTATCTCGAGCCCGACCCGGGCGCGGGCATCCAGGCGTCCCGGCGCGAGGCGCCGGGGATGGTGTCCGCGATCATCGGCGGCCTGACCGGCCTTCCGCGGGCCGAGCCGATCCTCGACGACCTGATCGAGGTCGGTGCGCTCAACGAACGGGTCAGGCGCATCGGCGACATCGTCGAGACGAGCTGGGACACCGTCGACAAGCGGCTTCGCGAGATCACCGGGCCGCTGACCGAGATCCCGCAGGATCCGGCGAGCCCGCAGCTTGCGGAGATCCGGAAGCGCCTCGACGAGGAGGCGCGCAAGAGCGCCGGGCTCAGCTACGCGACGTACGTCCGCCTGAAGATCAGCGGCGTCATCGACCGCTACGCGGAGACGGCGTGCGCGGTGTCCGACCTGCCGGCCGACTCGACCCACGCCCTGCTCGCGCGCAGCGCCCTGCGCGCCTGGGCCGACACGATGAACCTGTTCGAGCAGCGGATCGAGCCGTCCCCGCAGCAGCTCGAGTTCCTGAAGGCGTTCGATCTCGGCTACGGCGTGCGCCGCCTGCGATTCGTCACGGACGGGCTGAATCACCTCTACGACTCCGCGGGCTCGCAGGGCTTTCCCCCACGCGCGGAGATCGACGCCGCGAAGGCCCGTCTCTGGGCGGGCGTCGTCACGCTGCGCGACGCGATGGCCGGCACCGGCTTCGACGAGATGCTCACCGGCCGCTTCACAGCGAGCTTCGCCCCTGACAGGATGCGCGAGTTCATGGAACGTACCGGGTTCGACGCGCACGCCTACGCCGCCGAGCACGCCGAGCAGTTGGCGGCGCTCGAGCAATCGCTCCGCGAGTTCCTGACGCAGAAGCTGTCGGGCTTCACCGCCGGGCTGTACACCGACCTGCTCGGCCTGACGAGGGGCTGGGACGACCGCCACCGGTGGGACCTCCTCGTCCGGTACCTCGGCTTCCCGTTCTGGGACGTGCTGCTCTATCCGCTCCAGGCGCTCAGCGACGTCGGCGAGCGCGACAACGTCGAGATCGTCCGGATCAGCCCGCGCGACACGCACCTCATTCCCCCGCAGCCGAACGGCCGGCCGAAGCTGTCCGGATCCGAGACACTCCACTTCGGGGCGTTCTTCAGCCGCAGCGGCCGGGAGCGCGACTACCTCTGGGGGCGTCTCGACGGCGCGGAGCGACTGATCGGGATCCTGCTGCAGGACGTCGACCCGTCCGAACGGGAGCGCTGGTGCAGGGAGGCGTTCGCCGCAATCCTCGAGGAGGACGCCGGCGCCGTGCCGAAGGCCGCGGACCTCGTCGGGCATGTCCGCACGACGATCGGCGCGCAGGCCTAGCGATGTCGCTCAGCAGCAGCGAGCTCCAGGACCTGATCTACGGATCCGGGCCAGGGCGGCGCTTCACCCAGGACTCGCCGGTGATGCCCGACGTCTGGCTCGCCTACGGGCAGAGTGGGGACCCCGTCGACCTGCTGCTGACACCGCACACCGGGACGAGCCCGGGCGCGCTCGCGGCCGAGCTGCTCGCGCGCCTCCCGAAGGCGGCGCGGGTCGCGCACTCGGACACCTACGTCGTCGCGAAGTTGAGCTTCGAGGACTTGATCTCCGCGGCTCTGCCGCTGACGAAATGGTGGCACGACCAGATCCTCGACGCCGAGGACAAGCGGGCCGACGAGCGCTTCCTCGCGGACTGGCTGAAGGACCACAGCGCGAAGAATGTCGCGCCCCAGGTGCCGTGGCTGGTCGACGTGGTCGTCCGGCTGCTCGGCCGGCGGACAGACGGAAGCGCGAAGAAGATCGAGCAGGCCGCGATCGCGCTTCTCCGCAAGAGCATCCGCAGCTCGCGTCTGAAGACCCAGGACGGGGAGTGGAAGCCGATGCTCTGGCAGGTGAGCCGGAACCGGCCCGCCCAGCTGGCGATCTGGGGCTCGCGTCCCGCGGTCAAGGCGGATGCCGCGGTGCAGCTCTTCAGCATCGACTGCGGCTCCGTCGCCTGGGCGGTGATCGACTGCGGAATCGACGCGACGCATCCGGCGCTCTGCGCGCGGGGCGACGACGCGGCTCTGAAACCCGCGTTCGAGCGGGACGAGGCGACGAAGGTCGTCCGCAGCAACTCGCGCGTCGTCGCGACCTACGACTTCACGAGCCTCCGAGACCGGATCGCCGCGGGCGGCACGCTCGACCGCTCGCTGACGGACGACGAACGCACGCGGCTCCAGGAGCTTCGCCAGGCGCTGCAGAGCGGGAGGTCGATCGACTGGGCAGCGTTGGAGCCGCTGCTGCGGTTGCCGCACGAGCCCGAGTCCTACAAGCCGCCCGTGCTCGAGCACGGTACCCACGTCGCCGGGATCATGACCGCGGACTGGCGCAAGACGGACCCGGGGATGCCCGAGGGCTCCAACCTGGTCGGGATCGCCCCCGGGTTGAAGCTCTACGACCTCCGCGTCATCGACGACAACGGCAACGGCGACGAGTTCTCCGTCATCGCCGCGTTGCAGTTCGTCCGCTGGCTGAACGGCCACAAGGACAAGCCCGTCATCCACGGCGTCAACCTGAGCCTCTCGATCCACCACGACGTCGCCAACTACGCGTGCGGGAAGACACCGGTCTGCCAGGAATGCGAGCGCCTGAGCGCCACGGGCGTGGTCGTCGTTGCCGCGGCAGGCAACCAGGGATATGCGGAGTACCAGACCCTCCACGGCGGGCCTGACGAGGGCTTCCGCAGCGTCAGCATCACGGATCCCGGCAACACGGAAGCGGTGATCACGGTCGGAGGAACGCATCGCACCCGCCCCTTCAGCTACGGCATCTCCTACTTCTCCAGCCGCGGCCCGACCGGCGACGGGCGCTACAAGCCGGACCTCGTCGCGCCCGCGGAGAAGATCACCTCGCTCGTTCCCGGAGCGGCGAGCAAGAGCCTCGACGGAACGAGCATGGCGGCGCCGCACGTCAGCGGCGCTGCCGCGCTGATGCTGGCCCGCACCGAGGAGCTCGTCGGCGACCCCGCGCGGGTCAAGAAGATCCTCTGCCAGAGCGCGACCGATCTCGGCCGCGAACGCTACTTCCAGGGAGCCGGCATGCTCGACGTGCTGCGCGCCCTCCAATCCGTCTGAGAGAGGAACCGTGATCTTCACGCTCGAGGCGCTGCAGGCAGCTCACGGCGACGCGCTCCTGCTGCACTACGGGCCCGCCGATTCCACGAAGCTCGCCGTCGTCGACGCCGGCCCGGTCGGGATCTTCCACAACAGCGTGCGGCCCCGGCTCGAGGAGGTTCGCGCACGCCGCGCTGCCGATGCGACGCTCGCGATCGACTACCTGATGGTCAGCCACATCGATGACGATCACATCCACGGCGTCACCGACCTGACCAAGGAGCTCGTCCAGGCGGCCGACGCGCCCGGAGACCCTCCCTTCGAGATCAAGAGCCTCTGGCACAACGCCTTCGACGACGTGGTCGGCGACGACGAGGTGAAGGCGGTCGCGCCTGCCGCCGTCATCGCCGCGCTCGAGCCGGCAGCGGGCGGAGTCCACCTCGCGAGCGCCGACCCCCTCGACCTGCTCCGGGCCGATGCCGTCCCCGAGGGGATCTCGCTGGAGAGCGCGCTCGTGCTCGCGAGCGTCGGCCAGGGCGACCAGCTCCGGCGCGACGCGCAGCGCCTCGGGTGCATCGTCAACGACGACAAGAAGCTGCTCGTCGCGCCGCTCGAGGTCGACATGGGAAACGGCCTGAAGGCGACGATCGTCGGGCCGCTGAAGGACCAGCTCGAGGCGTTGCAGGCGGCGTGGGACAAGGCGATCAAGAAGAAGAAGGGCGCGAGCCCGAAGGAGCACGCCGCCGCGATCGCCGACTACGTCGATGCGTCGGTTCCCAACCTGTCGAGTATCGTCATGCTCGTCGAGCTCGACGGAAGACGAATACTGCTCACCGGTGACGCGCGCGGCGACTACGTGCTCGCCGGGTTGAAAGCGGCGGGCCTCCTCGACGGGAGGACGCTGCACTTGGACGTGCTCAAGGTGCCGCACCACGGGAGCAGCCGCAACGTCGAGGTCGACTTCTTCAAGACCGTCACGGCCGACCACTACGTCATCTCCGCCAACGGGAGGTTCGGGAACCCCGATCCCCAGGCGCTGGAGATGATCGCTGCCGCTCGAGGCGGGGACGACTTCACGATCCACCTGACGAATCACGACGGCGAAGGCGGATTGCGCGTGCGGCTCGACGAGTTCGTGGCGAAGTCCAAGGCCGCGGGGGCGAAGTTCGACGTCGCCTTCCTGGGCGAGCCGGACCCGATCCGGATCGAGCTCGGCGACCCGATCGGCTTCTGAGGAGGGACGCGATGGGCGCCGAGGAGCATCGTGAGCAGGCGGTGGTCGACGGCCTCTCCCCCGTCCGCCGAGTCCCCACCGATCCGCCGGAGGACGCGCCGGAGCCGGGCGTCGCCCTCTGCCTGTCGGGCGGTGGCTACCGGGCGATGCTCTTCCACGTCGGCGCGCTCTGGCGCCTCAACGAGCTCGGCTGGCTGCCGAAGCTGGACCGCGTGTCCAGCGTCTCGGGAGGGTCGATCACGGCCGGCGTCCTCGCCCACCGCTGGTCGCAGCTCGGCTTCGACGCCGGCGGCGTCGCCGAGGCGTTCCAGCCGGCGTTCGTGGCGCCGATCCGCGCGCTCGCCGCAAAGACGATCGACGTCCCCGCAGGCCTCAAGGGGATCTTCCTGCCTGGCTCGGTCGCCGACCGCGTCGCCGGGCGATACGACGCCGAGCTCTTCCGCGGCGCGACGCTCCAGTCCCTGCCCGACCGGCCGAGGTTCGTCTTCAACGCCACGAATCTCCAGTCCGGCGTCCTCTGGCGCTTCTCGAAGCCCTACATGTGGGACTACCGGGTCGGCAAGGTCCCGCAGCCGAACGAGAAGCTCGCAACCGCGGTAGCCGCCTCCTCCGCGTTTCCGCCGTTCCTGTCGCCGCTGACCCTGAAGGTGAACGAGGCCGACTACGAGCCCGGCACCGGCACGGACCTCGAGGAGCCGACCTACCGGAGGCGCCCGGTGCTCGGCGATGGTGGGGTCTACGACAACCTCGGGCTGGAGACGGCGTGGAAGCGGTACACGACGATCCTCGTCAGCGACGGCGGCGGCCAGTTCGCCCCGCAGGAGCGCGTCCGGACGAACTGGGTGCTCCAGTCGACGCGGGTGCTCGGCGTGATCGACGGCCAGGTCCGGGCCCTGCGGAAGCGCCAGGTCGTCGGCGGGCTCGCCGCCGGCCTCAGGCAGGGCGCGTACTGGAGCATCTGGAGTCACGTCGCCGACTTCGACCTTCCGGATGCGCTGACCGTGGCCGACGCCGCCGCACGGCGGCTGGCCGAGACCCCGACGCGGCTCGGGAAGCTCGACGCCGCTCACCAGGAGAGGCTGATCAACTGGGGCTACGCGATCTGCGACACCGCGATGCGCAAGCACGTCATCCCGGGGACGCCTCCGCCGGGCTCGCTCCCTTACGCGGGTGCGGGAATCTGAGCTCGACGCCTGACACGCTCGTGGGGGTTGCAGTGGCAATTGCAGCGTGCGATGCTGCCTCTGCAACCTACACCCGGGGGGGAACATCATGATCCGCACGATCGCCCTTGCGCTGGTCGCGGCTGCTGCGCTTGCTTTCGGTGTCGGCCAGGCACCGGCGCACAGCGACCCGACCGCCGTCGAAGACCTCGCCGGTCACTGGCAGGGCTTCTTCCAGAGCTCGCTGACAAGCGAGATCGGCGCCTTCACTCTCGACATGACGGCCGAACACAGCTCGACGGCACCCTGAGCTCGCCGACGCTGCCGATGTCGCTGCCGTTCCACGTCACCGTCGGGGCGAGCGACGTCTTCAACGCCGTCAGCCAGGGCGGCAACTTCGTCGTCCACGGCATGCAGGACGCGTTCATCTGGTTCGAGCAAGCCGACTACAAGCTCCGACAGGGCGGCATGACCGACCTCGGCATGCTGCACTTCTTCAAGTCGTTCACCGACCTGCCCGCGGTGCAGCTGCCCACCGAGCTCAGGGGCACGTTCCTCCGTGACGACGGCGAGAGGGGGATCATCGCGGTCCTCCTGCAGGGTCAGCGCGGCAACGACTTCTTCGGCGAAGCGATGTTCGGCGACATCCCGTTCGCGTTGCCGTTCCTCGGCTCGATCGGCGCCATGGACGCCAGCGGGATGGCGCCGCTGCGTGCGCTCAGCGTCTCGCCCGCCGGCACGTTCCTGATCACGGGCGACTGGAACGGCATCGGCGACCCACACATTCGCGGAATGGTGCACGCGACCTTCGCCGACGGCAGCGTCCACACGGCGGACTTCGAGCTCGTCCCGGCCGTACTAACCGGCGGATAGCCGCCTCGAAACTCCGGAGGGTCGAGGGCAACGACGTAAAGGGGGAGTCGTGCAGAACAGGAGATGGATCAGGGCAGCGTGTGCGCTGCTCCATTGCGGCAGCGGCCGTCGTCGCATCCGTGATCGGAGGCGCGCGCGGGAACGCCAATCGTGGGAGCTACTTCGACCCGCATAAGGAGGCCGCGTTCGAGCGGGCCAAGGGCAGCGAGGCCGATCGCAAAGGCCCGGACAACCCGGCGGCCGAGCAGGTGGACGACCGCGCCATCCCGCTCAGCTACGTGGACGACAATCGCGCGGCAAAGGCCGGCAAGGACTTCGGCAAGAAGGGCCACAAGCCCGATCGCTCGACGTTCACGACCGACTCGGCCTTCCAGCAGGCCAGCTCTGCGACTCCGGGCGCCTGGCAGGCGCTAGGGCCTGTGACCGGCAACGTCCCCGGCGAGTCGGGCCAGTTCTTCGACCCGAGCACGCAGACCGGGCCGTCCACGCAGGAATCGGGGCGAGTGACGGCACTCGCGATCGATCCCAACTGCGGCAAGTCCACGGCTCCTCCGGGCAGGCCCTGCCGCCTGTGGGTTGCAGCCGCCGGCGGCGGCATCTGGCGCACGAACAACGCGCTCGCAGCCACTCCCGCGTGGATCGCACCGTCTGACGGTCTGCCCACCAACTCGTTCGGCTCGCTGATCGTCGACCCGAACGACCTGACCGGCAACACCCTTTACGCGGGCTCGGGCGAGCCGAACGGTTCGGGCGACTCCGAGGCCGGGCTCGGCCTGTTCAAGTCGACCAACGGCGGTCAGACCTGGCAGCTGGTCGCGGGGTCCGCTTCTGTGGCGACCAACCGTTCGATCGGGGCGATCGCTGTCCGGCCAGGCCAGCCGAACACGATCGTGATCGGAACGGCAGTGGCCCGCCACGGCTCGTCGTCGGTCAACGGCGGCCGGCGCACGCCGCCGAATGCGCCGGCGCTCGGTTTCTACGCGTCGACCGACGGAGGCGCCAACTTCACGCTCTCGACCGACCTGCAGAGCAAGACGCCGCCGAACCCGGCTCCGCCCGCCAGCGGAGTCGACTGGTTCCAGGGCGGGATCACCAAGATCCAGTACGACCCGAACGCGAGCAACACCGTGTACGCAGGCGTGCTCGGCTACGGCGTCTGGCGCTCGACCGACAGTGGCGCGACCTGGGCCCAGATCTTCCAGACCGTCAACCCGACCGACACCTTCGGCGATCGCACCGAGTTCGACGCAGTCAACGCCGGTGGAGGAAAGACACGCATCTACGTAGGCGACTCGTCCGACGATCTCCTCGTCGCCCAGGTGTTCCGCACAAACGACGCCGCCTCGATCGCGGGCTCTCCGAGCGGCGGCTACGGGAACGCCGGTTGGACCGAGCTGTCCAACGCACAGAACGGCACCTTCCTCGCCTACTACTACTGCCAGAACGGGCAGTGCGGCTACGACGACTTCGTCACCAGCCCGGCGTCCCAGCCCGGAGTCGCCGCGGGACGCGAGGGCGAGCTGTGGCTCGGCGGCGCGATGAACTACGACGAGCTGCCGGCGTACGCCGGCCTGCCGCCGCGCTCCAACGGCCGAGCCGTGATCCGCTCGACGAACGCAGCCGCCCCGGCGGCCGCGGTCACGTGGGCGGACATGACGGCGACGCTCGGCGGCGCTCCCGACTACGCGTTCACGCAGGGCATCCACCCCGACCAGCACGCGGTCGTCTTCGATTCCGCAGATCCCCGCATCGCGTTCGTCGGCTCCGACGGCGGCGTGGTTCGGATCGACGTACGCACCACGGTCGACGCCTCAGCGGCATGCAGCGGACGCCGCTTCGCAGGGCAACCGCTGCCGGCCGCCGACCTGGCCGACTGCGAGCTCGCCCTGGACGGCATCCCCGGCTCGATCCAGCCGATCAATGCCGGGCTCAACACGATCCAGTTCCAGTCGCTGTCGTTCAGCCCCTCCAACCCCACCGGCGACCTGCTGGGAGGCACCCAGGACAACGGCACATTCTCGTACACGAGCTCACCGACCTGGCTGGAGAGCGTCGGCGGTGACGGCGGCCAGTCGGGCTACGACGGCACGCAAACGCAGACCCGATTCCACAACTACTTCGACGCCACGCCCGAGGTGAACTTCCACGGGACGGACCCGACCGAGTGGCTTGCCATCTACGACCCGCTCCAGGCAAGCAACGAGCTGCGTTCCTTCTACGTCCCCTTCGTGACCGACCCGACCGTGGGCGGACGAGCGTTCATCGGGCTCGAGCACGTCTGGCGGACCGACGACAACGGCGGCGACCCCGCGTTCCTCGAGGCGCACTGCAACGCGCTGCATCGTGACGCAGGACCGTGCGGTGATTGGCATCCCATGGGGAACACGCTGACCGGAGGTTCCGCCGTCAACGACCGCGGCGGCCAATTCGTGGTGGCGACAGAGCGGGCACACACCGACAACGGCACGCTGTGGGCGGGAACCAGGGTCGGGCGGCTCTGGGTGACCAAGGACGCCGACTCGGCCAACCCGAACAACGTCCACTTCTACCGCATCGACACCGCTGGTACGCCGGGTCGCTTCGTCTCCGGGATCGCGATCGATCCGGACAACTCCAACCACGCGTGGATCTCGTTCTCGGGCTACGGCGCGTACACGCCGGGGACGCCCCAGCACGTAGTCGAGGCGCTCTACGACCCGAAGAAGCACACGGCCACCTTCACCAACCGCTCCTACGACATCGGCGACCAGCCGGTCACCGGCATCGCGCTAAACGAGGCCAACGGCGATCTCTACGCTTCGACCGACTTCGGCGTTCTGCGGCTTCCCGCCGGCAGCACCTCATGGGTACAGGCCGGGACAGGCCTGCCGAAAGTTGCCACTTACGGCATCACGCTGGCGCAGAGCGCCCATGTCCTGTACGCGGCTACGCACGGCCGGGGCGGCTACTCGCTGTTCTTGCCCTAATCGTGAAGCCTCGGGCTCGAGCCCACTTGGGACTCGAGCCCGAGGTCACCTGCTCGGCTGATTCGGCTCAGACGTTCCCGTTCACGAACGTGACGGCGAGGCGGCCGGTTCTCGGGTTGCCGCGGACGTCGCTCGCCTCGACCTCGAGCACGTAGCCGCCGTCGGGGTACAACTCCGTGTCGAACTCGCGCTTCAGCCAGAAGTGGTAGAGCCCGGGCTGGTTCGGGTGGTTCTGCGTCGTGTCGGGCGCGTAGACCGCGCCGAAGTTGACGTCCGACGCCGGGTCGCCCTGCACGTCTGGGTGGAAGGAGCCGCGGAAGTCGACGGCGACCTGCCACGGCACGACGGCCTGCGTCCCCTGCATCAGGCGCCAGCGGACTGTCGCCGGCGTCACCGGCATGCCGTGCCAGCCCGGCGGGTTCGCCTGGGTGACCTCGATCGGCGTGTTGTCGTGGGCTTTCACCGAGAGATCGACGAGCCCGTGCAGGCTCTGCGGGGGGAGCGACGTGACGATCGCGTCGATGACCGGCGGGCCGTAGTCGAAGAACGGCGTCAGCGCCCCCGCGCGGAGCGGGTTCCAGTAGACGATGCCGCTTGGCCCGCGCGTGGACTCGGCGAAATGCACGTGGCCCCAGTCCTCCGGCTGGGTGGCGACGTGCCCGAGCAGCCCGTGGAGCGGCACGCGCGTGCCCGGTTGGACGGCCGGGGCGATGTGCCAGTAGCCGAAGTTGCGGCCGTCCGCCTCGACCACCACGATCCCCCCGTTCGCCGCGACGTCGCCCGGCGAGCCGTACGAGACCTTCCCCGGCGCGACGGCGTAGACCGGCGTGCCGCCCGGCGCCGCCACGTCGACGCCGAAGTGGAACGTCCCCCCGCCGTTCGCGATCCGCGGGTCGCAGAAGAAGCCGCGCACGGCATGTTGCGTGTCGAACGGCTGGATCGGCCAGGGATACGGCGGCTTCGCGGCAGGCATAGTGCGATCCGTCAGCGCGGAAGGCGGAACCGGTAGGCGCGGGCGTCGTGCGGCCCGAACGGGTCCGTGAACGCGCCCCGGTTCAGCACGACGCTGCGGAAGTCCTTGCCGTCGTATTCGAACATCGCCTGGCCGAACTTGATCCCTTGCGGAAGCCCTGTGAAGCGCACCGGCCCGTGTGCCGTCGCGCTCCTGCGGACCGCGAGCACGTACAGGAACCCGCCCGCCTGGCGCGCGACCAGCCTGACGTCCGGCGCGTTGGCCTTGATGTTGAGCGGGGAAGGCGGGGCGACCAACGCCGGCCCGACCGAGTCCGAGCTCAGCTCCTTCACGACCGGCTTCAGCACCGTGCGCCAGAACGTCCAGTTCCAGCCGGCGGCGGTGTCCTCCGGGTTCATCACCTTCGTGATGTCGCCGCCGAAGAAGACGAGGCCGCGGGCTCCCGCGATGATCGCCTGGTACGCCATGAAGCGTTCCTGCTTCAGGGTCGGGAAGACCGGGACGTGAGCTGGCGGGAGCACTCCGCTCCAGGCGATCTGCAACGTCGTCCAGTGCTCCTTGCCGGGGGACGACTCGGAGACGATCTCGGTGACGTCCCCCACCACGCTGATGTCCTTGTTCGGCCGGCCGGCGTGGAACCCGGGGGGATGCGAGATCGGATAGATGTCGACGCCGTGGATGTCACCGCCGGCGGCGTAGGGCCTGAGGCGGGCGGCGGTCAGCGGTCCCTGCCGCGTTCGCGGCGCCTGGATGATCACGATCGGATGGTTCGGGTCGCGCAGGCGGATGAAGTCGGCTGCCGCCGCCACGCCCTTTGCGTCCACCCTCCCCCAGAGCGGCTCGTCGGACCCCTTCCAGGCGCCGAGGCCGGGAGAATCCTTCAGCCCGTCGACGATCTGCTGGAGCAGCGCCTGCTTGGAGAGGTCGTTGGCCACGTCGTACAGCCCCACCCAGAGACGAAGCCCGAACCGCGACGCCGCGTTCAGCTGGTCCCTGACGGTCTGGAGCTGTGTCGCCACGTTCGCGGCCGTCCACTTCGGGTAGATGCGGAGCATCTTGACGCCGGTCCGGGCGACCTCCGTCCACGCTTTCACACCGCCGTCCGGATAGTCCGCGCCAACGGGCGGCCCATTCCCGAGGGTGATGGGGAACACCGTCTTCCCGCCGAGCAACATGCCGCCGCCCCCTTCCGGCTAGGCGCTCGCTGGGCCGCTTCGGAGCAGCGTCCTGGCCGCTCCCGTCAGCAACGCATTTGAACGGCGAGAGTCTCTCGACCCGCGCAACCCTTGTCAATACAGAAGACACCCGCCGTCCGGGGCTTCAGGTACTGATGTGGACCGAGGAATTTCGTCGAGCAGTTCGTATTCCACGCGTAGCTGGGCACAAACGAAAGGACCCCGATGCTCAGGACCGATTCGTCACGTGGCGACCTCCGTCTCCTCCACGACCTCGCCGTGCTCGAACGCGTGATGAACGCCAAACGGCCTTCGGCCTGGGAGCGTCTGGAGCGAAAGCTGGGAGCAGACCAGGCTCAGACCGTGTATGCGCTGCTCACGGCGCCGGTCGCAAGAGCGGCCTGACGAGAGTCACATCGGGCCGCGTCGTCCCCGTCACGACGGCGCGGACGGGACCGTGCGCCGCCGACCAGGACGCGCACCACTCGGCGATCGCGGCCTCCTCGTCCTCGACGGTCTCGGGGTAGCTGACACGAACCTCGAGGATCCCGCCTCCCCGGTCGTCGACGCTGCAGCCGAGCCTGTGGAGGTAGTCGACGAGTCCCTGCTGCGCGCGCGGGTCGACCTGCATGCGCGGGGCTGCACGCCGCTCGTCCTCGACGTACTCGGAGTCGAGAGGCACTCGGCACGTCCGTGGGGCACTCACTCATCGCACTTTTCGCAGACGGCTCGATTCCGCCATCCCCCGAACGAGGGCTGTCACCGTCACCCTTGTTGGGGACGCGCAGAGGGCCGCCTCGGTCGATAGTCCCTCTGTGGCTGCCGTCCCCGAGCCTCAGGGCATCCGCCCTCCTGTGAACCCCACTGCCGCCGAGCCGGTCGCCGGCCCCGGCGTCCCCGCTGCGGGGGCACCGCCGCTCGGCGAGCTGCTCGTCGAGCGCGGCCTGCTGAGCGAGGAGCAGCTCGCGGCCGGGCTCGCAGAGCAGGAGCGCACGGGAGAGCCGCTGGGGAAGGTGCTGATCGAGCTCGGCTACGTGAAGGCACCGATCGTCGCCCTGGCGCTGGCGACGCAGCACGGCGGACTGCTCAAGACCGAGTACGGCTTCGCGACCGGCTTCCGAGAGAAACCTGTGGCGCCGACTCTCGACCCGCCGCTCAGCTCCGGCCACGACGATTCGACGGCGCCCGCACCGGAGCCGCAGACCCTCGAGCCCGCGCACGATCAGCCGCCCGCACCGGAGCCGGAGACACTCGAGCTCACTCATGCTGAGCTTGCCGCGCCCGAGGCCAAAATCGAGGCCGAGGTCGAGCCGGAGAGCGTGGAGCCCGCAAACGAACAACTCACCGAATTCGAGCCGCCCGCACTGGAGCCCTCTCCCCCGGCTCCTCCTGAGGCGCCTGCCGACGTCAAGGCGCTTCCCGACGAGCCCGAGCCAGAGGTGACCGAGGTTCCCGCCCCGCCCCCCGCCGCGCGCGTCGACCAGCTCGAACGCGAGCTTGCGATCGCCCGAGCGGCGGAACAGTCCCTCCGCCGGGAGAACGACGTGCTTCGCGCCGCAGTGCTGGAACAGATGGAAACGGGTCGGTTCCTCCTGGAGGGCCTCGTCGGCCAGCGCCTGAGCGACATCGAGCAGTCCCTCAAGACGCTGTCCGTCCAGCTGTCGGCACTCGAAGAGCGACTCGCTCCGCCTTCCTGACGCGGCGCTACTCGAGCCTCAGGTCGGCCAGGCCGCCGAGGTCGACACAGTTGATCCCTCTGATCGCAGCGAACACCATCAGCACGCTGCCGCAGGAGCGGCAGCGGAGGACGGTGCCGGGCGCGCGCAGGTAGACGACGACCTCGGCTATGGGGCCGACGGCACCGCAGGTCGCGCACGTGCCGATCGCCGTCGTCAGCTCTCGGCCGAAGATCTCGACCAGCTGACCGGCAACGGCGTTGCCGTCGAGCGCTTCCATCAGCCGCGCCCCGTCGGGCCGAAGCGCTCGGTCCTGATGCCCGCCGGATCATGCCCCAGCTCGACGAGGCCGCCCGCCGCCGCCTCGACGAAGCCGGTGGGACCGCAGATGTAGGTCAGTCCGCCTTCGTCCGTCGACCACGCGACCTCGCCGAGCAGCTCCTTGTCGACGCGTCCGCGATTGCCCTTCCAGTCGTCCGGCCACTCGCGCGTGAGCGTCAGCCTGACGTCGATCTCGTCGTAGGCGGCGAGGCGGTTCAGATCGTCGCAGTAGATCACGTCTTCGAGCGAGCGCGACGAGTACAGGAGGCGGGCCGGCACCGTGCTGCGCGCGGCGGCGCGATGGCGGAGCATCGCGCGGAGCGGAACGATTCCAGAGCCGCCGCCCACCAGCAGGAGCGGTCCGCCGAGGGATGTTTCCCAGACGAAGTAGCCGCCGATCGGGCCGCGCAGCTCGAGCCGGTCGCCCGCGCGGAGCACGTCGGTGAGATACGGCGAGACCTCGCCGTCGTCGAGCCGCTCGACCGTCAGTACGACGTAGCCGTCCTCCGGCGCCGAGGCGATCGAGTAGCTGCGCTGGGCCTGGTAGCCGTCCTCCGCGGTCAGGCGGACGTCGACGTGCTGGCCGGCACGGTGCCCGGTCCACTCGGGGAGCTCGAGAACGATGCTCTTCACCCGTGGCGTCTCCTCGACGAGCTCCACGACGCTGCCGATCTGCCAGGTCAGTCGCCCCAGTACCGCTGCTCGCGCCAAGGATCTCCGTAGTTGTGGTAGCCGTAGGTCTCCCAGAAGCCGGGCTTGTCCTCCGCGCGCAGCTCCAGCCCCCGCACCCACTTCGCGCTCTTCCAGAAGTACAGATGCGGGACGAGGAGCCGCGCCGGCCCGCCGTGCTCGGGATCGAGCGGCTCGCCGTCGTAGACGTACGCGATCCAGGCCTTGCCGCCGGCGACGTCCTCGAGCGGCAGGTTCGTCGTGTAGCCGCCATCGCTGAAGGCGAGGACGTACTCGGCGCTCGTCTCGACGCCGTCCAGCAGCGTGTCGACCGCGACGCCGGTCCAGGCGGTGTCGAGCTTCGACCACTTCGTGACGCAGTGGATGTCGACCGTCACCGTCTCGGACGGCAACGCCTGGAACTCCTCCCAACTCCACGACACGGGTTCGTCGAGGGCGCCACGGAGCGTGAACGTCCACTCCTCCGGCGGCGTGTGCGGAGTCGGCCCGGCCGAGAGGACCGGGAAGTCGTCCGTCACGTACTGACCGGGCGGGACACGCGAGCTGTCGGCGTCCTCTCGCCTGCGGCCGCTGAAGCCTCTCGAGATGAAGGACATTTCCCTCACTCTTGCACGAAGCGGCTCCCGTCGCTTCCGTCAGATGACCGACGTTTCATCATCTGGACCAGATCGCACGCGGACGGAGCAAGCGCGAAGGAGAAGTGCGCGCCGCTCAGCGCGACATCGTTGGCTTTTCAGGCGACATCCCGTAGTGCACCGGATCGGTCGGTAGGCGTTCACCACCTCGTAACGGGAGTGGCGATTACTGTCCCGGCTATCGGGCAGGTCCAACGAGGATGGCGATTACCGAAGAGAGCCTGGTCGGCGCCGAGATCCGGCCGTTCGAGGTCGAGGTCGCGCAGGACGATCTCGACGAACTCCGCCGCCGTATTCAGGCGACGCGCTGGCCCGAGCAGGAGACCGTCGAGGATGCGACGCAGGGCGTGCAGCTCGCGACGATGCAAGCTCTCGCGGACTACTGGGGCAACGAGTACGACTTCCGCAGGTTCGAGACGAGGCTGAACGCGTTCCCGCAGTTCAAGACGGAGATCGACGGCCTCGACATCCATTTCATCCACGCCAAGTCGCCGAACGAGAACGCGCTGCCGCTGATCATCACGCACGGCTGGCCGGGCTCGGTGATCGAGATGCTGAACGTGATCGGGCCATTGTCCGACCCGACCGCGCACGGCGGCGACGCGGCAGACGCGTTCCACGTCGTCGTCCCGTCGATGCCCGGCTACGGCTTCTCGGGCAGGCCGGCCACGACCGGGTGGGATCCGGTCCACATCGCGGATGCCTGGATCGAGCTGATGAGCCGCCTCGGCTACGCGCACTACATCGCGCAGGGCGGCGACTGGGGCGCGCAGATCACGGACGTGATCGGCGCGAAGGCCCCTCCGGGTCTGCTCGGGATCCACTCCAACATGCCCGGCACCGTTCCGCCCGAGGTCTCCAAGACGCTCGCCGGCGGCCCGGCACCGGCTGGCCTCTCGGCCGAGGAGCAGCGGGCGTGGGATCAGCTGCACTTCCTCTACACGAAGGGCATCGGCTACGCGACGGAGATGAATCTGCGGCCGCAGACGCTGTACGGGCTCGCGGACTCGCCGATCAGCCTCGCCGCCTGGATGCTCGACCACGACGCGGGCAGCTACGCGGACATCGCCAGCGCCTTCGCGGGCACGCCGGTCGGCAACCTCACCCCCGACGAGGTCCTCGACAACATCACGATGACCTGGCTGACGAACACGGGCGTCTCTTCGGGTCGTCTCTACTGGGAGAACACGCTCGGCTTCTTCGACGTCAAGAACGTCAAGGTGCACGCGGCCGTGAGCGTCTTCCCGAACGAGCTGTACCAGGCCCCGCGCAGCTGGGCCGAGCAGGCGTATCCGAATCTCATCTACTTCAACGAAGTCGATCGAGGCAACCACTTCGCGGCCTGGCAGGAGCCGGAGCTCTTCACGACCGAGCTCCGGGCCGCGTTCAAGTCCCTAAGGAGGACGTCATGAGCACCACCGCCGAGACCACCACCGAGATTCGCCCGTTCCAGGTCGAGGTTGCGCAGGAGGATCTGGACGACCTGCGCCGGCGCATCGCAGAAACGCGCTGGCCCAGGAGGGAGCTCGTCGCAGACCGGTCGCAGGGCGTGCAGCTGGCGACGGTCAAAGCGCTCGCGAAGTACTGGGCAAACGACTACGACTGGCGCAAGGCGGAAGCGAAGCTGAACGCGCTCCCGCAGTTCACGACCGAGATCGACGGGCTGGACATCCACTTCATCCACGTGAAGTCGGCCCACGAGAACGCGCTGCCGCTGGTCATGACGCACGGCTGGCCCGGCTCGGTGATCGAGCTGCTCGAGTCGATCGGCCCGCTGACCGATCCGACCGCGCACGGCGGATCGGCCGAGGACGCGTTCCACCTCGTCCTGCCGTCAATCCCCGGCTACGGCTTCTCCGGCGAGCCGGCGGAGCTCGGCTGGAACGCCGGTCGCACTGCGCAGACGTGGGCAGAGCTGATGCGCCGCCTCGGCTACACCCGCTACGTCGCCCAGGGCGGCGACGTGGGTGCCGCGATCACCGATGCGATGGGCCGCCAGGCGCCCGAGGGGCTGGTCGGGATCCACACGAACCTGTTCGTGCCCGCGCTGGCCATCCACGACAAGCTGCCGAAGGAGTCCGAGCAAGAGCGCGCCGCGCTCGACGCGATCGCGACCTTCCAGGCGAGCGGCTTCGGCTACTTCCTGGAGCAGGCCACGCGGCCGCAGACGATCGGCTACGCCCTGCTGGATTCACCCGTCGCCCTCGCGGCCTGGATGCTCGACCACGACACGGACTCGTACTACAAGATCTCGCGCGCCTTCGTCGACGGGGAGCCTTCGGGCAACCTGACCCGCGACCACATCCTCGACAACATCACGACGTACTGGCTGACGGCCACCGGCGCCTCGGCCGCCAGGTCGTATTGGGAGGACGGGCGGGCCCAGGCCGCAGCCGCCGCGTCCGGCCAGGCTCCTCCCGAGGTCAAACTCCCGGTGGTCGGTTTCACCACGTTCCCGGGCGAGATCTGGCGAAACCCGCGCAGCTGGGCCGAGCTGGGCTACCCCAACCTCACCTACTACAACGAGGTCGACAAGGGCGGTCACTTCGCCGCCTGGGAGGAGCCGGAGCTCTTCGCGACGGAGCTGCAGGCGGCCTTCAGGCCGCTCCGCGACGGCGGAAGCTCGGCGTGAGCAGCACGGTCGACACCGCGGTCGAGATCCGTCCGTCCCGCGTCGACGTTCCGGACGAGGCCCTTGACGACCTCCGCCGGCGGATCACGACCACGCAGTGGCCCGAGCAGGAGACCGAGAAGGGGAAGCCGCTGATCACGCTGGTCCCTGAGGAGGGGAGCGCCGATGCCTGAAGCAACCGTCGTCCTCGTGCACGGCGCGTTCGCCGACGCCGTCCTCGAGGTCGCGGAGTGACCCGCTCACCCGGCTTCGACGGGGCCTCCGGGTGGCTCAACTCGGAGCCGCTCGGCCCCGACGATCTGCGCGGGCGCGTCGTCCTCGTCCAGTTCTGGACGTTCACCTGCATCAACTGGCTGCGCACGCTCCCGTACGTCCGCGCGTGGGCCGAGGCGTACGAGAACGACGGCTTGCTCGTCGTCGGCGTGCACACGCCGGAGTTCTGGTTCGAGCGGGACGTCGACAACGTCCGGCGGGCGGTGGACGCCATGCGGATCGGCTACCCCGTCGCCCTCGACCCCGACTACGCAATCTGGGACGCCTTCGCCAACCGCTACTGGCCGGCGCTGTATTTCGTCGACGCGGAAGGAGTCATCCGCGACGAGCACTTCGGCGAAGGCCGCTACGAGCAGTCGGAGCGCAGCATCCAGCAGCTGCTCGGCATCGATCGCGACCTCGTCGCGGTCGACGGGGTAGGGATCGAGTCCGCGGCCGACTGGGACGATCTGGATTCGCCGGAGACGTACCTCGGCTCCGCGCGCGGGGAGCGTCGTGGGGAGGCCGACTCATTGCGGCGTAATCACTGGGCGCTGTCCGGCGACTGGAGGATCCAGGATCAGGGCGTGATCCTGAACGAGGCCGGAGGAAGCATTGCGTTCCGCTTCCACGCCCGCGACGTGCATCTCGTGCTGAGGCCGGGCGACGGCCCGGTCGACTTCCGGGTTACCCTCGACGGCGACTCGCCCGGTGCCTCCCACGGCGAGGACGTCGACGAGCAGGGGAACGGCGTCCTCTCCGAGCCGCGGCTCTACCAGCTGATTCGCCAGCCCGTCCGGATCGAGGACCACACCTTCGAGATCACGTTTCTCGAGCCCGGCGCCGAGGCCTACGTGTTCACCTTCGG
>JBKPRD010000012.1:0-4205 GCA_046734415.1 Actinomycetota bacterium | reverse complement strand
CCGGCTTGCATCGGCCCGTCGACGCGTGCCTCGAGCGCGCTCGTCTGCCACTCGGGCACATTCGAGACATCCGTCGCGTAGGCGAAGACCTCCTCCACCGGACGGTCGACGACAACTGAGTGCTCGATCTTGATCATCTTTTGCCCCCTGCTCGGATGACCGTCTGCTCAGGCCGGATCCTAGTAGACCTGCTGTCCGTTACCGGCTTCGACGAGTTCATTCCTCGTCGAGAGCCAGCGCGACGGCCTCTTCCAGCGTGAGGTCTGACCCCGCCTCCCACTCTCGCTCGAACCGCTCCGCGAGGCGCTCGCGCGCCTGCCTCTCCGCCGTCTCGGCGACAAGGCCACGCAAACGCGGAACGAGAGGCTGCCCGCCCTCCTCACCAATCGTCCATGCCGCCGAGAGCAGCCGCGCCGCCGCGCCGGGGTCGGTTTGCACGCGAATGCTCCCGACGGCGATTAGCGCTTCGACCGCCAACGCCACGGACTCGAGATCGACTGCCGTCCGCAGAGCCTCTTCGAGAATCGGGCGCGCAGGCTCGTACTCACCGTCCGCAATCAGTGCGTAGGCGATATCCAACTCGGCGTTCGTCGCCTCCCAGCGCTTTCCAAGCTCCGTGAAGATCGCGGCCGCCTCTCCAAACCTGTCACGTGCCTCCTCGAAGCGTCCCTCGTCGAAGTGCGCCCAGCCGAGCAGGAGGGTGACCCAGCCGAGGCCGGCGTCGTTGCCGAGTTCGCGGTTGAGGCGCTCGCACTCCTGCAACAGCCGTCGGCGCTCGTCGAGATCCGGTTCGTCGAAGCTGAGGACGCGGAGCGCCCACTCGATCTGACGCTGGTCGTCGCGCTCACGGGCGAGCACGAGACTCTCGCGGGCGTACTCGCGGGCATCATCCCTCTCGCCTAGATTCGCGGCCGCGAGCGCGGTCGCCCCGAGTGCTTCGGCTCGAAATCGGGAATCGACGCCGGCTGCTCGCTCGAGTGCGGAGACGAGCCACACCTTCAACTCGCGCAGGCTCGCCAGCGTCCAGAGATTCCAGAACGCAGCGGTTGCGAGACGAAGCTCGCGTTCCACGTCGCCCGCACCAGTAAGCCACCCGAGCGCGCTTCGGACATTGTCGAGGTCGTGTCGGAGTCCGCGCCCCCCTTCCACGTCCCCGTCCGGCGCGCCACGGCCAACCTCCTCGCCGAGCGCGAGGAAGTACTGGGCGTGCCGCTCCGCGAGCACTTCCGCCTCGCCATCTTGCTCGAGCTGCTCCGCCGCGTACTCTCTGATCGTCTCGAGCATCCAGAAGCGCTCCCCCTGCCGGCGGAGCAAGCTCTTGTCGATCAGCGACTGGAGCGTGTCGATGTCCGCGTCGCAGATCTCCTCGGCTGCCTCGAGTATGCAGCCGCCGCGGAAGACCGACAAGCGTTCGAACAGGAGCCGCTCTTCTGCATCGAGGAGGTCGTAGCTCCATTCGATCGTCGCCCGCAGCGTCTGCTGGCGGGGATCGACCCCGCGGCCGGCCTTGAGCAGGTCGAGCCGCTTGGAGAGACGGTCGAGCAGCTGCTCAGGGGAGAGGACGGTGACGCGGGTGGCCGCAAGCTCGAGGGCAAGCGGGAGGTTGTCGAGCCGAGAGCAGAGCTGCTCAACGATCGAGCCGGGCTCGAACCGAGGATCGGCAGCCCGCGCCCGGGCGATGAAGAGCTCGGTCGCATCCTGAGGCTCGAGCGGCGGGACCGGATAGGCCTGCTCGCCGGCAAGTCGCAGCAGCTCCCGACTCGTTACGAGGAGCTGAAGCTTCGGACAGGCAGCGAGCAGTCCAGCGAGCTCACCTGCCGCATCGATCAAGTGCTCGAAGTTGTCGACGACGAGCAGGAGCCGGCGGTCGGCGATGCGCTCGGCGAGGCCGTTCCTTGCTTCGAGTGCCTGAGCGGCCACCTCGAGCACCAGCTTCGGGTCCCGCAGCGCAGCGAGCGGGGCCCAAAAGACGCCGTCGGGATAGTGGTCGGAGGCTTCCGCGGCCGCTTGGAGCGCGAGCCTGGTCTTGCCGGCTCCGGCCGGGCCGGTCAACGTCAGCAGGCGCGCGTCCCCGCTACCGAGCAGGGCCGTCACCTCGTCGAGCTCTCGCTGGCGTCCGAGGAAGGGCGTCGCCGGAATCGGGAGGTTCGTCTGCTGCAGGCTCCTCAGCGGCGGGAACGCCTCGCCACCGAGCTGATAGATCCGCTCGGTCGCGGCGAGGTCCTTCAGACGGTGTTCGCCGAGGTCGCGCAAGCTGTCGCCGTCGACCAGCGATGCGGTCGAGGACGAGACCAGGATCTGCCCACCGTGCCCGGCCGCGGCGACGCGGGCTGCTCGGTGCACGTCCTGTCCGACATAGCCCTCCTCGGTGACGTGCGGCGTCCCGGTGTGGATCCCTATACGCACGCGGATCGGTCCGGCCCCAAGCACCTGCTGCGCTTCGGCGGCAGCGGCAACCGCGGCCGGCGCGGTGGAGAAGGCGACGAAGAAGGAGTCGCCCTGCCTATCCACCTCGACCCCGTCGTGGCGGAGGAACGCCTCACGAAGGGCGCGGCGATGCTCGGCCAGCGCGTCTGCGTAGGCATCGGCACCAAGCTGCTGCAGAAGCCTCGTCGAGCCCTCGATGTCGGTGAAGACAAAAGTGACGGTTCCGGTCGGAAGCTCGCGCGCCACACAGCTCATTCAAGCGCGACGAACCGCAAGGCGCGAGCCTCTCCCTGTGATACGAGCAACTTTCGGCTTCACGCGGACGTTTGACTGTGCTGTGCCGGCTCACGCTTCGATAACGGCCGGACGCAAGCACATCAATGCGTCCGACTTCGTCATCCACACGTCGACCGACGGGCAAGCACAACCCGTCGAACCTCCGCCGCGACGTGTCCATTCACCGATCAACGCGGGCGAGGATTTGCGAGGCCGGACGGGTGGTACATCCTCGCATCGGCCCGGCCGGAGCACCTGTCTGGCTAGAACGCCCCCGTCCCGTTCGGGGCGCCGAGGCCAGTCGGGCCGTCGTAGCCGGGGCCGGCCGTGCAGAGATAGCTTCCGGCGCAGCTGCCGTTGCTGCCTGACGTGACGTCGTAGAGGAGCGCGGCGTGCGTGTACGGGTAGGAGTTGTAGCTGGTCGAGCCGCCGTTCCCCGCCAGGGCGTAGACGCCGGCAACGAGTGGCGCCGAGAGGCTCGTCCCCCCGACCTTGAACCAGCCTCTCCGGCCTTGGTAGCCGGCCGAGTCGTACACCGACGCACCCGTGCTCGGGTCGGCGTCGGCGGATACGTCGGCCACGCTCCGCCGGCCGCACCCCGCGTCGGACTGCCACGCGGGCTTCGCCTCGTAGGCGCTGCAGCCGCTGCCGGCGCCGCTCCAGGCGGTTTCGCTCGATCGCGTGTCGTTCGCGTTCAGCGTCAGCCGCGTGCCGCCAACCGCGGTCACGTACCGCGAGGCGGCCGGGTACCCGATGCCGTAGCCGCTGTCACCGGACGACACGGTGATCGGGACCCCGGGGTGGTTGAAGTGCCCGTCGTAGCCCGACCCCGTCTCGCCCGAGAACTCGCCGCCGCCCCAGGAGTTCGAGACGACATCGGCGTGGGCAGCCGCGTAGTCCTCGGCGGCAATCAGGTTCGAGAAACTGTTCGTCTTCGCCTCGACGAGCAGGATCTTGCAGTTCGGGCAGACCGCGTGCGCCGCCTGGACGTCCAGCGAGATCTCGAGCGCCCAACCCTGGTCGGCCCGCGGGTAACGCGTTCCACCGTTCTGATCGACCTTGCGGAAGCATCCGTTTGTCTTCGTGCAGGACGGCAGGCCGTACGTGGAGCTATACGTGGCCAGGTCAGCCTCAGCACTCGGGTCGTCGAAGGCGTCGACGATCGCGATCGTCTGCCCCCAACCGGCGGTCGACGAGGGCAGCGCGTACGCAGTCTGGAACTGGACCGGGCCGTACCCCGCCGGCGCCGTCGCCGCCAGCGGGTTGCCCCTGGCGTCCGTGACCACCTGAGCATGACACCGAGCCGTGTCGAACGGCGACCCCGGACAAACCGCGTGGTACGACGCGTTCCCGTTCGCCGCTCCGGCCCCCGCCGCCAGCGCCAAAACGCCAGCCAAGCAGGCGCCAAGAAGTGCCAGACCCCGCATCAAAATTCCTCCCTTGCTTCGTTGCCTCCCGAGCCTTCTCAGTATTGCCGAGGAAGCGGCGAAGTCAATCCCTCC
>JBKPRD010000011.1:0-2462 GCA_046734415.1 Actinomycetota bacterium | reverse complement strand
GCCAGTGGCCTGGATCACGACGATGCCTGCGCATTCGCTCGCACCGAGTCCGAGCGGCGCGGCATCGGCCGCATGTTCCTCGCCGGATCCGAGCTGGGGCTGACCGGCGAGATGATCGTGATCGTCGAGTCCGCCCAGCGCGCGGCCTAGCCGGCCGCCAAGCCCCCGCCCCGGACGGGCCTGGGAGGGCTACTGTCGGTTCTCACCTCTGAGGGGAGGACCTCATGCAGAAGTCTCGGCTGTCGCGACCGCGTCCTGCGGGCATCGTCGCCGTCGTGGCCCTGATCCTGGCGCTTGCCGGAACCGCGGTTGCGGCAGGCAAGATCGGAGTCGGCGCGCTCTCGAACGGCGCCAAGAACAAGACCGTGGGGGTGGGCAAGCTCACCTACGTCAGCGCAACGGGGACGTTCAACACGCTGTCGATTCAGATCAACAAGGACACGCTCTCGGCCCAGTGTCCGAGCGGCCTGCGGGCGATCGGCGGAAGCGCAAAGACCTCGACGTCGTCGGGACAGTCCCACTTCGTTCTGCTCCAGGACTACCCGACGTCTACGGGCTGGACCGCCACCTTCATCGTCGACGGCCCGCCATCGGAGGTGATCACGGTGACCGCGATCTGCGCAGCATCGCGCCTCGTCACGGGCGCCCCACCCGTTCAAACGCCCTGATCACTTTGCGGGTTTACACCGATGTCCGGCATCGGTGCGTCCGCTTAGCTTGCCCCAGCAGGGGGTCGAGCTAGGGAAATGGAGTTGGAATGAAGAAGGTTCTGCGACGTCGGCCGAGCGCCGCGATGATCGTTGCGATGGTCGCCTTGGTGGCGGCACTCGCGGGGACCGCGGTTGCCGGCGGCGGCTTCCTGACGAAGAAGAAGTTCAACAAGACAGCCGTGACGCGGCTGACCTACGTGAACAACACGCAGTCGGTGCATCCATCATCGAGCTCAACTGACTTCACGCGGGTGACCGCGACCTGCCCGGCCGGTTACCACCCGGTCGGAGGCGGAGTGAAGCTCTCGCCCGATGACAACGGCCTTTGGTGGGACGACGGTTATCTGACCACCACGGGCTACGCATCGAAGATCTACAACGGCAATCCCACAACCGCGACCGCGCTTGTCACGGTCGCATGTGTTTCCGGGAACGCGACGGGGTCGCCAAGCGCCTAGTAGCGCGGCAAGACCAGGTAACGCGAAAGGGCCGGCCGAGAGCCGGCCCTTTTCGTTCAGAAGACCGGCAACTCGGTGTAGCTGCCGAAGACCTGCTGCAGCGCCGCCACCATCTCGCCCTCCGAGACGCGGGCTCGGGCGCAGGCCAGGATCGGGCCCATCAGGTTGGCGTCGGTCGCCGCGGCTGCCTTCAGATCCGCCAGCGTGCGCTCCACCTGGGCGGAGTCGCGCCGCGCCTTGGTCGCCTCCACCCTCCCCTTCTGCTTGCGCTCGAGCTCCGGGTCGATCCGCAGGATCGGGATCTCCTCGTCGTCCTGCTGGACGTAGTCGTTGACGCCGACCACGATCCGCTGCTTGGAGTCCACCTCCTGCTGGTAGCGGAACGACGCGTCGGCGATCTCGCGCTGCGGGAAGTTCTGCTTGATCGCCTCGACCATGCCGCCCAGCTCGTCGATGCGGGCGAAGTACTCGTACGCCGCCTGCTCCATCTCGTCGGTCAGGGTCTCGATGAAGTAGGAGCCGCCCAGCGGATCGATCGTGTTGGTGACGCCGGTCTCGTGGGCGATCACCTGCTGGGTTCGCAGCGCGATCCGGACGGCCTCCTCGGTCGGCAGCGCCAGCGCCTCGTCGTAGGAGTTCGTGTGCAGAGACTGGGTGCCGCCCAGAACGCCGGCGAGCGCCTCGATCGCCGTGCGGATGATGTTGACCTGTGGCTGCTGGGCCGTCAGCGAGACGCCGGCGGTCTGGGTGTGGAAGCGCATCCGCCACGACTCCTCGCGCTTCGCACCGTAGGTCTCCCGCATCTCCCGCGCCCAGATGCGGCGGGCGGCCCGGTATTTGGCGATCTCCTCAAAGAAGTCGATGTGGGCGTTGAAGAAGAAGCTGAGCCGCGGGGCGAAATCGTCGACGTCCATGCCGCGCTCGATCGCCTGCTCGACGTAGGTGAAGCCGTCCTTGAGCGTGAAGGCGAGCTCCTGCTGGGCGGTCGAGCCGGCCTCGCGGATGTGGTAGCCGGAGATCGAGATCGGGTGCCAGCGTGGCATGTGCTCCGTGCACCACTCGATCATGTCGCCGACCAGCCTCATCGCCGGCTCGATCGGGAAGCACCACTCCTTCTGCGCGATGTACTCCTTGAGGATGTCGGTCTGGATCGTGCCGCCGAGCCGCTCGGGCGAGACGCCCAGCTCGTCGGCCGTCGCGTCGTAGAAGGCCAGCAGGATCGCCGCCGGGGCGTTGATCGTCATCGAGGTGGTCACCTTGCCGAGGTCGATCCCGGCGAAGAGCGTCTCCATGT
>JBKPRD010000010.1:0-36666 GCA_046734415.1 Actinomycetota bacterium | reverse complement strand
GAGGACGGGATCATCTACGACTCGACCGGGCACCGGGTGCTCGCACGCCTGGTCGGCTCCGAGAGCCGCAAGGTCGTGCCCTCGGACGATATCGCGCCGGTGATGAAGCAGGCGATCGTCGCGATCGAGGACAGACGCTTCTTCGAGCACCGCGGCGTGGACGTGCGCGGCATCGTGCGCGCCGTCTGGCAGGACGTTCGCAACAAGAAGGTCGTGCAGGGCGGCTCGACGATCACGCAGCAGTTCGTCAAGAACGCGTATCTGACGAGCAAGCGCTCGATCTCGCGCAAGCTTAAGGAGGCGGCGCTCGCGTGGCAGCTCGATCAGGTCTGGCCGAAGGACCGGATTCTGACCGCGTACCTGAACACGATCTACTTCGGGAACGGCGCTTACGGGATCGAGCGCGCGGCGCAGGTGTACTTCGGCCACGGCGCCTCGAGGCTGACCACCGCCGAGGCGGCGCTCCTCGCCGGGATCCCCGCCGACCCGAGCCGGTACAACCCGGTCACCGACCCGAAGGAGTCGCGCCAACGCCGCCGTGAGGTCCTGCAGGCGATGGTCGACCAGAAGGACATCACCTACAACGAGTACCGGAAGGCGAACCGCACGCCGCTGCCGAAGCCCGAGGACATCCACCAGCCGGGCGTCCGCGGGCCGGCGCAGTATTTCGTCGACTACGTGAAGCAGCAGCTCGTCGACCGCTACGGGACGCGCAAGGTCTTCGGCGGCGGACTCATGGTCAAGACGACGATCGACCTCAAGCTGCAGGAGCTCGCACGCAACGCGATCTCGGACACGCTCAAGGGCCCGAACATGCCGACCGCCGCTCTCGTCGCGCTCGACCCGCGCAACGGTCGCGTGCTCGCGATGGTCGGAGGCCAGAACTACCGCGAGAGCCAGTTCAACCTCGCGGTGCAGGGCGAGCGGCAGCCCGGCTCGTCGTTCAAGCCGTTCGTGCTGGCAACGGCGCTCGAGCAGGGGATCTCGCCGTCCACGACGCTGGAGTCGAGGCCGGTGACGATCTCGCTCGGCGACCGCGACTGGTACGTCCACAACTACGAGGGGTCGAATCTCGGGTGGATCGACCTGTCGTCGGCGACGACTTACTCCGACAACACGGTGTACGCGCAGCTGACGCGCATCGTCGGGCCGAAGCAGGTCGCCGCCACCGCGCGCAGGCTCGGGATCACGCGCCACCTCAACCCGTACTTCGCGATCGGACTGGGCGCCGACCCGGTCAGCCCGTTGGAGATGGCGCGCGCATTCGCCACCTTCGCCCACGGCGGCCAGCGGATCGACGGGTCGCTGCTCGGGAACCGCCCGCGCGTCGTCCTCTCGGTGAACGGCCACAAGAACACGGTCAAGGACCGGCAGGTGATCAGCCAGACGAACGCGGGGATCGTCACGCACATCCTCCAGCAGGTCGTCCAGTACGGGACAGGAAGACGGGCAGCGCTCCCCTACCCGTGGCAGGTCGCCGGCAAGACCGGCACGACCGAGAACTACGGCGACGCCTGGTTCGTCGGCTACACGCCCCAGATCGTCGTCGCGGTGTGGGTCGGCTACCCGAACACGCTGCGGCCGATGCTGACCCAGTACCACGGCGATTCCGTCGCCGGCGGCACGTTCCCCGCGGAGATCTGGAAGAGGTTCGTGCAGTCGGCGATCGCGTACCGCCATGCCCAGCCGCAGGGCTTCCCCTCGCCCAACATCCCCGGCTCGGAGCCCCGCCGTCTCGTGCTCCGCGACGGCACCTTCCAGCTCGACAACGGCGTCTGCCGCAACACGATCAGCATGGAGTACTTCGTCGGCCGGGTGCCGGAGAAGACGGCGAACTGCAAGCCGAACGAGGTCGAGGTCCCGAACGTCGTCGGGACGACATACGACGTCGCGACGATCCGGCTGGAGGCGCAGCCGCTCGAGCCGGTCGTGGTCTACAAGCCGGCGTCGGCCGGGCAGCCGCTCCACGTCGTCGTCAAGCAGATCCCGGCGCGCGGCCGGCTCTCCTCGCACGACCGCGTGACGATCGTCTTCGCGAAGCCTCTGCACGGGGTCGTACCGACGCTGGTCGGCCTGAGGGTGCCGCAGGCGCGGAAGCAGCTCGACCGGCTGAAGCTGAAGACGATCATGCGCGGGAACGGGTCGAAGATCGTCCGTCAGCGTCCGAAGGCGGGCGTCGCCGCCGGCCCCGGGCTGCCGGTCACGCTCTGGGTAAAGCGCGGCTGAGGAACGGCGAGCCCGCCAGCAGGTAGCGCCAGGGGCGCTCGGCCGCCTGCGTGATCCCGATCCGCGGCGCCGTCGCGACCTCGGGTGTCGTTGCTCGCGGGGCAAGTTGGAACGGGGGCCGGTCGAGCGGCAGGCCGTCCTGCTCGCCCGTGACGCCGAGCGCTTCGCACAGCCGCCCCGGGCCGGAGCAGAGCAGTCGGGCCGTCTCGGTGCGCCGGCGCTCCTTCATCCGTTCGACCCCGTGCACCGGCTCGAGCGCTCGGACGAGAACCGCCTCGGCGACGCCGTCCTCGCCGCAGACGAGGTTCAGGCACCAGTGGATTCCGTACGAGCGGTAGACGTAGGCGTGTCCCGGCGGACCGAACATCGAGGCGTTCCGGGCTGTGCGGCCGCGGTAGGCGTGGCTCGCGGGGTCCTCGTGGTCGTAGGCCTCGACCTCAACGATAGGGCCACCCACTCCGTCGACGAGCAGCGTCACGCCGATCAGCTCGGGTGCGACCTCGTGGACGCTGCGCGCGAAGAATTTTCCCGAAATCGTCACGGTTCGGTAGGCGTTGGGGTCAGACCCCTGCCATGGCCGGAAGCGTCATAGCTGAAGATGCCAGGGAGCAACGCGAGGATCGCGACCGCCCCCGCGGCGCACGCGATTCCGCCGGAGACGACCGAGAACCTGAGGCTCGTCAGCGACGCGACGATGCCCGCCTCCACATTGCCGATCGCCGGCGTGCTCGCCACCTGCGCGAGCTCGAACCCCTGCATCCGGCCGCGGTAGTTTTCCGGCGTCGAGGCGAAGAGGATCGTCGAGCGCAGGATTGCGCTGATCTCGTCCGCAAGGCCGGCGATCGCGAGCATCACGAGGCCGAGCCACAGCGCCGTCGCGAAGCCGAAGATCGCGATCGAGGTCCCCCAGACGACGATCGCGACCGCGACCGCGGCGCCCTGCCGCCGGACGTGAGCGATCCAGCCCGACGTGACCGCAGCGAGGAGCGCGCCGGCCGACGGCGCCGCGTAGAGCAGTCCGACGACGCCTGCGCCAGCGTCGAAATGGCGTGCTGCGATCGCCGGAAACAGCGCCTGGGGCATCCCGAAGACCATCGCGTTCGTGTCGAGCGCGAACGTTCCCAGGATGACGGGCTGCCGGAGCAGGAAGCGCCACCCCTCGCGCAGCGACTCGAGGGTCTCGTGGGCGATCTCCCCTTTCGGCGGCGCCGGCGCGACGAGCGCGATCGCGACGAGAGAGGCGAGAAAGGTCGCCGCGTCGATCAGGTACGCCCAGCCGATTCCGGCCGCGGCGATCAGCACGCCCCCGAGCGCCGGCCCGGCGATCGCAGCCGTCTGCGAGTAGATCGACTGGAGGGCCTGGGACGCGGCCAGCTGGTCGGCGGGGACGAGCCCAGGCATGAGCGCGCGCATCGCCGGCGCTCCGAACGCCCAGAACGACGTCCCGACGAACGCGAGCACGTAGAGCGCCCACACCTGAGCCGAGCCGGCGAAGGCGTTGGCGGCGAGGAGCGCCACGACCGCCAGCAGGCCGACGTCGGCCCAGAGCGCGACCTTGCGCCGGTCGAACCGGTCAGCGACCGTCCCGCCGACCGCCGCGAACGCGAGCAGTGGCACCGCATCGCAGATCGAGAGCAACCCGACCTGAAGCACCGAGCCCGTCAGCGAGTACAGCTGGTACGGGACGGCCACGAAGGTCGCCATGTTTCCGAAGGCGGAGATCGCCTGGCCGCACCAGAGCAACCGGTAGTCGCGCTGGCGCAGCGGGCGCACGTCGATCGCGACCAGGCGGAGCAGCCGGAACCTGCCCGGCCGGTCCGTGGTCGGCGGCGCGTCTTCGAGAGGCGGTTCCTCGAGCTCGCTCAGAAGAGCTTCTCGGCCTCGCCCTGCCTCGACGTCTTCTCGAGCAGACGGCGTGCACGGCGGCCGAGGTCGCCGAGGTCGACCTTGCCCTGGTCGGCCGCCTCCGCGAGCCGCTCCGCGAGGGCGAGCGCGTCGTCGAGGATCGCGGAGCTCGCGCCCGTGTCCTGACCCATCTCTGCGAGAATCGTGCGCTCGGTCCGCGAGGCGACGATCGGGTCGGCGACACCCTCGACCCACACGCGCGTCCGCCGGCCGCTGCCGCGGTCCTGCGTCTCGATCGGCTCGAGCGCGTAGATCTTGTCCGAGCGGGCGTACTTCCCGAACCCGAGGAAGATCATCCTGGTCGCACTGTCGGCCACGAGGTGATTATGGAGCCTCGGTAGGCTCGCGCGAATGCCGCGTGTCTACCTCTCTCCCCCCCACCTCGCGGGCCGCGAACTCGACTACCTTCGCGACGCCATCGACTCGAACTGGGTCGCGCCGCTCGGACCGCACGTCGACGCGTTCGAGGCGGAGCTCGCCGAGCTGACCGGCGTCCCCAACGCGCTCGCGCTCTCCAGCGGGACGGCGGCGCTCCACCTCGCGCTGGTCGTGCTCGGGATCGGCCGGGGCGACGAGGTCGCCTGCGCGTCGCTCACGTTCTCCGCGAGCGCCAACCCGATCCGGTTCGTCGGCGCGATGCCGGTCTTCGTCGACGCCAGCGCGGATACCTGGACGATCGACCCGGAACTGCTCCGGCGCGCGCTGGCAGAACGCCCGCAGATCCGCGCCGTGATCGCCGTCGACCTGTACGGCCAATGCTGCGACTACGACGAGCTCCACGCGGTGTGCGCCGAGCGTGGCGTCACCCTCGTCCAGGACGCGGCCGAGTCGCTCGGCGCGACCTACCTCGGCGGGCCGGCCGGCGCGCAGGGCGATCTCGCAGCCTTCTCGTTCAACGGCAACAAGCTGATCACGACGAGCGGCGGCGGGATGCTCGTCTCGCCGAACGGGGAATGGATCGCACACGCCCGGAAGCTCTCGACCCAGGCACGCGAGCCGGCCCCGCACTACGAGCACACCGAGATCGGGTTCAACTACCGCCTCAGCAACCTGCTCGCCGCGGTCGGCCGGGCGCAGCTCGGGGTGCTTTCCGAGCGCGTCCAGGCCAGGCGGAGGATCAACCGGCGCTACCGGGAGCTACTGGCGGATGCTCCCGGGATCTCGTTCATGCCCGAGGCCGGCTACGGCGAGGGCAACTGCTGGCTGACCTGCCTCCTGGTCGATCCCGCTGCGGCAGGCACCGACCGCGAGTCCATCCGTCTCGCGCTCGAGGCGGAGGACATCGAGTCGCGGCCGCTCTGGAAGCCGATGCACATGCAGCCGGTCTACCGCGACGCGCCGGTCTACGGCGGCGAGGTCTCCGCCGGGCTGTTCGAGCGCGGTCTCTGCCTCCCGAGCGGGTCCGCGCTGACGGACGACGACCAGCGCCGCGTCGTCGAGACGCTGCTCGCTACGCGGGCTTAGCGGCCGGCGCGTACTCGAGCCACTGCGACCAGCGTTCGCTGCGGCCGGTGACGGTGTCCCGATACGCGCTCTGCAGCTCGAACGTGATCGGGCCGACCCCGACCTCGTGATCGTCGATCGAGCGCACCGGCGTCACCTCGGCCGCGGTCCCAGCCATGAAGACCTCGTCGGCGGTATAGAGGTCGGTGCGGATCAGCGACTTCTCGACGACCGGGTAGCCGAGGTCCTGGCCGATCTGGATGATCGTGTCGCGCGTGATTCCCGGCAGGATCGAGGCGCTCAGGTCGGGAGTGAAGATCGTGCCGCCCTTGACCACGAAGATCGTCTCACCCGGCCCATCGGCGATGAAGCCGTTGTCGGTGAGCATGATCGCCTCTTCGTAGCCGGCGCGGCGCGCCTCGTGGGTCGCGAGCATCGAGTTCAGATAGACGCCCGTCGCCTTGGCGGCGTGCGGGATCGTGTTCGGCCCAACGCGGCGCCACGACGAGATCATCGCCCGGACTCCCCGCTTCTGGCCCTCCTCGCCGAGGTAGGCGCCCCACGGGAAGCACATCACGACGACGTCGACCGGATTGTCGCCGGAGTGGACGCCGAGCTCGCCGTAGCCGTAGAAGGCGATCGGCCGCAGGTAGCACTCCCGCAGCCCGGCGGCGGCGATCGAGTCGAAGCAGGCGGTGCGCAGCTCGTCGAGCGAGTACGGGAGCTCCATGTAGAGGAGCTTCGCCGAGTTCTCGAGGCGGATCAGATGGTCATTCAGCCGGAAGACAGCGGGGCCGCGCTCGGTGTCGTAGCAACGGATGCCCTCGAAGACACCGGTGCCGTAGTGGAGGCCGTGGGCGCCGACGTGGACACGGGCATCTGCCCAGTCCACGAGCTCCCCGTTCATCCAGATCTTCTCGGTCTCCTGCATTCCGCCTTCCCTTCCGATGTTAGTCGTCGACCGCGACGTCGACCTGCCGCCCCCGTGTCACCCGGAGGAGCTCCGCGGCCGGCAGCCCGACCATGTGCCGCTCCGTGCCGGCTCCGACCCAGAGCGTGCCACTCGCGAGTAGGCGTCTGTCGACCAGGACCTGGTCCACTGCCCGCAGCGCGAACGGCGCAACCCCGCCAGGCGGATAGCCGGTCGCAGCCTCGACCTGCTCCGCTCCTGCGACGCGAGCTTTCGAGGCGCCGGCGGCGCTGGCGACCTTCGCCTTGTCCGCCCGCCGGTCGCCCGGAACGAGGACGAGGACGGCACGCCCGTCGCAGTCGAAGACCAGCGATTTGACGATCTGGCGCAGCTCACAGCCGACCGCGTTCGCCGCGTCCTCGGCGGTCGGCGTCCCTTCAGCGAACTCCTCGATTCGCGCCTCGGCTCCCGCGTGGCGCAGTGCCGCGCTGACGCGGTCGACGGGGGCCGGCCAGCCCGTGACGGCTCCGCGGGCGTCCATCGAGCAAGCGTAGCGGCGTAACTCCTTGGGATGCCAAACCGTTGTCTTCCTGGTGACGAGACGCCGGAATTTCGAGGCTGCCCGCACGGAGGCGCTGTTCCGCTCGGTCAACGACCACATCGCCGCGGCCGCCGATGGGCTCGTCGACGAAGCCGAGTTCGTCTGCGAGTGCGCGGACACGGCCTGCTCCGATCGGCTCGAGGCCCCGCTCGACGAGTACGAGGGGGTGCGGGAGCACCCGAAGCTCTTCCTCGTCAAGTCGGGCCAGGCGGACGAAGAGGTCGAGCGGGTGGTCTCCGACGAGGGCGACTACGAGATCGTCGAGAAGGACGCCACGCCGCCCGTTCTCTAGCCCTACGCGAGCGAGATGAACTGGGCGTCGTCGAAGCCTTCGGCGTGGACACGCTCGACGAGCTCAGCCGGCGCAGGCGCGTCGATCGCGAACGCCATCAGCGCCTTGCCCGCCTCGTGCGTCCGGGAGACGGCCATGTTCGCGATGTTCACGCCGTGCTCGCCGAACATCGTCCCGACCCGGCCGATCACGCCCGGCATGTCCGTATAGCGCAGGAAGACGAGGTTCGGCGCGAGCTCGATGTCGATCGCGAAGCCGAGGGCCCGGGCGAGGAAGAGGCGCGGTTCGGGGCCGATCGTCGTCCCGCTGACCGCGACGTCGTCCGCGCGCACCTCGACCACGTTCATGTAGTCGCGAGAGGCGCGGAAGCGCTCCTCCGCGACCTCGATCCCGCGCTCGGCGGCGATCACCGGCGCGTTCACGTAGTTGACCGCCTGGTCGACCCGCCCCTGGAAGACGCCGTTCAGCGCCGCGACCGTGAGCAGGCGCGTGTCGTACTCGGAGAGCGGCCCGTGTGCGGCGACCGCGACCCGCTTCGGCCAGCTGCCCTCGAGCTCGACGACGAGGCGTCCGAGCTTCGCCGCGAGCGGGATGAACGGCCCGAGCACCTCCAGGTCGGCGGCGTCGACGACCGGGATGTTGACCGCGTTCGTGACGAGACCGCCCTCGAGCGCCGCGACCACCTGCTCCGCGATGATCACGCCGGCGCGGTCCTGCGCCTCGTCGGTCGAGGCGGCGAGGTGCGGCGTGACCACGACCTCGTCGAGCTCCAGGAGCGGGCCGGAATAGGGCTCCGCCGAGAAGACGTCGAGCGCCGCGCCACCCAGCTTCCCCGAGCGGATCGCCTCGACCAGTGCGTCCTCGTCGACGAGCTGGCCGCGGGCCGCGTTGACAAGGCGGGCGCCGTCGCGCATCGCCGCGATCGCCTCCCGGCCGATGATCCCCTTCGTCTCCTCGGTGAGCGGCAGGTGGAGCGTGACGAAGTCGGCCGCGGCGAGAACGTCGCGCATCGCCGAGAGGCGCTCGACACCGGCCTCGCGGAAGCGGTCGTCGCCGACGAACGGGTCGTACGCGACCACGCGCATGCCGAGCCCAAGCGCTCGACGTGCGACCTGCTGCCCGATCCGTCCGAAGCCGAGGACGCCAAGCGTCTTGCCCGCGAGCTCGATGCCGCCCCAGCGCGAGCGCTCCCAGCTCCCCTGCTTCAGCACCGCATGCGCCTGTGGAATGTTGCGCGCGAGGGCCACGAGCAGGCCGATCGTGTGCTCGGCCGCCGAGACGACCGTCGAGTCGGGCGCGTTCGCGACGACGATGCCGCGGCGCGTGGCGGCGTCGACATCGACGTTGTCGACGCCGACGCCGGCACGGCCGATCACCTTCAAACGCTCCGCGCGGTCGATCAGGTCGGCGGTGAGCTTGGTCGCGGAGCGGATCACGATCGCGTCGTAGCCGCCGATCGACGCCGCGAGCTCGCTGTCCCCGTCGACGTCGACGTCGAAGTGCCCGCGCAGGAGGTCGACGCCGGCCTCCGCGATCGGCTCCCGGACGAGGACTCGGAGGCGCTGCTCGGTCACACGCGCGCGGGCGCAGCGTAGGCCTCGAGCGCCGCGCCGACCGCCGCCCCACGCTCGATCTCGGCGCCGGAATCGGTCAGCGCGAGCTCGACCGCCGCAAGCGCGGTCGTGATGTCGAACACGTCGTACCAGCCGATGTGCCCGATGCGGAACAGGCGATTCTTGAGGTCGCCATGGCCGCCGGCGACCGTGATGCCGAACCGGTCGCGAAGGGTCAGCCGAAGCTCGGTTGCGTCGATCCCCTCCGGGGTCAGGATCCCCGTGACGACCGCAGAGCGATCATCGTCGGGCGAGAAGAGCTCGAGCCCCATCGCTTTTGCGCCCTCGCGACAGGCGCGGCCGAGCCGGACGTGGCGGTCGAAGGCAGCCTCGAGGCCCTCGCCGAGCAGCAGCCCGAGCGCGACGTTCAGCGCCCGGACGAGCGAGACGGCGGGGGTGAAGGCGCTGTCGCGCGTCTCCTGCCCGACGCGGGTGCGCTCCCAGTCGAAGTAGAACCGCGGCGACGTGCCGAGCGCGTCCCATGCGGCGGCCGACACCGAGACGAACCCGAGACCGGGCGGCGTCATCAGCGCCTTCTGTGAGCCCGAGGCGACGACGTCGATCTCCCACGCGTCCGGCTCGAGCGGGACCGCTCCGAGGCTCGAGACGCCGTCGACGACGACGAGCGCGCCAGTGGCCTTGGCGGCTGCGGCGAGCGCCTGGACGTCCGCGACCACGCCGGTCGAGGTCTCGGAATGCGTGAGGAAGACGGCCCTGGCGCCGCCGAGCTCCTCGAGGCGCGCGGCGAGGTCGTCAGCAGCCGGCGTCTCGCCCCACTCGTACTCGACCGCCTGCACGTCACAGCCGTACGCGGCCGCGAGCTTCTGCCAGCGCTCCCCGAACGCGCCGGCGGAGACGACGACGACGCGGTCGCCGGGCGAGCAGAGGTTGGACACCGCCGACTCCATCGCACCGGTGCCCGAGCTGGTGAAGACGAGCGGCTCCGCCTCGGTGCGGAAGACCTCGCGCAGGCGGGCGAGGCACTCGCCGAAGATCTCCCTGTAGTCCGGCCCGCGGTGGTGGACGACGGGCTCGGCGAGGGCAGCGAGGACCTCCGGAGGGACCGGCGTCGGCCCCGGCGTGAACAGGTACCGCTTCTCGGGCACTTGCCGTCAGCCTAGCGAGGCCGCCGGGCCGCTCAGGACGGCGCGGAGACCGGTTCTGCAGCGAGCGGCCTGCGGACGGCAGCTATCCGCTCCAGATACGGCTCGGCCTCCAGCGGCTCGAAGGTCTCACTCGCCTCCGCGAGCAAAGGTTGCGCCTCCTCGGCCCGGCCTTGCGCGACCAACCACTCCCCGTGCTCGAGCTGTGTGACGGCGAGCCAGAAGACGAGGCCGAACTCGCGGAAGATGCCGGCTGCCTTCTTGAAGGCAGCCTCGCCGCCGAGCCGGCCGCGTAAGCGTGCGGCGTGGGCGCGCAGGAACGGCGAAAGCTCTCCTGGGCGCAGCGACTCGATTCGCCGCAGCAGCTCCTCGACCTCGTCTATTCGGCCCAGCGCAAAGTTGATCTCGAGCGCGTGCACCAGGCCCGCCTTTGCGGACTGGTAGCCGGCACCGAGGATACCGATCACGTCGAGCAATTCCTCGGCGGCTGCGAGCGCCTCCTCGTACCTTCCCTCAGCGCGGAGCAGGACCGCCCGGCCCTCGGCGAAGATGGTCCGCTGCTGCACATCGGCGGAGCCTTCGAGGTGCGAGAGGAGAGCGAGGTACCGACGCGCCTCGTCGACGCGTCCACGCGCGACCTGGATCTCGGCGGGCACGACGCCCGGCGTCGACAGCGCCGCGAAGTGCGAGTCGGGGATCTCGGCCACCGCCGCGAGGGCGTCGTCCCATCGACCCGTATGCATGAGAGCGAGCGTGCTCTCGCCGAGGAGTGTCGACTCGAACAGGCGGTTGCCGACCTTGCGTGCCAAAGCGATGCCGCTCGCGTAGTACGGAAGGGCCTCTTCGTAGCGGTCGCGACGACACAGGCCGTCGGCGAGATTGTTGTAGACCCGCAGCGCCGGTGTGGGCAGGTCGCACTCGAGCGCGAGCTTGAGTGAGTGCCTGAAAAGCGCCTCCGCGGTCTCGGGTCGGTCTCGGAAGGTGGAGATCACGCCGTAGGAGTTCATCGCCTGCACCAGGATCTCGGGGAGCAGGAGCGCTTCCGAGAGCGTGAGGGCGATCTCGAGCATCTCGGAGGCCCTATCCAAGTTGCCGCGGAACGTGTGCAGCCGGCCGAGCTGGGCTGCCAGCGCGACGAAGTCGGCGTCAGGCTCGTCCCCCGACAACACCTTGAAGGCGCGCTCCATCCTCTCGATGGCAACCTCGATCCTCCCGCCGCGCCACTCGATGTCGCCGAGCCGTGCGGCGACACGCGCGGCCGGGTGGGTGGCTCCGATCTCCTCGAAGAGCTGGATCGCGCGCTGGTAATGCGCTTGTGCCTCGTCGAGCCGCGCAGCGTTGGTTGCCATCTCGCCGGCTCGCTCGTAGAGCTCGGCCTCGACGAGCGGCTCGTCTGCAAGCTGCGCCGACTGGACGAAGTACCGCTGGGCCTCGGCGCTGGCGGCCAGCGAGGCGGCCCGCTCGCCCGCGCGGCTCAGCATGTCCGCTGCCTTCGCCTTCGTGCCGGCCGCGCCTTCGTCGTCGGGCGCCGCCTCGTACGCGGCCACGTAGTGCGAAGCGACGACCTCGACGACCTCGAGCTCGCCCGCACCGAAGAGCTCCTCGAGGTAGTCGGCCGCACGCAGGTGTCGTACCTTGCGATCTCGCTTGGCCAGCATCTCGTAGGCGACGAAGCGAACGAGATCCTGGAGGAAGCCGTACTGCCCGCGTTCGGGAGAGCGCGGGTCGCTCTGGATCGAGAGCACCTCCTTGCGCACGAGCGACGTCAGCAGCGGCTCGAGCCGATCCTCGGCCTCGCCGCCGACCGCCGCGACCGCCTGCTTGGTGAAGGTCTTGCCGATCACGGAGGCGTCCTGGAGCAGCTGGCGCTCCTCGGGCTCGAGCCCGTCGAGGCGTGCTGCGATCAGCGCGTGCAGCGTCTCCGGCACGTCGAGCGCCTCGATCGGGCCCGTCGGGCGGTATACGGAGCCCTCCTGGGCGACGAGGCCGCGGTCGAGCAGCATGCGCACGGTCTCGACGGCGTAGAGCGGGACACCCTCTGCCCGCTCCAGTATCCGCGCCCGCAGCTCGTCAGGCAGGCCCGGCACGAAGCCTTCGATGAGTTGCTCCATGGCCGCCTCGGAGAGCGGCTCGAGCGAGAGCGACGTGAAGCCGCGCTTGCCTGCGCCCCACTGGGGGTAGCGCTGGACCAGCTCTGGTCGCGCCAGCGTCAGGATGAAGATCGGGTGGTTGCGCGACCACTCGAGCAGGTATTCGACGAAGTCGAGCAGCGACGCGTCCGCCCACTGCATGTCGTCGAAGACGAGCACGACCGGAGCGGCCTCGGCGATTCGCTCGAAGAAGAGGCGCCAGCCGGCGAAGAGGTCCTCGCGCTCGTGGACCTGGCGCTCCTCCAGCCCGAGCAGGTGTGCGAGCCTTGGCTCCACCCACTCTCGCTCGCCCGGATCGGGCACGTACCTGTCGACGGCCGCACGGAGCTTGCTGCGGGCGCTCCCGATCTCCTCGCCCTCGACGATGTCGGCGCGCATCCGCACCATCTCGGCGAGCGCCCAGTAGGTGACTCCTTCCCCGTACGCCAGGCAGCGGCCGCGATGCCAGGCGATCTGCTCTGCAACGCCGTCGATGTACTTGAAGAACTCCCAGAACAGGCGCGACTTCCCGTGTCCGCCGACCGCGAGCACGGAAACGAGGTGGGCCTTGTGCTCCTCCGCGGCTGCGTGGAAGAGCTCCTTGATCAGGCGCAGCTCCCGATCGCGGCCGACGAGCGGCGGCTCCAGGCCGACCGACTTGAGGGCACCGGCACGGCCCGCGGTGACGCGCAACGCACGGTAGAGCTCGACCGGCTCCGTCTTCCCCTTCAGCTCGTGTAGGCCCGCGTCCTCGTACGCGATCGCGGCCTCCGAGGCACGCCTGGTCGACTCGCCGACGAGGACTGTGCCCGCCTCCGCCGCGGACTGGATGCGCGACGCGGCGTTGACCAGGTCGCCTGCGACCATCCCCTGGCCCTCGGCACCGAGGGTGACTGCGGCCTCTCCGGTCAAGACGCCGGCGCGCGCCCGCAGCTTCGGGTCGAGGTCGGGCACCGCGGCGACCAGATCGAGCGCCGCCCGCACCGCCCTCTCGGGGTCGTCCTCACGCGCGGTCGGCGTCCCCCACACGGCCATCACCGCGTCGCCGATGAACTTCTCGACGGTGCCGCCGTAGCGGGTGATCAGCGTGCGGGCGAGGTCGAAGTACCGGGTCAGCAGCTCCCGAGTGTCCTCGGCGTCGCGGGACTCCGATGCGGCGGTGAAGCCGACCAGGTCGGCGAACAGCACCGAAACGATCCGCCGCTCGGTCACGCGCGGCGCGACCGGCGCCGCCCCCTCGGGGACCGCCAGCGGCGCACCGCATTCGCCGCAGAACTTCTGCCCGGGCGCGTTGGCCGCTCCGCACGACTCGCAGATCGCCGCGAGCGCCGTCCCGCACTCGCCGCAGAACTTCTGTGCGGCCGCGTTCTCCGCACCGCAGCTCGGACAGTTGATCATTTTGAAACAGGGTAGAACGGTCGCTGCCGTCGCTCAAGAGGCGCGTTTGCCCTCCACGTGCTCGCTGGTAGGGTGCCGCTCGTGAGCACGAACGGAGCCGTCGTCGTCGCCACCGACGTCGCCCGCCGGTACGGCGAGGGGGATACCGCAGTCGATGCTCTGCGCGGCGTGTCGCTCGACGTTTCGCGCGGCCAGCTGACGACGGTGATGGGGCCCTCCGGCTCCGGCAAGTCGACGCTGATGCACATCCTCGCCGGGCTCGACAAGCCGACCGAGGGCAGCGTGAAGATCGACGGCACCGAGATCACGACGCTCGACGACACGGACCTGACCAAGCTCCGCCGGAACCACATCGGGTTCATCTTCCAGTTCTTCAACCTGCTCCCGATGCTGACCGCCGAGGAGAACATCACGCTGCCGTTGACGATCGCCGGCGAGAAGATCGACGACGAGTGGCTGGAGGAGCTGCTCACCTCCGTCGGCCTGAAGGATCGACGCAAGCACCGGCCGTCAGAGCTCTCCGGCGGTCAGCAGCAGCGCGTGGCAATCGCACGCGCGCTCGTCTCGAAGCCGACGGTCGTATTCGCGGACGAGCCGACCGGAAACCTCGACTCGAAGACCGGAGGGGAGATCCTCGAGCTGCTGCGGCAGGCCGTGCAGGAAGGAGGCCAGACGACCGTGATGGTCACGCACGACCCGCGCTCGGCATCGATCGCCGACCGGATCCTCTTCCTCGCCGACGGAAACGTCGTCCGGGAGCTCCCCCGCTCCGAGCCCGCCGCAGTCATCGCCGCAATGGAGGAGCTCGGCCGCACGTGAGGTCGATCGCGCTCCGCGGCCTGTGGGGGCGGAAGCTGCGCACATTCCTGACCGCGTTCGCGATCGTGCTCGGGATCGCAACGATCAGCGGCACGTTCGTGCTGACCGATTCGATCACGCATGCCTTCGACACGATCTTCTCGAGCATCTACGTCGGCACCGACGCGTCGATCACCGGGAAGTCGGCCGTCAGCGTGGACGCGACGCAGGACCTGCCGCCCTTCGACGAGTCGCTGCTCCCGAAGGTGAAGGCGCTGCCCGAGGTGCAGGCCGCAATCGGCGGCGTCGCCGGGATCGCCAACCTGATCGGCGAGAACAACAAGGTGATCAGCTTCGGCGGCGCGCCCCACCTCGGGTTCTCGGTCGACCCGAGCCAGCCGCAGTTCAACTCGCTGACGCTGGTCGAGGGCAGGTGGCCCGGGAACGGCGAGGTCGTGGTCGACCGCTCGACCGCCCGCAAGAAGCACATCGACGTCGGCGACCGGCTCCGCATCGAGGCCCAGGGCGCGGCCACGCCGTTCAAGGTCGCCGGCCTCGTCCGGTTCGGCTCGAGCGGCCTCGATATCGGCGGAGCCACGCTCGCCGGGTTCAACCTGCTGACGGCGCAGCGCCTCTTCAAGAAGGAGGGGAAGCTCGACCAGATCCGCGTCTCGAAGAAGCCGGACGTATCCGAGCAGGGACTCCTGTCCTCGATCCGCGAAATCCTGCCGAAGCAGACCCAGGTGCGGAGCGGCGTCGACCAGGCGGAGACCGACGCGAGCGACACGAACGCCTTCACGAGCTTCCTACAGACGTTCCTGCTCTCGTTCGGCTTCATCGCGCTCTTCGTCGGGGCGTTCGTGATCGCCAACTCGCTCTCGATCACGATCGCGCAGCGGACGCGCGAGTTCGCGACGCTGCGGACGATCGGCGCGACCCGGCGTCAGATCCTCCGCTCGGTCCTGCTCGAGTCGTTCGTCATCGGCGCGCTGGCGTCCGTGACCGGACTTTTCCTCGGGCTCGGCCTCGCCAAGCTGCTCTTCTGGATCTTCGAGCAGGCGGGCTTCACGCTGCCGAACACCGGCCTGCTCTTCAAGCCGCGAACGGTGATCGTGTCGCTGCTCGTCGGGATCCTCGTGACGATGATCGCGTCGCTGCGGCCTGCGCGGCGGGCGACACGCGTGCCGCCGATCGCCGCCGTCCGCGAGGGAGCCACAATCCCGCCCGGGCGGTTCGCGAGGTTCCGCCCGCTGGGATCGGCGCTGCTCGCAGTGCTCGGCTTCTTGCTGCTCGCCTACGGGCTGTTCGGCGCGCACGGCACGAGCAAGGTGCTGCTCTTCATGGGCGTCGGCGCCGTGCTCGTGTTCGTCGGCGTCGCGCTCTTCTCGTCGCAGCTGATCCGGCCGATCGCCGCCGTGCTCGGCGTTCCCGGCGATCGGCTCGCGGGCGCGCCCGGGGTGCTCGCGCGCGAGAACGCGACGCGCAACCCGCAGCGGACCGGCGCCAACGCCGGCGCGCTGATGATCGGAATCACCCTTGTCACGCTCGTGACCATGCTCGCGGTTTCGATCCGCGCCTCGTTCTTCGGCGCCGTCGACAAGATCTGGATCGCCGACTACGCGGTCACGGCCGAGAACAACTTCGACCTCATCCCGATCGCGATCGGCAACCAGCTGCGGAAGACGCCCGGCGTCAAGAACGTGGTCGGCGTCCGCTCGGGCGAGGCGCGGGCGTTCGGCTCGAAGCACTCGCTCTCGGCGATCGACCCCGGTGCGAGCCACATCTTCCAGATGGACTGGAAGGAGGGCTCCCAGCGGACGTTCGACACGCTCGGGACGAACGGCGCGTTCACCGACAAGAGCTTCGCGGAGGACCACGACCTGACACTCGGCTCGAAGTTCCGGATCCTCACCCCGGGCGGCGAGCGGCCGGAGTTCACGATCAAGGGGATCTTCGACCCACCTGCCGGCGGCTCGCCGTTCGCCGCGATCACGATCGCCAGCAAGGTTTACGACAAGCTCTACACGCCGCCCCAGGACCAGTTCATCTTCTTCAACGTCGACGGCGGCGTCTCGAAGGCGAACGACGCAAAGCTCGACCAGGCGCTCGCCGGCTTCCCGAACGCGAAGGTGCAGGACCGGGACGAGTTCAAGAAGAACCAGGCGAGTTTCCTGAAGAACATCCTGAACATCCTGTACGTCCTGCTCGCGCTCTCCGTGATCGTCAGCCTGTTCGGGATCGTGAACACGCTCGTGCTGTCGATCTTCGAGCGGACGCGCGAGCTCGGGATGCTGCGCGCGGTCGGGATGACGCGCTGGCAGGTTCGGTCGATGATCACGCTAGAGAGCGTCGTCACCGCGCTGATCGGGGCGGTGATCGGCATCGCCCTCGGGATCGTGCTCGCGGTTCTGCTGATCGTCCGGGTCGACTTCCTCGTCGTCTCGTGGCCGGTCACCTCGCTGATCGTCTTCGCCCTGGTCGCCGTGCTCGCAGGGATCGTCGCCGCGATCTTCCCGGCGCAGCGCGCGGCCAAGCTGAACGTGCTCGAGGCGCTCCAGTACGAGTAGGCGCCGCGCTCGTTGCCGAAGTCGACGGCGAGGACGATCGAGGCGCTGCCTCTCGTGTTCGGCGGGCTGGAGCAGCGGGGCTCGCGGCGCGTTGCCTAACCGGGCCCGAAGCGGAGACAATGGCGGCGTGGAGACGCTGAAGGGCCGGTTGCTCCTCGCCTCGCCGGCCTTGTTCGACCCCAACTTCCGTCGGACCGTCGTCCTCGTCACCGAGCACACCGACGAGGGCGCGGCCGGGCTCGTGCTCAACCGCCGCTCCGAGACGGCAGTCGCAGAGGCGGTACCGGACCTGACGCCGCTCGTTCCGGACGAGGAGCTCGTCTACGTCGGCGGGCCGGTGCAGCAGGAGGCGGTGCTCTGCCTGGCCGAGTTCGACGACCCGGAGGAGGCGGCGATCCTCGTCGTCGACCACGTCGGGTTCGTCCCCGGCGACGGCGACTTCGGCCTGATCGCGGGCAGCACCAGGCGGGCGCGCGTCTTCGCCGGCTACGCCGGCTGGGGGCCTGGCCAGCTCGAGGCCGAGCTGAAGGAGTCGTCGTGGATCGTCGAGGACTCCGAGCTGGCGGACCTCTTCGCCGAGCCGGAGACGGATCTGTGGTCGAGCATCATGCGGGCGAAGGGCGGTGTCTACCGCATCGTCGCGCTGATGCCCGAGGACCCCTCGGTGAACTAGTCGATCAGCTTCCGCTGCATCGAGAAGATCGCGACGCGCCAGAGCGTGAGGGCGAAGGCGACCAGGAAGCCGACGCGCGCGAGATCGGTCCACCCATGCCAGCCGAAGGCGGCGTGGCGGACGAGCTCGACCGTGTGGTGCAGCGGGTTCGCCTCGGCGAGCTTCTGTGCCCACTCCGGCAGCCTGTCGAGCGGGAAGAACGTCCCGGCGACGAGGAAGAGCGGGGTCAGCACCGCGCTGATGATGTAGCTGAAGCTCTCGATCGACTTCGCAAAGCCGGACACGGCGATCCCGAAGAACGCCCACCCGAGGCCGGCCAGGAAGGCGATGAACGGCACGACGAGCATCGACCACGCGGGGTCCAGCCCGAAGACCATCGCGACGAGCAGCGGGACGCAGCCGTAGACGCCCGCCCGCGTCGCGACCCAGAGCGCCTCGGCGGTGACGAGCTCTTCGGTGTCGACGGGCGCGGCGAGGATCGCGTCGTAGGTGCGCTGGAACTGGTACTTGACGAACGTCCCGAACATCGCCGGGAACGCGCTCGCAAACAGCACCGCGGTCGCCACCGTGCCCGTGCCGACGAACTCGACGTAGTCATAGCCGCCGATCGTGCTGACGATCGAGCCGAACCCGAAGCCGAACGCGAGCAGGTAGATCGTCGGCTCGACTGTCGCCGAGAACGTCGCCGACCGCCAGTACGAGGAGTAGTTGATGATCTCGCGGACGAGCACGCCGGTGATCGCGGGAAGCTCGAAGCGGTGCAGGCGCGGCTGGCTCGGCACCGCTGCCATCAGTCGATCTGCTCCCCGGTCAGGAGGACGAACACGTCCTCGAGGTTCGCGGGCCGGCGCTCACCGTCGGGGACGTCGCCGTTCGCCTGGTCGATCCGCAGGATCGAGACGCTCGTGCCGGTGCGGCGCGTGCTGAAGCCCGCTGCGCGCGCGTCGGCCTCCGCCTCGGCCAGCATCGCCGGCGGCCCGAAGACCTCGACCGCCTCGCGGCCGGCGTGTTCCGCGACGAGGTCGTTCGGCCGGCCGGCGGCGACCGCGCGGCCGTGGGACATGATCAGCACCGTGTCGGCGAGGCGCTGGGCTTCCTCGATGTAGTGCGTCGACATCAAGATCGTCGTCCCCTCGGCGCGGAGCGCGTCGATCAGCGCCCACAGCTCCTGCCGGACCTGCGGGTCGAGCCCGACAGTAGGCTCGTCGAGCAGGATCAGGCGCGGCCGATGCACGAGCGCCCGCGCGATCAGCAGCCGCCGGCGCATCCCGCCGGAGAGCTTGTCGACGCGTGTGTCGCGGCGCTCCTTGAGGTTCGCGATCTCGAGCGAACTCTCGATCGCCTCTCGCCGCTCGTGACGGCCGACGCGGTAGAGGTGCGCGAAGACGCGGAGGTTCTGCTCGACCGTCAGCGTCACGTCGAGGTTGTCCAGCTGCGGCGAGACGCCGCACTGCGCGCGCGCCTGCTTCGACTCCTCGGGGAGCCGGAAGCCGAGCACCTCCAGCTCGCCCTCATCGGCGATCGCCTGGGCCGTCAGCATTCGCATCGTCGTCGACTTGCCCGCGCCGTTCGGGCCGAGCAGCCCGACGCAGGTGCCGTAGGCAACGTCGAGGTCGAGGCCGTTCACGGCGGTGATCTCGCCGTACCGCTTGACGACGCCCCCGAGGCGAATCGCGAGGTCGCTCACGACGCCGCTGCTGCGAAGGCGGCGAGCGTCCGGTCGACGTCCTCGTCGCTCGTCTGCCAGTTGGAGACGGAGAGCCGGATCGCCTGTCGCCCGTCCCAGACGGTGCCGCTCATCCACGCCTCGCCGCTCTCCTGCACCCGGCGCATGATCGCGGTGGTGCGCTCGTCGCTCTCGAACCGGAAGAGCACCTGGTTGAGAACGACCTCGTTCAGTACCTCGGCGCCGGGGACTGCGGCGAGCCCGGCCGCGAACCGGGCAGCGTGGTCGCAGCAGCGCTCGACCATCTGCGCGATCCCAGACCGGCCGAGCGAACGGATCGCCGCGTAGACGGTGAATCCGCGGGCGCGGCGCGAGAACTCGGGCGTCCAGTCCATCTGGTCGCGCGGCCCGCTCTCGACGGCCCGAACGAGGTACTCGCCGTGGGCCTGCATCGCTCGGCGGTGCGCCTCGGGACGCGCGCAGAGCGCGATCCCGGAGTCGTACGGGACGTTCAGCCACTTGTGCCCGTCCACAGACCAGGAGTCGGCCCGCTCGACGCCGGCGACCAGATGCGCGAAGCGCGGAGTGGCCGCGGCCCACAGGCCGAAGGCGCCGTCGACGTGGAGCCACGCGCCGGCCTCCTCGGCTGCGTCGGCGATCGGCCCGAACGGGTCGAACGAGCCGGTGTTGACTTCGCCTGCCTGGGCGCAGACGATCGTCGGCTCGTCGCCTGCGCTCAGCGCATCGCCGAGAGCCTCGGGGCGCATCCGCCCCTGGTCGTCGACCGCCACCGGGACGATCGAGCCGGTGCCGAGGCCGATCAGGCGTAGTGCGCGAGGGAGCGTCGAATGGACCTTCGCGCCGGCAAGGACGCGGATCTGCGGAGCGCCGGTCAGCCCCTTCACCTCGACATCCCACCCGACCTCGGCGAGCACGTGGTTGCGCGCGGCGGCGAGTGCGGTCGCGTGCGCCATCTGCGTCCCGGTGACGAACGCGAACGACGTCGCGCGTGGCACGCGGAGCAGATCGGCGAGCCAGGCGCCGGCGACCTCCTCGACCACTGCCGCCGCGGGGCCGGCGACGTACAGGCCGGCGTTCTGGTCCCAGGCCGAGGTCAGCCAGTCTGCGGCGAGGGCGGCCGGGACGGCGCCGCCGATCACGAAGCCGAAGTAGCGGCCGCCGGGGATCGCGACGGCGACGTCGCTGCCGACGCAGGCGAGTTCCGCGACAACGTCGCGGGGGTCGGTCGGGCCATCGGGCACCGGCCCGCCCATCAGCGCGCGCAACGTCTCGAGCTCGACGGGCGGGGCAACCGGCCGCTCCGGGAGGGACTCGAGGAAGTCGGCGGCGAGGTCGGCCGTCTCGTGCAGCAGGTCTCGCATTGAAGAGACGCTACCGCTAGAGCGCCGGGTGGCTTGGCCGCCCGTGCTGGATGACACACGATCCACTTGGCTCGCATAAGGCTGAGATGACACGAGACCCGGGCGCCCGCGGCGGGCCGAAGTCGGAGGGACCCTCGGAAGCTCCAGCGGACCGACCTCGATCCGACTGCGTTCATCCGGTCGGCGCTTCGATCGGGCCCGGCGAAGCTCGCCGGCAAGACGACTGTCCGGGGGCATGAGGTGATTCCCTCCCCGCGACCTCGCTGCCGTCCCGGAGTTGCGGCTTCGGTTTGGGTAGCCGAGCTGCGATACGGTCCCGGCGTGGACCTCGACGGGCCATACGTCTGGATCACGACCCGCCGGCTGAGACCCGGGAGCCGCGAGGAGTTCAGCCGGGCGTGGAAGCCGGGCGGGATCCCGGAAGGGATGCTGCGCGCCTATGAGTGCTACTCGGAGAGCGGCAACGAGGTCGTCGGTATCTCGATCTGGGACTCGCCGGAGTCGCGCGACCGCTACCGCCTCTCCGACGCCGAGAAGGAGAGGCGGCAGGCGATGGCGCCGTTCGTGCTCGAGGAGACCTCCGGCTTCTACGTCGGCCGGGAGCTGAAGATCCCCGGCCGCTGACCCCGCTCAGCCGTGGAGCTGCGACAGCGTCGCGCGCGGCGAGATCGCCTCCGGGTCGACGCGGAGCTCGAGCAGCGCCGGCCGCCCGGCGGCGAGGGCCTCCTCGAACGCGGCTGCGAAGTCCGCCGTTCGCTCGACGAGCGCCGCCTGTGCGCCGAACGCCCGGCCGTAGGCGACGAAGTCCGGATTGACGAGGTCGGTCGCGACCCCGCGCCCGAACTGGCGCTCCTGGTGCATGCGGATCGTCCCGAGCATGCCGTTGTTGACGACGAGCACGACGATCGCGGCGCCGTACTGCGCCGCGGTCGCGAGCTCGTGGCCGCTCATCAGGAAGTCGCCGTCCCCGGAGACGCAGACGACAGGCCGCTCCGGGTACAGGAGCTTGGCCGCGATCGCGGCCGGGATCCCATAGCCCATCGCACCCGCGCAAGGAGCGAGCTGCGTTCCGTAGCGGTGGAACTCGTAGAAGCGGTGGCACCAGACCGTGTAGTTCCCGGCGCCGTTCGTCAGCACCGCGTCGTCCGGCAGCCGCTCGCGGAGGTACGCAATCACCTCGGCGAGCTCGAGGTCGCCGGGCAGCTTCGGGTGTCGCAGGTTCGCGAGGTAGTCGCGCCTTCCCTCCTCCACCCACCGTGCGCGGTGCGCCCCCTCGACCGGCCGCAGCGCGGCGGCGAACTGCGGCGAGCCGGAGACGATCGGCAGGTCGGCTTCGTAGACGCGGCCGAGCTCGTCCGGGTCGGCGTGCACATGGATCAGCGTCTGGGCCGGACGCGGCGGGTCGAGCAGGGAGTACTGCTGCGTTGCGATCTCGCCGAGCCGCGTCCCGAGCGCGAGCAGGACGTCGGCGTCGCGAACTCGCTGCGCGAGTGCGGGGTCCATCCCGATCGTCAGCGGGCCGGCGTAGACCGACGAGCCGTTGTCGACGTAGTCCTGCCGCCGGAACGAGGCCGCGACGGGGATGTTCGAGGCTTCGGCGAAAGCGAGCACGTCGCGGCCCGCCTGTTCGCTCCAGCCCCCGCCGCCGACCACGATCAGCGGCCGCTCGGCGCTCGCGAGGAGCTCGAGCGCCCGCTCGGCGTCGGCTGCCGCCGGCGAGGCCTGGACGGGGCGGTAGGGCTCGGCATCCTGGACGTCCGCCTCGTCGGCCTGCACGTCCTCCGGCAGCGCGATCACGACGGGCCCGGGCCGCCCGGAGGTCGCGGTGTGGAAGGCGTGCGAGACCATCTCGGGGAGCGCTGAGGCTTCGTCGGCGGTCGTCACGAGCTTCGCCATCTCCCCGAACATCCGGGAGTAGTCGAGCTCCTGGAACGCCTCGCGGCCGAGGTGGCGGCGCGGCACCTGGCCGACGAAGAGCACGAGCGGCGTCGAGTCCTGATAGGCGGTGTGGATCCCGACGGAGGCGTGGGTGGCGCCGGGCGCGCGCGTGACGAGGCAGATGCCCGGCCGGCCGGTGAGCTTCCCGTACGCGTCGGTCATGTTCGCTGCGCCGGCCTCGTGGCGCGTCGTGAAGAGCCGGATCGGCGAGTCGCCGATCGCGTCGAGCACGCCGAGGTAGCTCTCGCCCGGGACGCAGAAGGCCGTGTCGACACCGTGGACGAGCAGCTGGTCGACGAGGATGCGCGCGGCGGTACGGGTCAAGAGGCTATCGGGTACTCGCCGTACACCGTCGGGCGCTGTAGCTTGGGCCGGTCCTCGTCCGCCGGGTCGACGTAGCGGATCGTCCGCTTCCCCGCCCACTCCGGCGGGAGCAGCAGCACGCGCACGAACGCCGTCTCCTCGGATTCGGACGCGGTCGCGAGCACCGGTTCCGGGCCGCTCTCGAACCACGGCTCTCCCGGCCCGTAGGTGTGGGTCTCGCCGGCGGAGTCGATCGTCAGCCGCCCGTGCAGGAGGTAGCGGATCCCCGGGCCGGGGTGCGTGTGCCGGTAAGCGATCCCGCCCGGCGGGAAGTCGATCCGGTCGTGGCGCATCAGCCAGCCGGGCTTCACCTCGACGGTCGCGGCGATCAGCGTCCCCGCCGGCTCCTCGTCGAGGAGCTCCCAGACGAGCGTCGTGCCGTCGTCGAGCTCGTGGACGACCGCGTTCTGCGCGTCATGCACCCGCCGTGAGAGCGCGAGGATCAATGGAAGTACTGGCCGCCGTCGATCACCATGGTCTGCCCGGTGATGAAGTCGGCGTCGGGCGTGCAGAGGAAGACGACGGCGCCGACGACGTCCTCGGGCAGCTGGTCGCGCTGGATCGCCCGCGCGGCGACCGAGACGTCCCGCAGCTTCTCGACCACCTCCGGGTGCGCCTCCACCCCCGCGCTCATCGTGAACCCCGGCGCCACGCAGTTCACGTGGATGTCGTCCTTCCCGAGCTCCTTGGCCAGCGCGCGGGTGAGGGCGACGATCGCGCCCTTGCTGGTCACGTAGTGGAGCAGGAACGGCACGCCGCGGAACGGTGTCCCCGACGAGATGTTCACGATCTTGCCGCCGCCCTGCCCGCGCATGACGGGCACGACGGCCCGGCAGGTGAGAAACATGGAAGCGACGTTCACGTCCATCACCTGGCGCCACTCCTCGAGCGGGATCTCGGTGAACGGGCGCATCTCGAGTGAGGCGTAGAGCCCGGCGTTGTTGATCAGGATGTCGAGCCGGCCGTGCCGCTCCACCGTCTCGTCGACCATCCGCTGCACATCGGCCTCGTCGGCGACGTCGGCGTGGATGCCGCCCTCCGGCGGGTTCAGGTCGGCGACCACGACGATCGCGCCCTTGGCGGCGAAACCGCCCGCGATCGCTTCGCCGATCCCCTGCGCGCCGCCGGTGACGAGCGCAACCTTCCCTTCCAACCTCACTTCAGCGGCGAGAACGAGGTCGGGATCAGGATCCGGTTCTGCTGGGTGTGGATCAGCGGCTGGATCCGAGCGAGGAAGGGCGCCCAGCGCTCGTCGGCCTGGAGTCGTGCGCGGCGCTCGTCGCGGTCGGTGTAGCTCTCGTAGCGCCAGAGGTGGGTGTACGTCGAGAGGGCACCGACGTCGGTCGTGAACGCGCCGATGAAGCCGCCGAGATGTTCCTGCTGGATCGCGATCCCCTCCGTCTCGTAGGCCTTCAGGAGCTCGGGCAGCTTCCCGGTGAAGACGTGGTAGTCCCGCTGCTCGACGATCACGGGGCGATTCTACGAATGGCAGTGCTTCGGGGGCGTGAGCCTCGGCGACGACAACGCGCCCTTTCTGACCGACACGCTCGGCGGCTCCTACCAGAAGAGGCCGTTCGCGATCCAGCAGCGCACGCGCGCTTCGTCGGGACAGGCTGCAAGCTTGTCCGGTCTTGCCGCGACACCGGTGTAAGCTGTTGAGTGGTGATGGGCGGAGCGACACGGGCGGCGCTTCGCGTCTCGGCGGCGAGGCTGAGGGCGCGGCCGCTCCGGTCGCTGCTCGTCGTCGCCGGCGTCGCGCTCGCGTTCGCGATGGCGGTCGCCGTCGTCGGCGGCAGCCTCGTCGCGAGGCAGCAGACGCTTCGGCAGGGACTCGCCGAGCTGCCCGCCGGCGCGCGCGGGTTCCGCGTCGACCGGTTCGGGATCCCGCTCAGCCGGCGGACGTATCGCCGCGAGGACCGTGCGGTCCGGCGTGCGCTCGGCACCTTCGCCGCCGGCCAGGTCCGGCGCGTCGTCTTCTTCCGCCAGCTCCGGATCGGCGGGCAGCTGGTAGAGATCGCGGCGATCGACGGGCTCCCCGAGATGGTGCGCCTTCGCAGCGGCCGCCTGCCGCGCACCTGCACGCCGTCCGGGTGCGAGGTGGTCGAGATCGGCGCACGTGGCCCGCCGCGGCTCGCCGAGGGTGACATCCGGCTGAATCGGGTCGGAGTCGCCGAGCTACGGGATCCGAATCTATTCGGATACGTCGCGGCGGAGGCGGAGGGCGCGACCGCGCCGCCGCTCATCGTGCTCGCCCCGAACATCGATGCGGTCGAGCGGCTGCCCGCGCTCGCTCCCTACTACCGGGTCTACTCGTGGCTCTCGCCGCTCAGCGCCGACCGGCTGCACACCTGGGACATCGGCCGCACGCTCGCCGCCGAGTCCCGCGCGCAAACCGCCCTCTACGCCGCCGACTCGTCGTTCAGGCTGAGCAGCCCCGACGACGAGCTGTTGAACGCCGATCGGCGCGGCCGGATCGCGGCGCGCCGCCTCGTCCTCGTCGGCGGCGAGACGAGTGCGCTGCTTCTCGGCTTCGCGATCATCGCCGCGATCGGACTGCGCCGGGGCCTGGCGAGCGAACGCCGCCGCCTGCTCGCCCGCGGCGCCCGGCGCTGGCAGGCCTGGCTGACCCTCGGCGCCGAGGTCGGGGCGATGACGCTGGTCGGCGCGCTCGCCGGCGTCGCGGTCGGGGCCGCGATCGTCGCCCTGATCGCCGGCGGCGCCGGGCAGCCTGCCGGGGCAATCCTCGGCCACGCCCTCCTCGTCCCGTGGACGCTGGCGGCACTGCTCGGTGGCGTCGTCGGCGTCACGGTCGTCCTCGCCGCGACCACGCTGACACGGGACGACGACTCGACGAGACGGCGGGTCCAGCTCGTCGACGTGGCCGCGCTCGGCGCGGCCGTGACGATCGTCGTCGGCCTCAGCCGTGGAGCGCTCGACCCCGGATCGGTCACGAACGGAAACACCGTCCTCCTCCTGATCCTCCCGGCGCTCGTCTGCTTCGTCGTCGCCGTCGTGCTGGCCAGGCTGCTCGGGCCGGCGATGCGCGCCGGGGAACGGCTCACGCGCGGCCGCTCGCTCTCGCTGCGGCTCGGCGTGCTCGCGCTCGCGCGCGCCCCTTCCCGCACCGTCGTCAGCTGCGCCTTCATCGCCGTCGCCCTCGGCCTCGCCCTCTTTGCCGCCGCCTACCGAGCGACCCTCGCGCGCGGCGCCGCCGACCAGGCGGCGTTCTCGGTGCCGCTCGACTACACGGTCTCGGAGGGGTCGAAGCTCGTCCTGCCGCTCGACGCGGCCCCGCTCGCCGCCTACGCCCGCACCGCTCACGGCGCGCGCGCCTACCCGGTCGTGCGCGTCAGCGCGACGACGCCCGGGGCCGGCGCGGCCGTCCTCTCCCCCACCGTCCTCGGCCTCCCGGCCGACGCGATCCGGCGACTCCGCTGGCGCTCCGACTTCTCGTCGCTATCGCTCCGCGAGATCGCCCGCAAGCTCGCTGCCCAGGGCGAACCGCGTCGGCAGGGAATCGCGCTCCCGCGGGCCACTCGGATGCTGACGACCCGGGCGCGGCTGCGCGGCGTCGACCTCGTCGCCCGGGCGGTGCTCGCCGACGCGCGCGGCCGGATCTCGGTCGTCCGCCTCGGGCGGGCGACCCACCGCGCCGCCGCCCTCTCGGTCGCCATGCCGCGGGACGCAAAGCGTGTCCTCGGCCTGCAGCTGGAGCTGCCGCCGAGCGAGCAGTTCACGCTCGCCCACCGCGATGCCGAGGGGGCCGTGTCGGTCGTGCCCTCGGGCGAGCTCGACCTCGGCCCGCTCGTCGCCGGCCACCGCGTCCTGACCGACTGGCACGACTGGACGCTCTCCACCGGCGGCGACGTACTCGCCCGCCCGAGTGGGGTGAGGGTCAGGTTCGCCTTCCAGGACACCGGCATGCGCCTCATCCTGCGGCCCGCGCAGCCGACCGACGGCCGGCTGATGCCGGTTGTCGTCTCCCCCGACGTCGCCCGCGCCGCGGGCGGGGTCGGCGGGACGACCGTGCTCGACTTCCAGGACACGCACGTCGATGCGAAGGTCGTCGGCGTCGCGAAGCGGCTGCCGTCGGTGCCGCCCGACACCGGCCCGTTCGTCCTCGCCGACGGCCCCTGGCTCTCGACGGCGATCGACTCCAACGCCCCGGGCGAGGGCAGCCCGAGCGAAGTCTGGATCTCTGCTCCGCGCGACGGGGGCACGGTCGGCGACGCTCTGCGTCACCCGCCTTTCGCGAGCCTCGTGGTCGCCTCGCGCAGTGCGGACGAGCGGAGGCTGGTAGGGGATCCGCTCGCGCACGCAACTGCGGTCGCGCTCGGAGCAGCGGGCCTCGTCGCGCTCGTCCTGGCGGTGCTCGGCTTCTGGGTCGGGGTCGCCAGCGAGCTGCACGACGAGAAGAGCGACTTCTTCGACCTGGAGGCCCAGGGGGTGGCGCCGGCAGAGATGCGCCGACAGCTGCGGGTACGTGGAGTCATCCTGCTCGCCCTCGGCGTCGCCGGCGGCCTCGGCCTCGCCGCGCTGCTCTCCCGCCTCGTCGTCTCGCTGATCCGCGTCTCCGGAACGACGGGCGTGCCCGAACCGCCCCTGCGCCTCGACCCGGACTGGCTCGTCGGCGGGCTCGGCATCGTCGCCCTCCTCCTCGCCGCGCTGCTCGTCGCCGAAGGCGCCTCGCTGGCGGCCTTCCGCGGCACGCGGCCCGAACGCGCCTCCTGGAGCCTCGAATGAGCGTAGGCTCGACGGAGCTCATCAGGGGGCGGAGGCGCCGGCTCTGCCGGCGCCGGGAGCGGGCATGAGCCTCGCGATCGACGTCCACGAGGCGTTCCGGATCCATCGTGCCGGGGGCGCGACCTCGGTCGCGCTCCAGGGCCTGACGCTCCAGGTCGAGAAGGGCGAACTCGTCGTCGTGCTCGGCCCGTCCGGGTCGGGAAAGACGACCTTGCTGCGCACGATCGCCGGCTTCGACACACTCTCGGCCGGAGTCGCCCGCGTCCTGGGCACCGACGTCGGCGCGCTCGGCTCGGGGGCGGCGGCCAGATTCCGCGCCCGCAACCTCGGCCTGCTCGACCAGCACTACGCGCGTGCCCTCTCCCCCGACCTCACGTGCGTGCACACGGTCGGCCTCGGGCTCGAGCTCCTCGGCACTCCGCGCCGCCAGGCGCGGGCCGCCGCCTCGGCGCTGCTCGAGCGGATCGGCCTCGGCGACCGGCTCGACGCCAGGCCCGCCTCGCTCTCGGGCGGAGAGCAGCAGCGCGTCGCCCTCTGCGCGGCGCTGGCGCACCGGCCGCGGCTGCTGCTCGCGGACGAGCCCGCCGGTGAGCTCGACGAGGAGAACGCGAGGGTCGTGTACGGCCTAATCGACGAGCTGGCGCGCGAGCAGGGGGCGACCGCGCTCGTCGTCTCGCACGACGAGGCGGCGGCGTCGATCGCCGACCGGCTGGTGTACGTCCGCGACGGACGGGTGGTCGAGGAGAGCCGGCCCGGGCTGCGCGGCTCGCTCGTGGTCACCGACCCGGGCTGGGTGCGGCTCCCCGATCCGCTGTTGGAGGCGCTGGGCTCGCCGACCCGGCTGCATGCGGAGCGCCGCGAGCAGGAGCTCGTGCTCTCGAGCGACGACCTCGACCGGAATCTCGACGTCCCTGCCCCGGCGATGTTCCACGAGCATGCGGCGAGGCCGGGTGGAGTCGTCGCGGAGCTCCGGGAAGTGGTCAAGCGCTTCAACGGCGGGCGCCGTCCGGTGCTGTCCGGCGTGTCTGCGTCGTTCCGCGCCGGCACGCTGACGGCGGTCGTCGGGCGCTCGGGGAGCGGCAAGACGACGCTCCTCCACCTGCTCGCGGGTCTCGACCGGCCGACCGAGGGGCACGTGCTCGTCGACGGGCGCGAGATCGAGGCGCTCGACCGCGCGGACGCGGCGGCGGTGCGCCGCGAGCACGTCGCGTTGATCACGCAGGAGCCGGGGCTCGTCCCGCACCTCTCGGCCCGCGAGAACGTCGAGCTCGGCCTGCTCGTTCGCGGCCTCGAAGGCGACCCGGCGGCCGCGCTCACGGAGGTCGGCCTCGGCACCCGGCTCGACCACCGCGCCGACCGGCTCTCCGCCGGCGAGCGTCAGCGGGTCGCGATCGCGCGCGCGATCGCGGCGCAGCCGGTGCTCCTGCTCGCCGACGAGCCGACGGCGCGCCTCGACCAGTCGAATGCGCGGGCGGTGGGTGAGCTGCTCGCGCGCCTCGCCCACGAGCGCGGAACGGCCGTCGTCTGCGCCACCCACGACGCCGTCGTCATCGAGCAGGCGGACGCGAACATCGAGCTCCAGGGACTGGCTTCAGCCAGTCCCGAGGCAGTGCGAGGCTCGTCGGGACAAGCTTAAGCCTGTTCCTGAATCCCGCCGAGCGCGAGGTACTTCAGCTCGAGCCACTCGTCGATGCCGTACTTCGAGCCCTCGCGGCCGATCCCAGACTCCTTCACGCCGCCGAACGGCGCGACCTCGGTCGAAATGAATCCGGTGTTGACGCCGACGATCCCGTACTCGAGACCCTCGGAGACGCGCCACACGCGACCGACGTCGCGCGCGAAGAAGTACGCCGCCAGGCCGTACGGGGTGTCGTTGGCGATCGCGATCGCCTCCTCCTCGGACGAAAAACGCGCGATCCCGGCGACGGGCCCGAACGTCTCCTCGTTGCTCATCGCCGCCTCGGCGGTGACGCCCGTGATGACGGTCGGCTGGAAGAACGTGTGTCCGAGCTCGTGCCGGTGTCCGCCGACGAGCAGCTCGCCCCCGCGCTCGAGCGCGTCGCCGACGTGACGCTCGACCTTCTCGACCGCCGCGTCCTCGATCAGCGGCCCGACCTCTACGTCCGGGTCCGTCCCGATCCCGACGGTCAGCTTGTTCACGGCGCCGACGAGCCCGTCGACGAAAACGTCGTGGATCCCTTCCTGGACGAGAAACCGGTTCGCGGAGATGCAGGTCTGGCCGGAGTTGCGGAACTTGCAGAGGATCGCGCCGGCGATCGCCTCGTCGAGCTCCGCGTCGTCGAAGACGAGGAAAGGCGCGTTGCCGCCGAGCTCGAGCGAGACCTTCTTCAGGCCCTTCGCGCACTGCGCCATCAGCAGCTTCCCGACCTCGGTCGAACCGGTGAACCCGAGCTTGCGCACGAGCGGGTTCGAGGTCATCTCGCCGCCGATCTCGGGCGCTCCCTCGGCATCGGTGGTGACGAAGGTGAGCACACCCTCCGGCAGCCCCGCCTCCTCGGCGATGACGCCGAGCGCGAGCGCGGACAGCGGGGTCTGCTCGGCCGGCTTCAGCACCATCGTGCAGCCGGCGGCGAGGGCGGGCGCCGCCTTGCGCGTGATCATCGCCGACGGGAAGTTCCACGGCGTGATGCCCGCGGTGACGCCGACGGGCTGCTTGAGGACGAGGATGCGGCGGTCCGGCATCGGCTCCGGAATCGTGTCGCCGTAGACACGCTTTCCCTCCTCGCCGAACCATTCCAGGAACGACGCCGCGTACCTGATCTCCGCGTGCGACTCGAACAGCGGCTTTCCCTGCTCGAACGTGAGGATCAGCGACAGGTCGTCCTCGTGCTCCAGCATGAGGTCGGCGAAGCCGCGCATGACCCGCGCGCGGTCGCCCGCCGTACGGCTGCGCCAGGCGGGCAGAGCCTCCTCGGCGGCGGCGAGCGCGCGCCCGGTCTCCTCCGCGCCCATCCGCGCGACGTGCGCGAGCACCTCGCCTGTCGCCGGATTCGTGACCTCGAAGGTCTCGGCTCCGTCCTGCGAGACGAGCAGGTCGGGGCGGCGCAGAGTCGCCTCGGCGATTGCCACCCCGGAATTCTAGGTGGCGAGGTGCATCGAGACGGCGCGCAGCTTGTTCGCGGCGTCGAGCGCCGCGACCTTGTAGGCCTCTGCGAGCGTCGGGTAGTTGAAGACGGTGTCGATGAGGTACTCGATCGTCCCGCCCAGGCCCATCACCGCTTGGCCGATGTGGACGACCTCGGTCGCTCCCGCCCCGAACGCGTGCACGCCGAGCAGCTTCCCGTCGCCCGGTGAGACGAGCAGCTTCACCAGACCGTGCTCTTCGCCCAGGATCTGTCCGCGCGCGAGCTCTCGGTACTGGGCGATGCCGTCCTCGTACGGAACGGCCTCCTCGGTGAGCTCCCGCTCGGTCCGGCCGACGAAGCTGATCTCCGGGATCGAGTAGATCCCGAACGGAAGCAGCTCCGACATGCTGTGCGCCTCGAGCCCGAAGGCGTGGCAGGCGGCGAGCCGTCCCTGCTCGGCCGAGGTGGACGCAAGGCTGGGGAAGCCGATCACGTCGCCTACCGCATAGACGTGCGGAAGGGCTGTCCTGTAGTGCTCGTCGACCGCGATCCGGCCTCGCTCGTCCGCCTCGAGCCCCGCTTCGGCAAGGCCGAGATCGTCGGTCGCGCCCCTTCTGCCGGCGGAGTAGAAGACCACGTCCGCCGGAATCTGCTTGCCGCTGGCGAGGCTCGTCAGCGTCCCGAGCGGATCCTCCCGGACGGCCGTCACGCGTTCGCCGAACCGGAAGACGACGTGCAGGTCGCGCAGGTGGTAGCGGAGCGCCTCGACGATGTCGTGGTCGCAGAAGTCGAGCAGCTCGCCACGCGCGTCGACAACCGTCACGCGCGTCCCCAGCGCAGCGAACATCGACGCGAACTCGATCCCGATCACCCCGGCTCCGACCACGAGGAGCGTGTTCGGGATCTCTCGCAGTCGCAGGACGATGTCGTCGGAATCGAGGATCGTCCCGCCGTTGAACTGGACGTCGGCCGGATGGTCGGGCTCGGAGCCGACGGCGATCACGACCCGCTCCGCGGTCACGCGGCGTTCTCGCCCTTCGCGATCGGTGATCGCGAGCGTGTGCTGGTCGACGAATCGGGCCGCTCCCTCGAGCATCGCAACGTGGTTGCGGAGCAGTTGGTCGCGGATCACGCTGCGCTCGCGCTCGACCACCTGCCTCGTCCGCAGCGAGATGTCCTCGATCGAGACCTCGTCCTTCAGGCGGTAGCCCTGCCCGTAGACGCCGCGCTGGCTGAGCCCGGTCAGGTAGAGGATCGCCTCGCGGATCGTCTTCGACGGGATCGTCCCGGTGTTGACCGAGACGCCACCGACCGCGCGCCGCTTCTCGACGATCGCCACGCGGCGGCGCAGCTTCGCGGCCTGGATCGCAGCCTTCTGACCGGCCGGACCCGAGCCGATGACGAGCAGCTCGTAGTCGAAGCCGTCGTCCATTCGCCATTTATACGCGAGCGCGTGTGACCGGGTGGAGACTCTGCTCGAGGCGCCTCGCTCGCTCCCTACCGCCGCAGCGACGGGGGGTACGCGATCGAGAACGCCTTCCGGCTCGTGCTTTCGCGGGCCTAGGAGCCCAGGCAGTCCCGGAGCTCGTGCGGCGTCAGCGTGCGCCGTCCGAGCTCCTCGGCGCTCGGGACGCAGTCGCGCACGGCACGCAGCACGGTCTCGGGCGAGTCCGAGAACGGGCTGAGGATCTTCGTGCCCTTGAGCAGCACCCGGCCGGGCAGAGGCGCCGCGAACGCCTGCAGGTGTGCCGGGCCGTAGCCCTTGGCGCGCAGCAGCTCGTTCGCCTCGTCGATCACGACGCCTTCAACTTCTCACGCAGGAGCTCGTTGACGACCTTCGCGTTCGCCTTGCCGCCGGTCTCCTTCATCACCTGGCCGACGAAGAAGCCGAGCAGGCCCTCCTTGCCGCCCCGGTAGGCCGCGACCTGGCCCGGGTTGGCGGTCAGGATCGCGTCGATCACCGGCTCGAGCTCGGAGGTGTCCGACACCGCCATCTGCTCCAGGTACGTCTCGGCGCGGAAATCGGGCGTCGCGCTCGCGGCCACGGCGGCGGTCAGTGCCTCGCGCGTCAGCTCCTTCGCGGCCTGCGCGACCTTCGCCAGCTCCGCCAGGTTCGCGCCGGCGGGGATCGGTTGGTTCATCGCGAAGTTGAACGCTTCCCGCGCGGGGACACCGGCGACGACCAGCCCCGCGTACGCCGGCTCACGATCTGTGGTGACGAGCGCCCAGGCGTCATCGGCGCCGAGCTCCCCCGCGCGCTCGCCGATCAGGTCGGCCGGCAGCGCCGGCAGATCGCCACGCAGGTGCTCGACGACCTCCGCCTCCGGCGCGAGCGGCACCAGGTCGGGCTCCGGGAAGTAGCGGTAGTCCTCCGCCTCCTCCTTCGAGCGGTGCGGGGTGAGCGTGTCGCTGTCGGGCTCGTAGTCGTACGTGTGCTGCTCGACCGTCCCTCCGGACTCGTACAGCCTCACCTGCTCCCGCACCGCGGCCGCGATGCCGCGCCCGATGAACCGGAACGAGTTCATGTTCTTCAGCTCCCACCGAGTGCGCAACTCGTCGGAGCCGGCCGGGCGGACGGAGACGTTCGCGTCGCAGCGGAGCGTTCCCTCCTCCATGCGCGCGTCCGAGATCCCGAGCGTGACGATCGTCTGGCGCAGCAGCTGCAGGAAGCGCTCCGCCTGGTCGGCCGAGTGGATGTCCGGCCGAGTGACGATCTCGACGAGCGGAGTGCCGGCGCGGTTGAAGTCGATCAGCGAGCGCTGCGCACCGACCTTGCGGCCGGTGCCGCCGCCCACGTGGACCGTCTTCGCCGCGTCCTCCTCGAGGTGGGCGCGGACGAAGCCGACCTCGAAGTTCTCGGTACCCGGCACCGTCAGAGAGCCGCCGACGCAGAGCGGCTTGTCGTACTGGGTGATCTGATAGCCCTTCGGATTGTCCGGGTAGAAGTAGTTCTTCCGCGAGAAGACCGCCTCCTCGGCGATCTCGGAGCCGAGGGCGAGGCCGAGCTTGATCGTCCACTCGACCGCGGTGCGGTTCGCGACGGGGAGCGCGCCCGGGTGCGCGAGACAGACGGGGCACGTGTGCGTGTTCTCGGGCGCGCCGAACCCCGTCTCGCAGCGGCAGAACATCTTCGTCCGCGTCTTCAGGTGGACGTGAATCTCGAGCCCGACGACCGCTTCCCATTCCCGCTCCGATGCCGGCAAAGCCGTCATCTCCGCTCCTTGTCGAGCTCCGTCGAGCCTACGCTCGTGCTCACCGCAGACGCTCCCTGACGCGCTCCGCGGCTGCGGCCATGTCCGCCCAGTCGGCCATTCCCTCCTCGCGGCGCTTGAGCTGAAGCTGAGCCGCCTTGGGCTCGCCCGGGTAGCGCGGCCAGACGACGAAGTGCATGTGATGCGGAGGCGCGTCGACCCACATCGTCACGTAGACGCGCTCGGCCCCGAGCGCGTGGATGATCGCCTGCGAGAGCCGCCGAAGGAGCGGCCCGAGAGCGGTGGCCTCGCCGTCGGTCATCGTCCAGAGCGAGTCGCGGTGCTCCTTCGTCTTCAGCACGAATGCGCCGACCCCGAACGGCCCAAGGCAGTGGTCGACGGCCCAGTACTCGTCCTCGGCAACGATCCCGCCCGGCACCTCGCGTGTGCCGTCCATGAGCTCGCACGCCAGACAACCCTTCATCTCAGCCGCTCCGGGACGTAGTCGAAGCCGATCGCCTTCTCGAGCGCGTGGCCCGCCCGGAAGAGGGTGTTCTCGGAGAACTGCGGCCCGACGAGCTGCAGCCCGACCGGAAGTCCCTCCGAGAGGCCGCAGGGGATCGAGAGGCCGGGCAGGCCCGCGACGCAGGACGGGATCGTCAGCAGGTCGGAGGCATACATTGCGAGGGGGTCGTCCGCGCGCTCGCCGATCGGGAACGCGACCGTCGGCGAGGTCGCCGAGACGATCAGGTCGAAGCGGGCGAAGACGTCGGCGTGCTCGCGGATGATCACCGTCCGCACCTGCTGGGCCTTGCCGTAGAACGCCTCGTAGTAGCCGGCCGAGAGCGCGTACGTGCCGAGCATGATCCGGCGCTTGGGCTCGTCGCCGAAGCCCTCGTGGCGCGTCCGCTCGTACACCTCGGTCAAGTCGTCTCCGGGTGCGCGATAGCCGTAGCGCACGCCGTCGTAGCGCGCGAGGTTGGACGACGCCTCCGCAGGGGCGATCAGGTAGTAGCAGGGAAGCCCGTACTCGACCGACCGCGGCAGCGAGCACTCCTCCACCCCCGCGCCGAGATCCGCGGCGAGCGCGATCGCCTTTGCGACCGCGCCGGCGACGCCTGGCTCGATCCCGCGGGCGTCGCGCATCTCGACGGGGACGCCGATCCGCAGGCCCTTCAGGTCCTCCGCCTCCGGGATCTCGGTCGCCGGCACCTCGACGGTCGTCGAGTCGGCCGAGTCGCGGCCGGCGATGACGGAGTAGAGAAACGCGTTGTCGCGGACGGTCTTCGTCACCGGGCCGACCTGGTCGAGGGACGAGGCGAACGCGACGATCCCGTAGCGGCTGACCGTGCCGTAGGTCGGGCGCAGGCCGACGTTGCCGCAGAGCGCAGAGGGCTGCTTGATCGACCCGCCGGTGTCGGAGCCGAGCGCCCACGGGACCATCCCGGCCGCGACCGCGGCCGCCGACCCGCCGCCGGACCCGCCGGGCACGCGAGACGGATCCCAGGGATTCCGCGACGGGCCGTACGCCGAGTTCTCGGTCGACGATCCCATCGCGAACTCGTCCGTGTTCGTCTTGCCGATCAGCCGCAGGCCTCGTCCCTTGCAGCGGGCGGCGACCGTGGAGTCGTAGACCGGCACGTATCCGGCGAGGATCCTCGAGCCCGCAGTCGTCTCGACGCCTTTCGTCCCGATCACGTCCTTGAGCGCGATCGGCACGCCCTCGCCCTCGCCGTCGTGCAGCCGGAGGAAGCAGTGCAGCTCGCGGTCGCGCTCCTCGATCGCGGCGCGGTAGGCGGCGAAGATCTCCTCGCTCGAGACCTCGCGCCGCACAAGCAGGCCCTCGAGCTCCTCGGCCGTGAGCCGCAACGTGTCGATCATTCGACTGCCTCGTAGTGCTCGAGCGACATCTCTTCGATCAGTTCGGGCGTGTCGCCGTACAGCACCGCTCGTGTGTAATCCTCGCCGGCAAAGGCACGAACTGCGTCGAGGTCCTCCCAGACGGTCACCATCAGGAACTCGCGCGAGTCACCGTGGGGCACGCCGGCGTGGTGGGCGAGCAAGCCCGGCGTGGCCGCGACCTCGGGGAGCACTTCGTCGCGGAGGCGCCGCTCGAGCGCCTCGACGGATCCCCTCTTTGCGCGTGCGCGAAATACGCGGACGATGCGGCTCATACCGGAGGCACCCCGAAGAACCCGCCCTCCGTGTCGGGGGCGTTGGCGAGCGCATCCTCGCGCGGCAGCGACGGCTCGGGCTCGTCCTCCGCGAGGACGTTGACGAGATCGAGCGGGTGCGAGGTCGGCGGGACGCCCTCGAGATCGAGCTCGGAGACCTTGCCGACCGCCTCGAGGATCGCGCTCAGCTGGCCGCCGAAGCGCTCGATCTCCTCCTCGGTCAGTGCGAGGCGCGCCAGCTTGGCGACGTGCAGCACCTCTTCTCTCGTGATCTCCATTCGAACCATCCTCCCAAAAAGAAGGGCCCCCTCTCGGGGGCCCTGATAATCGGTTCCGAAAGGGAAGCTCTAGAGCGGAACGACGTTCGCCGCCTGCAGGCCCTTCTGGCCCTGCACGACCTCGAACTCGACCTTCTGACCCTCGGTCAGCGTCTTGTAGCCCTCGGACTGAATCGCGCTGAAGTGG
>JBKPRD010000009.1:0-25812 GCA_046734415.1 Actinomycetota bacterium | reverse complement strand
GTCGAGGGCTGTGGTGCAGGCCCCGTCGACGAGGACAGCCTCGTACTTGCCCGTCTCGACATTGCGGAACTGGGCGACGATGTTAATCGGGCCGCCCTTGTCGTCGACCCACACCTTCCCTTTACCTACCTCTTTCTTGGTCAGCGGGTTTAGGCAAACCGAACCGGGAAACCCGGGGAAGTTTGGGAACTGGCTGACCTGGAAATGCACCTTCACCTGACTCGGCCCGCTCTTCGCAACGGCGACCGAGACCCCGACCGCGAGAGCGGCGCACGCCACAACGAAGACGGCGATCGTCCGCTTCCCGCCAATGAACCTCCTCAACATGAAAGACCTCCCGTTGGTTCCGACTGACGACCTGACACTACAACGGCGTGTGGACGGCGTAAAGAGGGGAATCCGGCGGGGAATCGTGCCTCGCGACGCCTAACACCGTCTGATGCTGTCCTGCTTCGGTGCAGCGTAGCGCTGTCCTGCTCGCGTGAATAGGGGGGCGCCAATCTTTTTTTCCGAACCGCCGCGGCGCCGGCCTCGCAACGAAAGGGGCGATTTACGGCTTCGGCACCCGGTCGGAGCAGCCAAAGCTCGTCCTGCGCGCTGGTCAGATCTGCCGGGATCCTCCGGAGGCCCGGTCACTGCCGCTGACGGCGAGACCGTGACGATCTTCGTGGAGGACGCGCCGCGACGTCCCCCTCTCGAAGTGAAGCGGCGCCGCTATCAGTGAATGGCTCGTCTCGCCGGCCACGTCAACTGGATCATCAGACCGTTCAAGAGGCGCGCCGGCGCAGGATGCGAAGCATCCGCAGTGTGTTCCAGCGACTCTCGCCGCCGGGCTCCTCTATCGCTCCCTGCGCGGCCGCGATGCGCAAGTTCTCGAGGACATTGAAGGTCGTGTTGAACGAGCTGTGCCGGCGCTGGGGGTAATTGCGCAGCTGACAGTTCCCTCGATCTACCAACCCACTGACCACCGATCTTCAAGTCGGGTCGGGACGCGGCTCAGGGTTTTCCCTCGAATCGGGGGCGTTCGGTGGAATTCCCGCGGCGCGGGGAGGATGATGACCGCGTGACCACCGCTGAGGCATCTTCGTGCGAGCTGGCCCGCCCTCGATTCCGGCTTGCCGTGGTCGTCGTGTCGGTCGTCGCAGCGGCCGTCGGATCGATCCTGCTCGCCACGCATCGCTCGGCCGAGAAGGTGACCACCCGGGGCGTCACGGCGACGTTGAGCGTGCCAGGCCACCCGGGCGCGCTGGCCGCCGACGCGGACGGTCTCTGGCTCGCGCTGACCGACGTGCAGACGCCGGTGCGCAACCGGCCGGTCATGCGTCTCGACGTGGTGTCGGGAGCGGTCGAGCAACAGATCTTTCTCGGCGGGCAGGCGACGTATCTGGCCCACATGAGATCGAGGCTCCTCGCTGCCGTGGAGCACGTCGGAGGAAGCGGATCCGGTCCGAGCCTCGTCGTCGCCCTCGATTGGCGCAGTGGCCGTGTCCTCGGCCGAGCCGAGTTCCCCAAACTGGTGGGAGCGCTCGCGGCCGGCGGAAGAGATCTGTGGGCACTCCAGGTCAGGCCGGCGGCGCTTCTCCGCCTCGATCCGGACACGCTGGCGCAAAGGGGGGCTCCGATCGGGCTGTCGGAGGGACGAGCGCTCGGACTCGCGGTCGGCAAGCGCTACGTCTGGGCGACAGCGCCTGATGCAGGTGACGTGCTGCGCGTCGACCCGAGCACGCATTCCGTCAGACGCGAGCATGTCGGAGGGGCCCCGGCGGGGATTGCGATCGCGTCCGGAAGCGTCTGGTTCGCCGATCGTGACACCGGTGCGCTCGGCCGGCTCGACCCGGAGACGCTACGACCGGTCGAAAAACCCGTTCGGCTCGGGGGCGAGCCTGCGTGGCTGGCGCCGGCGGGGCGGTACCTCTTCGTCGGCGATGCACTTCACGGGACCGTGAGCAAGATCGACGTGCGCTCGGGAACTGCCGAGGGCCCGCCGCTCCGGGTCGCTCCACCTGCCCAGGGTGCGCCCGCGCTCGCCGTTGCGCCCGCAGGCAACTCCGTCTGGGTGAGCAGTTTCGCTTCGAGAACGGTCACGAGGATCAGCGCGAGGGCCGGCGGCGCGGAGGCGCATGCCCTCGCGGCCGGCAAGGTCGTCGCAAGCATTCCCGTCCCGGCACTGGGTGGAGGGTTCACCGTGGGTGAGGGCGCGGTCTGGGCGATGAGCGACGCGACGTCGACGCTCATGCGGATCGACCCGAAGCGAAACGCCGTCGTCGCCCGAATCAGGTTGTCTCCGGGAGCAGACGCCGCCGCCGGCGACGGCGCCGTCTGGCTCACCCACCCGAACGAGAACACCCTGTCGCGGATCGATCCCAGGACGAACAAGGTGAGCGCGACGATCCACGTCCCCGCGCACCCTTCCGGCGTCGCCGTCTCGCCCGGAGCCGTCTGGACCGCCAACGTGCTCGGGCCGAGCGTCACGCGAATCGATCCCTCCGACAACCGGATCGTCGCGACGATACGGGTCGGCCCGAACCGCGCCTGTTGCTCCGAGCGGATGAGCCTGACGGCAGCCAGGGATGCGGTCTGGGTGACCCTCCCGGCCGCCAACATGATCGTGCTCATCGATCCTCGGACGAACAGAGTTGCCGCGCGGTTCAAGCTGGGTCACTACTTTCCGTGTGGCCCTCTCGCCGCCGCGGAGAGCGCCGTCTGGTCTGCCGGCGCCAGCTGCAGCAACTTCGTCACCCGGATCGACCCTCGGACGAAGAAGATAACGGCCCGGCTGGCCGAGCCGCACGCCGTCGGCATTGCCCTCTCGTTCGGGTCGGTCTGGGTCGCGGTCTTCGACTCGGGCGACGTCGATCGCATCGACCCGCGGACCGGTCAGGTCACGGCGAGGCTTCACGTGGGTGGATGGCCCGTGCGGCTCGGTGTCGGCTTTGGCTCGGTCTGGGTCAACGACGACAAGGGCCGCGTCTTGCGGATTCGACCGCAGAGCTGACGGCTCCCATCGGCGCACCCGATTCAACGATCCCGGTTCAGCAGCGATCAGCAGGTCAGGTGCAGCGCGGCAGCCGTACGGTTGGGGTCGAGGTCTGCGAAGAGGCGGACGGCTTCCCCGGTCGGCAGCGCGACGACCTCGATGCCGCGGCTGCGCAGCGACTCCAGTGTGGCCGGATCCGGTCTCAGCCGTCCGTCGGCGCCGGTGCCGATCAGGAGCCGCTCGGGCAGCTCGTCCAGCACGCCGGCGAGATCGTCGAGGACGAGCCCGTGTCCGTCGCGGCGCCACCAGCCCGCGACCACTCGCCGGGGGAGGACGATCACATCGGCGCGGTGCTCGTCGCCGTCCACGAGCACGCGACCGAACTCGTATCCCTCGATCCTCGGCACGCTCCTGCCCTTATGCCCACATTGGGCTCCGGCCTCACCACCCCTAGGACTCAGGCGTCGCGCGTCACGTCGCGCCGGGCGCCTGCGGCCACTGCGAGAACTGCCCACGCGAGCAGCACGAGCGCGATTGCTCCGGCCGACATCGCGATGTCGGGCCCCTGGCGGATCGTGTCCCCGAGGGCAGTGGGCGCAAGCGCCTGCAGGGCCACGCCCGGCAGCAGCTCGCGCAGGACGCCGAGCGCCGAGATCGACGCGAGGATCGGGATCAGCGCCAGGCGGAAGCCGAGGAGTATGCCGATCGTGTACGACCGCGAGCCGACCAGGCAGGCGAGCCCGAAGGCGAGCAAGTAGTAGAAGGCGGCCTGGAGTACCACCCAGAGTCCGGTCGTCGCCAGCAGCTGCGTGCCGGGAACGGGGCGGCTGCCGGCGAAGACGACGGTCGCGATCGCGGCGAGGACGTAGCCTGCCGTCACGAACGCGAGCAGGAAGAGCAGGCCGCCGACGAGGCGCGAGCGGTAGAGCCCCAGCCGAGAGCGACCGGTGACGACGAGGTCGCGGTAGACGCCGGCCTCCAGATCGCCGGCGCCCGCGATCGAGCCCACGATCGCCGCCGCGACGGCGCCGAGCGTGGCGGCGACCCAGCTCCCGTGCCCGAGATTCTCGATCCCGCCCGCCGGCCCGTGCGTCGCGGGGCTGGCGAGGTGCACCATTTCGATGATCCCGTACGTGAGCGCCATCGCGACGACGGTCAGGAGCGAGGTGACGACGACGAGGCCGCGCCGGCGGCGCAGCTTCAGCAGGTCGGAGACAGGAAGGCTTCTATCGGGAGTGAAGGCAATCGTGCTCATGCGACGTTCTCCAGTCGGGTCGTGATCTGCAGGAAGCGGTCTTCGAGGGACGCCTGGGCCGGCTCGAGCCGAAGGACGTCGTGGCCGGCCTCGACGAGGCGCCGGTTCAGCTCCGGGACGGCGCCGAGGTCCGCCAGCGCGACCCGAAGTAGTGCCCCTTCGGTGCCGACGTGCGTCACGGCGTGGTGTCCGGCGACGACGGGAGCCGAGGCGACGCCCTCGCGGGTCTCGATCAGCACGGTCGGCTCGCCGCCGGCGCGGAGCTCGGCGATCGACCCCTGGACGACGATCCGGCCCTGGTCGACGATCGCGACGTGGTCGCACGTCTTCTCCACCTCGTCGAGCAGGTGCGAGGAGAGCACGATCGTCCGGCCCTGATCCACGAACGACCGGACGAAGCCGCGGAACTCCTGGATCCCGGCCGGGTCGAGCCCGTTCATCGGCTCGTCGAGGATCAGCACCTGCGGGTCGGCGAGGAGACAGCGTGCGATCCCGAGCCGCTGGCGCATCCCGAGGGAGTAGGTCTTGACGCGGTCGTGCGCCCGCGCCGCCAGGCCGACCTGCTCCAGCGCGCCGTCGATCAGGGTGTAGGCGGTGCCGCCGCGCGCAGCGGCGACGACGGCGAGGTTCTCTCTCCCGGTCAGGTGGCCGTAGAACCGCGGCTCCTCGACGATCGCGCCGACCCGCGCGAGCGCCTTCGCCCGCGCCTCGGGTACCGGCAGACCGAGCAGCCGCATCGAGCCGGCTGTCGCATCGGTGAGGCCGAGGAGCATCCGGATCAGGGTCGTCTTCCCGGCTCCGTTCGGGCCGAGGTAGCCGAATGCGACTCCACGCGGAACCGCCAGGTCGACGCCGTCGACGACGGTGCGGGGGCCGAATCGCTTCGTCAGTCCGTGCGTCTCGACCACCAGGTCGAGCGGGACTTCTTTCAGATGAGTGGTCATGCGTCGAAGGTAGAGGTGGGCACCCTTCCGTCGCCTCGGCCGCAGGGATGAACCGGCACGACGGGAGGACGATCTTCATCTCATCCCAGCGAATGAGATGGTTCGGGAGGGAACATGCACGTGCCCGGGCTCGTTCTGGTCGTCGAGGACCAGCGACCGTGACTGTGGCGACCACAACCATCCCGCGCGACCACTGTCTCGCTCCCGAGCGCGTCGATGCTCCGATCGGCGAGGGCGGGCGCTACGGGCGCATGTTCGACCTGCCGCCGCTCGAGTCCGACGAGACTTTGCTCCACCGCATCGGCGCCGCCGGCGGATTCTGTGATGCCGGCGATCGCGAGGAGGACTCTCGGGTGGAGGCGGGCTGGCCCTTCTTCGGCCAGTACGTCGCCCACGACCTGACGGCCGACCGCTCTCCGCTTCGCACCCACACCGACCTTGCGTCCCTGCGCAACATGCGCACTCCCCGGGCCAACCTCGAGGCGCTCTACGGGGGCGGTCCCGCCGGCTCGCCGTTCATGTACCAGCGGGACGACCCGGCGAAGCTGCTCGAGAAACACGGCGATCTTCCACGGAACCAGGAAGGGATCGCACTGGTCGGGGACCCGCGCAACGACGTCCACGTGCTGATGAGCCAGATGCAGGTCGCCTTCATCGACGCGCACAACCTGCTCGTCGATCGTCTTCGCGAGGACGGCGTCCCCGACGGCGACCTCTTCGACGAGGCGCGGCGTTCGCTCTCCTGGCACTACCAGTGGCTGATCATGAACGAGTTCCTACCCGGGCTCGTCGGCCCGGAGCTCGCCGCGCGTGTCGCGGCCGACGGTCCGAGCTTCTACCGTCCCGACCCAGAGCCGTTCATCCCCGTCGAGTTCGCGGACGCCGCCTACCGGTACGGCCACTCGCAGATCCGCGAGCTGTACAGGCTGCAGGCCGGCGGGCCTGCGTTCCGCATCTTCCCCGACCTGATCGGCTTCCGCCCCGTCGGCGAGCATCGAGTCGACTGGTCGCTCTTCTTCGATGTCCCGGGACGGCCGCCCGCCCAGCGGTCGAAGCCGATGGACGGCCGTCTGCCACGATCGTTGATCCAGCTCCCCCAGGCGATCACCGGCGCCGTCGACGACGAGGCGTACCGGTCGCTCGCCGCGCGCGATCTCGAGCGCGGTCACGGCACCGGCCTCCCGTCGGGCGAAGCGGTCGCGCGCGTGACCGGCGCCGAGCCGCTGACCGAGGACGAGCTCGACCTGCGCCGCCACGGCTGGGAGGGGGAGACCCCGCTCTGGCTCTACGTCCTTCGCGAGTCGGCGGCCCGTCGCTCCGGCGACCGGCTCGGCGACGTCGGCGGCCTGATCGTCTCGGAGGTCCTGCACGGGATCATCCTCGTCGATCCGGAGTCGTACCTCGCGCTCGATCCCGAGTGGACCCCGACGCTGCCGGCGCGCCTCGACCGGTTCCGGCTCGTCGATCTTCTCGTTCCCGCCTAGGACTCTCGCCGAGCTCGGATCGAACGCCGGTAGACGTTGAAGGCGCGGGTTGCGAACGTCGCGCTGGCGAGCAGGAGCACCGCGAGGAACCCGATGCGGGTGGCGATCAGGCCCCAATCGGCGTCAGCGGCGGCAGCCGATCGGCCGGCCTCGGCGGCCCATTGACCGGGTTGAACCTGGCCGTCCACTGGATCCACCCGGGCAGGAGGCTCCGCTGCATCAGCGCCGAGGAGAGAAACGTCAGCGGCAGTCGATGAACCCAATCCCGACCCAGCCGGCGGTCGAGACCGCGAGCATGACGACGACCCCCGGGGTGAGGATGTCGATGTACGAGTCGCCGCTGAACCCACAGCGACGGCCGGGCGACGGTCGCCGGCGCAGCTCGCTCGTCAGCTCCTCGGAAGCTGAAGGCTCGCGACGACCGCGCCGCGACGCCGTAGTCGAGCCGAGATCCTGTCATTCGGCGTTCTGTATGATCGCTTCGTGAGCGTGAGCCCGGCGGCGTTCGACGCGGAGACGGTTCGCGGAATCTCGCCCACCGAGCTCTTCTCGCTCGAGGGGAGCGTCGCGATCGTGACGGGAGCAGCAGGCGGCATCGGGCGCTGGCTCGCCGCCGGCCTCGGCGCCGCCGGGGCCTCCGTCCTCGTCACCGACGTCGACGAGGCCGCGCTGAACGAGCTCGTGGCGACGCTCGGCGAGGCGGGGATCGACGCCGCCGCCCTGGTGGAGGACCTGGGCGACCCTGACGCGACCGACGCGATCGTCCACGAGGCGACGAAGCGGTTCGGCGCCGTCCACGTCCTCGTCAACAACGCCGCGGTCAACAAGCGGCTGCCGGTCCTCGAGATGGACGGCGAGACGTGGGACCGGATCGTCGGGATCAACCTGCGCGCGCCCTATTTCCTGGCGCAGCGCGCCGCGCGCGAGATGATCGCCCAGGGGGCCGGCGGCGCGATCATCTCGATCAGCTCCCTCAACGTCGCGTATGCGCTCGAGCACGTCGCCGTCTACGGCGCGACGAAGGCGGGGATCAGCCAGCTCACGCGTCACATGGCGCTCGAGTGGGCTGAGCACGGGATCCGCGTCAACGCGATCGCGCCCGGGTTCATGGACACGCCGCTGGCCGCACCGATCTGGGCGAACCCGGAGATGAGCCGATGGATCCACAACCGCGTGCCGATGGAACGGCCGGGACAGCCTGCCGAGCTGATCGGAGCCTGTCTGCTCCTCGCCTCGGATGCGGGGTCGTTCCTCACCGGCCAGACCCTGATCGTCGACGGCGGCGCCCTGGCGGGCGGCCGCTGGTTCCACCCGGACCGCTGAGAGGAGAGGAGGACGAGAATGAGAATCGCCGTCGTCGGCGCCGGAGCGATGGGATCGATCTTCGGCGCGGCACTGGCCCGGGGAGGCGAGGACGTCACGCTCGTCGACGTCGCACAGCCGCTCGTCGAGAAGGTCAACGCCGTGGGCGTCACCGTCGTCCGCGGCGACGACCGGACGATCACCAAGGTTCCGGCGACGACCGACCCCTCGAGCGTCGGCCCCGTCGACGCGGTCGTCTTCTTCGTCAAGTGCTACCACACGGCCTCCGCGGCCGAGCTTGCGCGCCCGCTCGTCGGGCCCGAGACGCTCGTCGCGTCGCTGCAGAACGGCTGGGGCAACGGGGATGTACTGGCGGCGGCGTTCCCGCCGGAGCAGGTCGTGGTCGGCGTCACCTACAACAGCGGGACCGTCCTCGAGCCCGCCGTGGTCATGCACCCGGCCGACCAGCCCACGCTCGTCGGCGGGTTCACCGAAGGCGATTCCTCGCGCGCCGAGCAGCTTGCCGAGGCACTCGAACGCGGTGGCCTGGCCACCACCGTGGCCTCCCCCGTTCGTCCCGAGATCTGGAAGAAGCTGATCCTGAACGCTGCAACGCTTCCTACCGCTGCCCTGACGGGTATGACCGCCGGCGCGCTCGCGGACCACGAACAGATGCGCGAGCTCGTCGCGGAGACGGCTCGCGAGGCGACGTCTGTGGCGCAGGCGCTCGACTACGCGATCGACGCGGAAGAGCGCATCGAGACGATCCTCGCGCTGCTCGCGCGCGCAGGGCCGATCAGAGGCTCGATGCTGCAGGACTTCGAGGCGGGCCGCCGCACTGAGATCGAAGTCATCAACGGCGCGGTCGTGAAGGCAGCGGGCGAGCGGGACGTCCCGGTCCCGCTCAACCGCGCGTTCGTCGCGCTGGTGAAGGGCTGGGAGACAATGCGGGGGCTCACATGAGCACGCGGCTGACCTACCACGGCGCCGCGAGCTTCGAGATCGTCGGCCCGGACCACCGCATCCTGATCGACCCGTTCCTCTCCGAGAATCCTCTCGCCCCCTGCTCGCCGGACGACCTCGAGACGCCGGACGTGATCCTCGTCAGCCACGCCGCGTTCGACCACTACGGCGACTCGGCCGCGGTGGCGAGGCGGACGGGCGCTCCAGTCGTCTGCGACGCGGCCGTGCGCGCGATGCTGATCGACGACGGCGTCGACGCCGACCAGGTGTCGGCGACGACGTGGGGGATCGTCGTCGAGGTCGCCGGGCTGCAGATCAGGCCGGTCGAGTGCCACCACTGGTCGTCGGGCACGCTGAAGGACGGCCGCCAGGTCGTCGGGAACCCGATCGCCTTCCTGGTCGAGACCGAGCCCGGGGTTCGGATCTACCACTACGGCGACACGGCGATCTTCGACATGCGCCTGATCGGCGAGCTCTACCGGCCGACGGTCGGCCTGCTCGGGTGCACGCTGCCGAGGGAGCTTTCCCACCGGATCCCGGGCCCGGCCACGTTCCTGACCGGGGAGATGGACGCCGACGAGGCGGCGCGCACCGCGGAGATGCTCGGCCTGGAGCTCGCGGTCGCCTGCCACTACCTGGCGCCGGACGAGGAGGTGGAGCGCTTCCTCCGGCTCGTGGCGGAGCACGACCGCACGGGGGCGCGGCGAGCGGTTGCGCCGCTCGTGGGCGAGACCCTGGTCGTCGAGGACGGCCGCCACTGGATCGAGGGGAAGGAGGGGGAGGGCGGATGAGGCTGGTCGCCTACACGGCCGGAGGAAGGACCGGCATCGGCGTGCGCCGCGACGCTGCGATCCTCGACACGGGCTATGCCGACATGCACGCGCTGATCGCGGACGGCGAGGCCGGGCTGGAGCAGGCCGCGGCGGCGAGCGAGGTGGTGGGGGAGGCCCGTCTGCTCGCGCCGATCCGTCCGGGCAAGATCCTCTGCTCCGGCGTCAACTACGCGAGCCACGCCGACGAGAACCCGAACGCCGTTATGCCGGAGGAGCCGTTCTTCTTCTCGAAACTGCCGAGCGCGGTGATCGGACCGGGCGAGCCGATCCGGATCCCCCGGCCGACGACGCTGACCGACTACGAGGTCGAGCTCGCGATGGTGATCGGCACCGGCGGCTACCGCATTCCCGACGAGCGGGCGCTCGAGCACGTCTTCGGCTGGACGATCCTCCACGACGTCTCGGCGCGCGACGTCCAGTTCAAGGACAACCAGCTCACCCTCGGCAAGAACCCCGACACGTTCGCCCCGCTCGGTCCCGAGATCGTCACGAGCGACGAGCTCGGCGACTGGTCGACCCTCCGCGTCTCGTCGACCGTGAACGGCGAGGTGATGCAGGATGCGTCGGCCGCCGAGATGCTGTTCCCGCCGCCGAAGCTGCTTGCGTTCCTGACCGAACTGATCACGCTCGAGCCCGGGGACGTCGTCACCACCGGGTCGCCCGCCGGCGTCGGCTGCTTCCGGGACCCGCCCGTCTACCTGAAGCCCGGCGACACGGTGACGGTCTCGGTCGACCGGATCGGCGACTTGACGAACCCGGTCGCCGTCGGCTGGTGAGCTAGCGCAGGCCGACCTCGCGCACCGGGTCGCGCGGTCGCACGTCGATCACGAGACCCGGCCGGTCGTTCAGGCGGACGTGGCCGTTCTCGGCGAGGGGCTCGCCCTCGAAGAGCCAGTGCGGCAGCTCGTTCCCGACCTCGATCGCCTCCGGCGGGAAGTATTCCGCCATCGGGCAGGCCGGCTGGCTGGCGACGACGTGTAGTTGTGCACCTGGCCGGCGTGGGGGACGACCGTGAGGCCGAAGGCCTCGGCCAGCGCGCAGACCTTCACAGCCTGCGTGATCCCGCCGACGCGGTTCGTGTCGAACTGGAGCACCCGCGCGGCCCCGCGGCGCGCGATCTCGGCGAAGCCGGCGAGGGTGAACTCGTGCTCGCCGTGTGCGGGCGTCCCACAACGCCAGGTCGACGGCGCTGACGGCGACCATGCCGAGCCCCTTCCGGCCCCACGCCATCGTCCGGCGGTACATCAGCTGCCACGTCTCCTGGATCGCCGCCACCGGCCGGCCGCGCACGAGCGGGGCGAGGCGGGTCTCGACGATCGGCGGGATCAGATCGGCCGCGAGCGCGGCGTCGCCGAGGCCGACGATCCCGGTCGAGGTCTCCACCTCGACGACGAGCCAGCGTGGGAAGGCGAATCCCCGCTCGTCGCTGGTGGCGTCCCAGCCGCGTAGGGGTTCGCGTAGCCGCCGCCCTCGGTCGACGCCTCGAACAGCCGGCAGCGGACGTCGACCACCGTTCCGGCCGGATGGCCCCCCACGATGCCACCCGCACGGCCGTAGTATCGTCGTACGGCTTGGAGGGACGCGTGGCCATCGTCACCGGAGCGAGCTCCGGCATCGGAGAGGCGACCGCCCGCGAGCTCGCCCGTCGCGGCCTCCACGTCGTCCTCGTCGCCCGCCGGCAGGAGCGGCTGGAGGCGCTGCGGGCGGACATCGAGCGGGCGGGCGGCCGGGCGACTGCGCAGGGGTGCGACCTCGCAGACGCGGGCGCGCCGGCCCGGCTCGTCGATGAGGTCGTCGGAGACTGCGGCCGACTCGACGTGATCGTCAACAACGCAGCCAGCTTCCGCCTGAAGCCCGTCGAGGAGTTCACGCGCGAGGAGTTCGACGACCACGTCGCCGTCAACCTGCGCGCGCCGTTCCTCCTCGTGCAGGCGGCTCTCCCCGCGCTGCGCGCCTCACCCGCGGCCGTCGTCGTCAACGTCTCGTCGGCCGCCGCGGTCATGTATCGGCGAGGCCAGACCCTCTACGGGTCGACCAAGGCGGCCATCGAGCACCTGACGATGAATCTCGCCGCGGAGCTCGCCCCCGACCGGATCCGCGTCGTCGGCGTGCGTCCAGGGCCGGTGGCGACGGAGATCTACCTCAACGTCGCCGATCCGGAGGCGCGACTGGAGGAGCTCGGCCGCCTCGTCCCGCTCGGGCGCGTGGGGAAACCGGAGGAGATCGCACGCTGGATCGGCCACCTCGTCGACGAGGACGCCGAGTGGGTGACGGGCGTGGTGATCACCGTCGACGGCGGCCGGATCCTCGGCCCGCCCGACGCCTGAGTCAGCGCCGCCGCGCGACCCAGCGGGGGAAGCGGTCGATCCGGAACGGCTCGAAGACGTCGGGTCGGCGGCCGCTGACGATCATCTCGGCCATCGCCTCACCGGCCGGCGCCGACAGCGTCATCCCGAGCATCGAGTAGCCCGTGGCGACGTAGGTGTTGCCGTACGGCCCCGCGCGGTCGAGGATCGGCAGGCCGTCGACCGTCGTCGGCCGCAGCCCCGCCCAGGGCTCCTCGTACTCGGGTGTCTCCAGGTCGACGTAGTCGCGGGCGAGGCGGAAGAGGTTGCCGATCCGACGCTGGTCGATCGCCAGGTCGTAGCCCGAGAACTCCATCGTCCCGCCGATGCGCACGCGGTCGCCGAGGGGCGTCGCTCCGGCGTGGATGTCGGCGAAGAGGATGCCGTGGCGCGGCATCACCTTCGGGCGCAGCAGGAACGAGTAGCCCTTCCCGGGCTCCATCGGAATGCGGACGCCTAGCATCGCCGCGAGCGGCGTCGTCCAGGCGCCCGCGGCGAGCACGAAGTGGTCGCCGCCGACCTCGCCCGCCGTGGTCTGCACCGCGCGCACCTTGGTGCCGGCGCGGTCGAAGCCCGTGACGGCGCGCTTCTCGAGGATCTCGACCCCGAGCTCCCGCAGACGCGTGCCGAGCCCGTTGACGAGCGTGTCCGCCTTCACGTTCCACTGCTCGGCCAGGTGGAAGCCGGCCCGCACCCTGTCGTTCAGCGCCGGCTCGAGCTGGTGGATCTCGTCCTCTCCGAGCACGTCCTCCGGCAACGCGTAGCCCTGTCGCCGGAGTCCCTCGAGGCTGCGCAGCACCTTGCGCGCGCCCTCGACGGTGCCCGTCGCGCAGACCATGCCGAGCTTCCAGACGTCGAAGCGGACGCCGTCGTCGGCGAGCCCGTCGACGAGCTCGAAGCTGCGCCGCCCGAGCGCGGCGAGGGCGACGGTGCCCCGATCGTGGTCCCGCTCGTTGCAGTAGGTCCAGAAGCGGAGGAGCCACGGCGTCAGACGAGGCAGGTAGGCGGGGCGGAAGTAGAGCGCCGAGTCGGCGCGGACGAGCGCGCGCAGGCCGTAGACCGTCAGCCCCGGCTCCGGCAGCGGCCCGGCCTGCGCCGGCGCGATCCAGCCGCCGTTTCCCCAGGAGGAGGCGGTGCGCGCGCCGATCCAAGCCCGGTCGACCAGCGTCACCTCGACGTCGCGCCTGCGCAGGTAGTAGGCGCAGCACAGCCCGGCGATGCCGCCCCCGACGACGACGACCTTCACGCGGGAATGCCGGCGGTCACCTCGACCTCGACCAGCATGCCGGGCACCGTGAACCCCGTGACGATCGTGGTTCGTACGGGCCGCGGCGGCGGAAAGTACTCGGCCCAGAGCCGGTTCCACGCGTCGAAGTCGGCGGCGTTCAACAGGTAGCACTGGACCCGGAGCACGTGCTCGGGACCGGAGCCGGCCTCGGCGAGCGAGGCGAGGATCTGGTCGAGCACGTTGCGCGCCTGATCCTCGAAATCGGTCGAGACCACCTCCATGGTCGCGGTGTCGATCGGCGCGCGGCCCGAGAGGAACAGCAGGTCACCCCAGCGGATCGCACTCGAGATCAGGGGCTCCTGCCCGCCGATCGGGAGCTCGCCGACGACGATGCGCTCCGGCATGCGAGAAGCGATCATACGGCATGCCCACCGACCAAAACGGCGCCTTTCGCGTGGGCGTCACCCGGGACGTCCGGCGCCCCGACGGCAGCGTCGCCTTCGCCCCCTTTGACCTGTCCGCGCTCGAGCGGGCAGGCATTGCGTGGGCGTTCCTCGAGGACGACGCGCTCGGGCCCGGGTCGCTGGCCGGGGTCGACGGCCTCTACCACTTCGGCACGCCGCTGACGGCGGCGAGCCTGGAGGGCGCAGACCGGCTGGTGGTGGTCGCCCGCCACGGCGTCGGCCTCGACGCCGTCGACGTCGCCGCGTGCACCCGGCGCGGGGTCGCCGTGACGATCACGCCGGACGCGGTGACGAGGCCGATGGCCTCGGCGGCCGTCACGCTCGTCCTCGCGCTCGCGCACCGCCTGCGCGAGCGCGACCACGCGCTGCACGAGGGAGACTGGGGAACGGGCAGGTTCCGCCCGCAGGGCACCGCGCTGACCGGCCGCACGCTGGGAGTGATCGGGTACGGCCGGATCGGCCGCGAGGTCGTGCGGCTGCTGCGTCCGTGGCAGATGCGGGTGCTCGTGACGCAGCGGACGCACGTGGACGAGGAGGCGGTGGCCCACGTCCCCCTGGACGAGATGCTGCGCGAGGCCGACGTGGTCGTCGTCGCGTGCCCGCTGACGGACGAGACCCGCGGTCTGATCGACCGCCGCCGACTCGGTCTGATGAAGCAGACGGCGTTCCTCGTCAACGTCGCCCGCGGAGCGATCGTCGATCAGCAGGCGCTCGTCGAGGCGCTGCAGGACGGGCGGATCGCCGGCGCCGGGCTCGACGTCGTCGATCCGGAGCCGCTCCCGGCAGACGATCCGCTGCTCACGTACCCGAACGTCGTCGGCGCTCCCCACTCGCTCGGCTACACCGACGAGCTCCTGCGCGCGTGCGTGGAACAGGCGTGCGACGCTCTGCTCGACGTCGCCGCCGGGCGCGTGCCGAGGGACGTGGCGAACCCGGCGGTGCTGGACGGCCGGCTGTTCACCGAGAAGCTCGACCGCTTCCGCGATCGGAGATGATGCGGCCGTGACCGACCTTCGCCTCGTGCACGGCACGGCCGAGCCGCTGCAGCAGCCGCGGCAGCTGCGCGCGGGGCCGGTGTCGCTGCTTCTCGACGGCATCGATCTCAGGTACCTGCGGATCGGCGGCACCGAGCTGGTTCGGCGCGTCTACACGGCGGTCCGCGACGTCGACTGGGACACCGTGCCCGGTGCCGTCTCCGGATTCGAGCTGGACGAGCGCGACGGCGGCTTCCGCGCCGAGTTCGACGTGCGCCACTCGCGGGCCGAGGTCGACTTCGCGTGGCACGGCACGATCGCGGGCGACGAGACCGGCCGGATCGAGTTCGTCTTCGACGGCCGCGCGGAGAGCAATTTTCCCTACAACCGGATCGGTATCTGCGTCCACCACCCGTGGCGGGAGACCTCCGGAGCGGCGTACCGGACGCGGACGCCCGACGGCGAGCAGGAAGGGGCGTTCCCCGACCTGATCGGTCCGCAGGCGATTGTCGACGGCGCCTACCAGGCGCTCTTCCCCGCCTACGACCGCCTCGAGGTCGAGCTCGCCGCCGGCGGGTCGCTGGTGTTCGAGTTCGAGGGGGACCTCTGGGAGACCGAGGACCACCGCAACTGGACGGACGCGAACTTCAAGACGTACTCGACGCCGATCTCGCTCGGCCGGCCGGCGCCGCTCGAGGCGGGACAGCCGGTCCGGCAGAGGCTCGTCGTCAGGCCTGTCGACGTGCCCGAGACGGCGACGGGCGACGGACCGGTCCGCCTCACCGTCGGTGCGCCGACGGGGACGCGGGTGCCGCCGATCGGGCTCGGCCAGGACCGGGACGGCCACCGTCCGGACGACCACGAGCGAGAGCTCCTCGCCGCGCTCGCCCCGGCGCACCTGCGCACCGAGCTCAGGCTCGACTCCGACGGTTGGCGGGAGACGCTCGCGGCGGCGCAGGAGACCGCCCGCGCCGCGGGCGCCTCGCTCGAGGTCGCGCTGATGTTCCGCGACGAGCACGCCGGGGAGCTCCCCGAGGTCGCGGCGGCGCTCGGGGAAGCCCGGGTCGCGCGCGTGCTCGTCACCTGGGCGGGCGGACGCACGGCAACGCCGCTCGAGACGACCCCGGCGCAACTAGTCGACCTCGCGCGCGCGGCGCTCTCGGAGGCCGCACCGGGAGCGGCGTTCGTCGGCGGCACGGAGATCTACTTCACGGAGATCAACCGCACGCGACCCGAGCACGCGACCTGGGACGGGATCTGCTACTCGATCTCGCCGCAGATCCACGCGTTCACGGACATCGACGTGATGGAGAACCTCGATGCGCAGGCGGAGACGGTTCGGAGCGCTCTCGCGATCTCCGGCGGCAAGCCCGTGGCGATCTCGCCGATCACCCTGCGGCGCCGCGTCAACTTCCACGCCGCGGGCGAGCCGCCGCCGACGCCGCTCGGCGAGCTCTCCGACTCGGTCGACGTGCGGCAGTCGGCGCTCTTCGGCGCGGCCTGGACCGCCGCGAGCGTCAAGTACGTGTCGGAGGCGGGGGCCGGCTCGGTCACGTACTACGAAACGACGGGCTGGCGCGGCGTCGTCGAGCGCGCGGAGGGGCCGGAGCTCCCCGGGCGCTTCCGCTCCCGCCCCGGCGAGGCCTTCCCGCTCTACCACTCGCTCGCGGACGCGATCGAGTGGCAGGGCGCCGAGGTGCTGAGGTGCGAGTCCGGCGACGTCCTCGCCGCCGTCGCTCTCGCGGTCCGAGGCGCCGGCGGCGCAACGAACCTGCTCGTCGCCAACCTGACCCCCCGTGAGTGCGCGGTGGTCATCGGGCCGCTCGACGGAGGCCTGGCGCTGCGCAGGCTGAACGAGGCGACTGCCGCCGAGGCAGCGGCCGACGCGCGTGCGTTTCGGGCCCGCTCCGAGCCTGCTGCGGCCGACGGCGAGCTCGCGCTCACGCTCCAGCCGTACGAGGTGGTGCGGATCGACCCCGCGGGGCCGTAGCGGTCAGCGGGTCGACTCGTGGAACGCGCGGTAGTGCTGCACGTACTGCGCGATGCCGTCGCGGATCGAGCCGTAGCGCGGCTCCCAGCCCAGCTGTGTCCGAGCGTTCTCGATCGACAGCTCCGCCCGCAGCGCGGCGACCGGCTTCTCCGCATCGGAAAGCTCCTCCCCGATCTCGACGTCTGCGCCGGGGACGAGCTCGCGCACGATCTGCGCGACCTCGGTCGTCGTCGTCATCGGGCCGCCGGTCGAGCCGTAGAAGATGCGGTCGGCCTCGTCGGGCGCGTCGAGCATGGCGACGACCAGCCCGGCGACGTCGCGGACGTGGGTGTAGGCACGGGGGTGAGCGCCGCCGTACTGGAAGTGCGCCGGCTCGCCGCGGACGCTGTTCTCGACCATCGCCTTGATCGGCCCGACGTACTGGTTCATCCCCAGGCCGTACACGGCCGAGGGTCGGATCGTCCGGAAGTCGAACCCCAGCGCCTGGTTGTACGCGAACAGGAGCAGCTCGGCCGCCGCCTTCGTCGAGCCGTAGAAGTCCGTGCCCGGTCCGCCGTCGGCGAGCACGATCGGGTGGTTGGCGTCGATCGGCCGGTAGACGACCCGGGGGAGCACGCCGATCGAAGAGAAGTTGACGAGCCTCGGGACGCCGAAGGCGATCATCGCCTCGACGAGGTTGACCACGCCGCCGACGTTCGTCGTGAACGCCGTCGACCGGTTCGTGGCCAGGTAGGCGGGGTCGAGGATCATCCCCGCGTGCACGACCTCGTCCGGCCGGTGGGTGCGGAAGACGTCCAGCACGCGGGCCTGGTCGCCGATCGAGGCGAGCTCGAGCGGCAGCGAGTCGACTTCCTCGCCGATCACGAAGCGCGACTCGGGGGCGAATCCGCGTATGTCGAGGACGACGACCCGCCGCCCCGTGTCGAGCAGCTCGCGGACGAGATGTCCGCCGATGAAGCCGGCGCCGCCGGTGACGAGCGTCGTTCGCTCGGCGACCGGTTTGCGCTCCGCCCGTCCGGCGCCGATGTCGATCTCCGGCCGCGCCATGCCCTGCTCGTAGCGCCGCTCGCTCACTCGCCCCTCCTCGCCTTCGACACCATGACGTCGATCGGCCGCCAGAACGCCCGGGTCGCAGCCGCGGTGAACTCCTTCGGGGCCTCGTGCATGGCGAGGAGCGCGGGCGTCGTGCGGATCAGCCGGTACGTCTTCCTCGACGCGGGATGCCGCGCCAGCCACTTCATGAAGTCCTTCGCGCCGCCTGTCCCGACGACCTCGTCGCGGTCGCCGGCGAGGATCAGGAACCGCACCGATGCGGGCGGCGTGCCGGCCGGCCGACCGGGAATCCGCGTCGTCGGGAAGATGCTGAGCACGCTGCGCGGCACCGGGACCTTCCACCTGCGCGCGTTGCCGGCATAGTAGTTGACGAGGGCGCCGCCGAACGAGTAGCCGGCGGCGACGACCGGGAGGTGAGTCGTGCCGAGCCGCCTGAAGCCGAGCTTGACGCCGCGGCGGAAGCCGTCCACCGAGTCCTGCCAGCTCTCGTACTCGTCCCGCTGGTAGCGGGGGAAGAGAACGATGTTGCCCTGGGCGCAGAGGTGGTCGAATCGGATCCTGTGCCAGTCGTTCGGGTCGACGGCCGTCCAGCCGTGAGCGAAGAGGACGATGCTGCGCGCCGAGCCCGACGGCTTCAGGAGCCAGACCTGGCCGTCGCCCGTGCCGAACGGCCCCACCAGCGAGCAGCGGGAGGCCGCGGCGGAGGTGGCGGTCGACGCGAGCGACCCGAGCACGACGGCCGCCGCCGCGACGGCGCGGAGGCGTCGGCTCATCCCTGCACCGCGCCGAGCGTCAGGCCGCGGACGAGGTGGCGCTGGATCAGGATCCCGATCGCGAGCGCCGGGATCAGCGACACCATCGTCAGGGCGGCGGCCTCCCCGTACTGGTTCCCCTGGAATCCGGTGATGATCCCGGCCAGCGCGACGGGCAGCGTGACCGAGTTGGTCCGCGTGAGCACGAGCGCGAAGATGAACTCGGTCCACGAGAGGATGAACGCGAAGGCGGCGGCGGAGACGATGCCCGGCGCTGCCAGCGGCCACGCCACCTTCGCGAGCGCCTGCAGCCGGGAGCAGCCGTCGACCAGCGCCGCCTCCTCGAGCTCCGGCGGCATCTGGCGGAAGTACGCGAACATCATCCACACGGTGAAGGGCAGCGCGAAGACGGTGTAGAGCAGGATCAGGCCGACCTTCGTGTCGATGAGCGAAACGCCGATCCACTCGCTCGTGTAGCGGCTGAAGAGCAGGAAGACCGGGATGATGATCGCGATCGGGGGCAGGATCCGCTGCGACAGGAACCAGAAGGCGAGGTGCTTGCCGCCCGTGCGGTACCGGGCCATGGAGTACGCGGCCCCCGTCCCGATCACGACCGCGAGCACGGTCGTCGAGAAGGCGATGATCAGCGAGTTCTGGAGGCCCTCGCGTCCTCGGAAGGCGTTCAGCGCGGTCGTGTAGTGCAGGCCCGTCGGGTGGTGCGGCCACCACGTCGGCGGGTCCGTGAGCAGGTCGTCCTGCGGCTTGATCGACGTCGCCGCAACCCAGTAGAGCGGGAGCAGCAGGAAGCAGAGGTAGAGGACGATGAAGACGACCCGTGCGAGCCCACCCGGCCGAAATCGGCTGCCGCGCACCACCCGCGTCGTGCCGGTGCGGTGCCGGATCCACGGTCCCCGCATAGCTAGTCCTCCACCGGCTTGAGCAGGCGGCGCACGAGCCAGAACGAGATGAACGTGAGCAGGATCGTGAACATCCAGGCCCCGGCCGTCCCCTGGCCGAGGTGGAAGAACTGGAAGCCCTGCTGGTAGAGGTAATACGACGACGTGTACGTCTCGGTGCCGGGGCCGCCGCGGGTGAGCGAGTAGATGATGTCGAAGAGCTTCGCGGCGTCGATGAAGCGGAACGTGACGGCGATCAGGATGATCGGCGTCAGCAGCGGCAGCGTCACGAAGAGGAACGACTGCCTGGGCTTCGCGCCGTCCATCTCCGTCGCCTCGTAGAGCTCGTCGGGGATCGCCGCCAGGCCCGCGAGCAGGATCACGAACATGAACGGGGTCCACTGCCATGCGTCCGCGACGAGGATGGCGACGAACGGCCACTTGCCGTCGATGGTGAAGTCGATCGCGACCGGGTGGCCGAGCAGTCCGCTCAGCAGCCAGTTCGCCGGCCCGAACGGCCTGCGCAGGAAGAGGTCGAAGAAGCCGCCGACGATCACGGGGCTGATGAACAGCGGGATCACGAACAGCACCATCAGCACCCGCCGGCCGGGGAACGGGCGGAGCATCGCCAGCGCGAGCAGGAAGCCGAGCGTCAGCTCGATCGCGACCGCAAGCGTCGCGATCACGAGGGTGACCCAGAGCGAGTGCCGCCAGATCGGGTCCTCCCAGACCTGCTTGAAGTTGTCGAGCCCGACCCACGGGTGGGCGTTGGAGACCGAGAAGTCGAACTGGACGAAGCTCACCCAGATCGCGAACACCAGGGGGAAGATCGTCAGGACGACGATCAGCACGACCGACGGCGTGACGAGCAGCCAGCGGATGTGGCGGTCCAACCAAGAGGAGGCGGGATGCACCCGCCTCCTCTGCAACGTTTCGGTCTCGGTCCGAGCCCCCACGCGGTGCAGCTACCTCACGTGCACCGCCAGCCCCAGCTTGGCGACGGTGTTCTTCGACGTCGCCCCCGGGAGCTTGAGGAACTGGGCGTACGCTGCCCGCTGGTTGTCGACGCCCAGCTTCTGCGTGATCGAGTCCCACTCGCTGGCCATCTGGTCGAGGCCCGACTTGATGTCCTTGCCGGCGTAGATCGCCGTCATTCCCCGGTCGATCGAGTTGGCGTAGTCGCCGGCGCCGCTCATGATCATGTCGATCACGGCGAGGTTCGCCGCCTCGTCGAGCGCGATCAGATACTCCTTCGCCGACGGCCACAGCCTTCGGTAGACCGGCGACTTGTAGTGGGAGATCCGGTACGGGTCACGCAGCGTGTACGGGAGCATTACTACCTGCAGCGAGATCGACGGGCTGGTCAGCCACAGGTTGTAGAGGAATGCCGCCTCGGGGTTCTTGGAGTCGGCGGAGACGCACTGGACGAAGCTCCCCGCGTGCTCGCCGTTCCCGCCGGGCATCAGCGCGTAGCCGACCTTGCCGACGATCTTCGACTTGGGCAGGAAGGCGAACGCCTTGTCCCGCTGTGCGTAGTTCTCGGAGATCCGGCCGGTCGGCGGCCAGGCGTAGATCATCGCCGTCTTGCCGTTCAGCCAGAGGCCCCACGAGGAGACGAAGTCGAGCTTCTCGATGCCGGGCGGCGAGGCCTTCAGCTCCTTCATGATCGAGGTCATCGCCCTGACGCCGATCGCGTTGTTGATCTGCGCCTTCATCGTCTTCGGGTCGAAGAACTGACCGCCGAAGTTGCGGAAGACCTGGAAGAAGTAGAACTGGTTGCCGGGGTTGCCAATCGCTCGTCCCTCGCCCCCGCCGTAGACCGCCGGCGCGAGCTGGTCGGTGATGAACTGCGACGTCTCGGTGAACTCCGGCCAGGACCTGGGCGGCCGCAGGTCCCGCTTGAACTTGGCCCTGTAGGCTCGGCGCAGCTTGGGGTTGGCGAAGATGTCCTTCCGGTAGTACAGGTTCCAGACGTCGCCGTCGGCGAAGAAGCCCCAGGTCTTGCCCTTGTACTTCCCGAGCAGGCGGTAGAGGGGATGGAGGTCGTTGAAGGTCGACTGGGCCCGGTACTTCCGGACCAGCGAGTCGATCGGGAGGATCACGCCGCGATCTGCGAACTCCGGAATCCAGGCGGGCGAGACGTCGATCACGTCGAGCGCGCCCGACTTCGCGAGGTGCTCGGAGATCGCCTTCGTGCGGATGTCGGCGAAGGACGCCTCGACGACGCTGATCGTGCCGCCGGTCAGCTTCTTCCAGAGCGGGCCGGAGAAGTTCTTCGGCTCGAGCGCCTGTGGGCCGACCTCCGAGATCCGGTGGAGCGTGACGTCGGAGTAGTTCGCCTTGGCGGCAGCTACTGCCCTGGTCGCTATCGGGTCGGGTCCTAGGGACGCGGCCTCGGCCGCCTTCGCCTGCTTCGCGCCCATGAAGAACGGGCCGGCCGCGGCGGCGGCGGCCATCAGCTTCGCGCTGTCGAGCAGGAAGCTCTTGCGAGGCATCTGCGCCTCGAGCAAACCGTCGACCGTCGACTCGTCGAAGGGCTCGTGCATGTCGTCGCTCACGCCACATCACCTCCGCGTTCGAGAAACGTCTTATGGCACGCTGTACGACCGGTCGATCATTCCGCTTCCGCCCCGACCTTGTCAAGCGGGACCGACGCCGCTTCGGCGCCGATGCGGCGGCCACTCTCCGGATCGAAGAAACGCAGCGCGCGAGGACGGACGGCGACGTCGGCATCCTCGTCCTCGCGAACGCGCGAATCGACGCCGAATCGACCGATGAGCGCCGTGCGGCGCATACGCCGCTGGTCGTCGAGCACGTCGAGCAGCGCTGTCTCGTCCACCTCCTCGGCAAGCTCGAGCAGTTCCGGCCTCACCGCGGGCGCCGCGTCGATCTGGAAGTGGACGATCGTCTCCGAGCCGAGGAGCTCCCGCAACCGCACGCGTCCGTGTAGCCGCCGGTCGGGGGCCGCGCGGTGCTCGAGCACCGCGTCCTCGAGGTGCTCCGGCCTGATGCCGACGATCACTTTCCGGCCGGCCCATTGCTCGATGCCCGAATTGAGGGCGCGCTCGTCGTCGTCGACCGAGAGGCGCTGGTCGCCGACATGCACCCGGACGCCCCCGCCGTCGGAGACGACCTCGCCCTGGACGAAGTTCATCGGCGGGCTGCCGATGAAGCCGGCGACGAAGAGGTTGACCGGCCGGTCGTAGAGCTCCTGCGGCGTCGCCACCTGCTGCAGCTCGCCCTTGCGCAGCACCGTGACCCGTTCGCCCAGCGTCATCGCCTCGACCTGGTCGTGGGTCACGTACAGGGTCGTCACGCCGAGCTCTTTGTGCAGCAGGCTGATCTCCGCGCGCATCTGGGTGCGCAGCTTCGCGTCCAGGTTCGAGAGCGGCTCGTCCATCAGGAACGCCCGCGGCTCGCGGATGATCGCGCGGCCCATGGCGACCCGCTGGCGCTGACCACCGGACAGCTGCCGCGGCTTGCGCTTCAGCTGCTCCTCGAGCTCGAGGACGCGGGCGATCCGTTGCACGCGGTCGTCGATCTGCGACTTGCCGAGCTTGCGCAGGCGGAGTGGGAACGCAAGGTTGTCGTAGATCGACTTGTGCGGGTAGAGCGCGTAGGTCTGGAAGACCATCGCGAGGTCGCGGTCGCGGGGGGGCAGCTTGTTCACCACCTCGTCCCCGATGCGGACCTCACCCTCCGAGATCTCTTCCAGGCCGGCGACCATCCGCAGCGCGGTGGTCTTCCCGCAGCCCGAAGGACCGACCAGCACCATCAGCTCGCCGTCGCGAATCTCGAGCGACAGGTCCTGAACGGCCACCGTGCCGTCGGGGTACACCTTCCGGACGTGATCGAACGAGACCGAGGCCACGCAGCGCCGAACCTATACGACGGCGTACCAGTCGTCCAGCGAAAAGCGGCATGCCGTATGACGTATGATCGACGCGTGGACGAGCGTCGTCCCCCCGGCGCGGATGCGAGCGGCGAGGCGCTGTTCCAGCAGGTGCCCCGCGAGCCCCGGCTCTCCGACAAGGTCGCGGAGATGATGCTCGAGACGATCCTGTCCCGGAAGCTCCAGGTCGGCGAGAGGCTGCCGTCGGAGCGCGAGCTGGGCGAGCAGTTCAACGTCTCCAGGACGGTGGTGCGCGAGGCAGTCCGCGCGCTCGTGGCCAAGGGGGTGATCGAGGTCCGGTCGGGGAGCGGCTTGCGCGTCGCCGCGGTCGATGCCGCCGCGGTCAGCGAGTCGATGAGTCTCTACCTCAGAGGTGCGACACTCGATTTCGAGAAGGTCCACGAGGTCCGCGCGCTGCTCGAGGTGCACATCGCCGGCCTCGCCGCCGAGCGGGCGACGGAGGAGGACATCGGCGAGCTGCGCGCCGTCCACGAGCGGATGCAGCGGGAGGCGGGCGACGTCGACAACGCAGCCCGCGACGACCTCGAGTTCCACCGGACGATCGCGCGGGCGACCCAGAACGACCTCTATCTCCTGCTGATGGACTCGATCGGCACCGCGCTGATCGACATTCGGCGCGAGAACCTCGGCTCCGGCTCGGCGCCCACCACGCTCAGTCAGCACGAGGCGGTGCTGGCGCGGATTGCCGCGCGCGACCCGGCCGGCGCCCGGAAGGCGATGGCCACCCACCTGGAGGGGGTCGCGCGCTGGTGGCGGGAGCATGCGCTCGCCGCGGCGACGGCATCCGCGTGACGCTCCTCCGGCGCCTCGACCACGTGGCCGTCCTCGTGCGCGACACCGAAGACGCGCTCCGCTACTTCGAGGGCGAGCTCGGGCTGCCTGTTCACTCGAGCGAGGAGCTCGAATCGCCGCCGGTCCGTCTCACCTACCTGGACGCCGGCAACGCCTTCGTGCAGCTGGTCGAGCCGCTCGATCCCGCTTCGGCGCTCGCTCTCTGGCTCGACGAGCACGGCGAAGGGCTCCACCACATCTGCTTCGGTGTCGACGACGTCCCGCGGGCGGCCGCGGCGCTGGGCGACGGCGCTTCGCCGACCCTCGGCTCCGGCCGCGGACGCACCTCCGCGTTCGTGACGACCGACGAGAGCCACGGCGTCCGCATCGAGTTCACCGAGTTCGTCCGCGACGAGGACGTCGACCGGATCGTCGGCTGGCTGCCGCCGGGCGCTTAGCCGGCCGGACGCGTTCGAGCGGTGCCCGCGACCACCGGGTTCGTCAGCTCGCCGATCCCGCTCGCCGACACGGTGACCACGTCGCCCGGCTGGAGGAACCGCGGCGGGTCCATGAACGTCCCGCACCCCGCCGGCGTGCCCGTCATCAGGCAGTCGCCCGGCTCGAGCGTGATGATCGAGCTGATCCATTCGATCGCCACGGGCGGCGGGCCGATCTGCTCTCCGACCAGGGCGTCCTGCCGCGGCTCGCCGTTGACGTGCGACTGGATCCTGACCGCCTCCCAGTCCCGCAGCTCGTCCCTCGTGACGATGCACGGCCCCATCGGGCAGAACGTGTCGAAGTTCTTTCCGAGGTCACGCTGGCCGTTGTGGAACTGGACCGAGCGCGAGCCGACGTCGTCGAAGACCGTGTAGCCGAAGACGTGACCGAGGGCGTCCTCCCGCGTGACGTTCTTGGCGCGCGTGCCGATGACGACCCCGAACTCCACCTCGTAGTCGACGGCGAAGCCGTGCTCGCCGAACTGCGCCGGTCCGCCCGCCCGGCGCACGATCACGTCGTCGGCCGGGGGGATGACGATCGCCTCGCCCGGGCCGATGATCGCCGAGGAAGCCTTGATGAAGTCCCAGACGACCTCGTCGGGGAAGACGAAGCCGGGCTCCTCGTCGCCGTGGCTACGGTAGTTGACGCCCGAGCCGAAGATCTTTCCGGGGTTGGTCAGCGGTGCCAGCAGGCGGTCGACGGACACCGGGTCGGCATGCTCGGACGCGGACGAGGCGGTTTCCAGACCCCGCTCGCCGTCGCGGATCAGCGCCAGCGTGTCGGCGTAGGCGGTCGGGAACACCGCTCCGTCCCGCTCGACGCCGCAGCCGCGGACCCCGTTGCTCTCGTACTGCACGATCCTCATCCCGCCTCACGTCCTTCGCCTGTATGACAGTAGGATGACATGATCGAAGCCACGCAGCTCCGGCGGGCGACGCCACGCCCCGCGTACCTCGAGCGCCTCGTCGTCCTCGACGACGACCCGACCGGCGTCCAGACGCTCGCCGGGATCCGCGTCCTCCTCGCCTGGGCCGTCGCGGGGCAGATCGCGCGCGCGCTGGCGGGTCGGCGCAGCGTCCACCTGATCACGAACGCGCGCGCGCTCGAGCCCGGCGATGCCCGCCTGACCGTCGCCGCGGCGGCGCGCGCGGCGCTCGCGCAGGTGCCGGG
>JBKPRD010000008.1:0-16916 GCA_046734415.1 Actinomycetota bacterium | reverse complement strand
GCTCGAGCGCATCCAGGCTGGGAACGGAAACGGCGGCGCCGCTGTCGTGCGGGCCGCGGAGCCGCAGCCCGACCAGGCAAGGACGGCGGTAGTCGAGCCGGACGAGCTCCTCCTCGGCGGCGTTGCCGCCGCGATGGCGCTCGTCAAGGCGCACCGGATGCACGGCCACCTCGCCGCGCACCTCGACCCGCTCGGCTCCGAGCCTGTCGGCGACCCGGCGCTCGAGCCCGAGCGGCTGATCCCGAAGTTGACGCCGGAGCTCCAGGCACAGATCCCGGCGTCACTCCTGCGTCTCTACGTCCCTGCCCAGACGCTCGTCGATGCGCTGCCGCGCCTGCGCGAGACCTACTGCGGGACGATCGCGTACGAGATCGAGCACATCTCCGATCACGAGCTACGCGTGTGGCTCCGGAAGGCGATCGAGTCCGGCAAGTTCCGGAAGCCGCTGTCCGCGGACGAGCAGAAGCGGCTGCTCGAGCGGCTGACCCAGGTCGAGGGCATGGAGCGGTACCTGCGCCGTGCGTTCCTCGGCCAGAAGCAGTTCTCGATCGAGGGCCTCGACGTGATGGTGCCGATGCTCGACGAGGCGATCGAGCTCTCGGCCAAGGCCGGCGCCCACGAGATCGTGATCGGCATGGCGCACCGCGGACGCCTCTCGGTCCTCGCGCACACGCTCGGCCAGCCGTACGAGCTGATCCTGCGCGAGTTCGAGGGTGAGCGCTCGATCGAGGCGGTCGTCTCGACGCAGGAGGGCGGCTCCGGCGACGTCAAGTACCACCTGGGCGCCGAAGGCGTCCGCACGACGAAGGCGGGCGAGATCACCGTCGCGCTCTGCGCGAACCCGAGCCATCTGGAAGCAGTCGACCCTGTCGTCGAGGGCCGTGCGCGTGCCGAGCAGACCGACCGCTCGACCCGCGCCGGCGTGCACGACCCGGGCGTGGCGCTGCCGATCCTGATCCACGGCGATGCCGCCTTCGCGGGCCAGGGCGTCGTCGCGGAGACGTTCAACCTCGAGGGGCTCGCCGGCTACACGACCGGCGGCACCCTCCACCTGATCGCGAACAACCAGGTCGGCTACACGACCGATCCGGCCGAGGGCCGCTCGTCCCGCTACTCGAGTGACCTCGCCAAGGGATTCGACGTCCCGATCATCCACGTCAACGCCGACGACCCCGAGGCCGCGATCTCTGCCATCCGGCTCGCGCTCGCTTTTCGTGACCGATTCGGACACGACGTCGTCGTCGACCTCGTCGGCTACCGCCGCTTCGGCCACAACGAGCAGGACGAGCCTGCGTACACCCAGCCGCTGATGGCCCAGCACATCGCGAACCACCCGACCGTCCGCGAGCAGTACGCAAAGCGGCTCGCCGAGGCGGGGGCGGTCTCAGCCGAGGAGGCGGAGGCGATGGAGCAGCGTTCCGAGGCCGCGCTCAAGCAGGCGCACGAGCACCTGAAGGAGACGATCGCCCGCGAGGAGCCCGCCGAGCAGCCGGCCGGCCCCCCGTCGTCCGCGGCCGGCCCCGTCACCGGGGTCGGCGCCGATCGCCTGCGTGAGCTCGACGCGCAACTGCTCGCCGTTCCCGAGCACTTCACGGTCCATCCGAAGCTGCTCAAGCAGCTCGAGCGCCGTCCGGCTGCCCTCGAGCAGGGTGGGATCGACTGGGGACACGCGGAGGCGCTTGCGTTCGCGAGTCTGCTCGTCGAGGGGATCCCGATCAGGCTGACGGGCCAGGACACGGAGCGCGGCACCTTCTCGCACCGCCACCTCGTCTTCCACGACGTCAACACCGGCGAGCGCTACGCGCCGATCCAGCACCTCGCGGACGCGACGGCGTCGTTCGAAGTGCACAACTCGCCGCTGTCGGAGTACGCCGCCGTCGGCTTCGAGTACGGCTACGCCGTCGCCGCCCCCGAGGCGCTCGTCCTGTGGGAGGCCCAGTTCGGGGACTTCGTCAATGGGGCGCAGGTGATCATCGACCAGTTCCTCGTCGCCGGGCTCTCCAAATGGCGGGAGACCTCACGGCTGACGATGCTGCTCCCGCACGGGTACGAGGGCAACGGCCCCGAGCATTCGAGCGCGCGCCTCGAGCGGTTCCTCCAGTCGACCGCGCAGGAGAACATCCGCGTGGTCAATCCGTCGACGGCTGCCCAGTACTTCCACCTGCTGCGCCGACAGGCGCTCGAGCCCGTCGCACGGCCGCTCGTCGTGATGACCCCGAAGGGCCTGCTCCGCCTGAAGGAGGCGGCGTCCAGCCTCGCCGACCTGACGGACGGCTCGTTTCGGCCTGTGCTCGACGACCCGACCGAGTCGAAGGACGGCATCCGCCGGCTCGTCCTCTGCTCGGGGAAGGTCTACTACGACATCGTCGGCCACGAGTTGCGGGCGGGCGCGACGACGGTTGCCGTGGCTCGGGTCGAGCAGCTCTACCCGTTCCCCTCCGAGCAGACGAAGGCGCTGATCGCGTCCTATCCGAACCTCGAGGAGGTCGTCTGGGCCCAGGAGGAGCCGCAGAACATGGGCGCGTGGCGATCGATCCGGCACCGCCTCGAGGAGGCGCGCCCGCGGCACGTTCCGCTCCGGTACGTCGGCCGCCCCTGGCGGGCGAGCCCGAGCGAGGGCTACCCGACCGCGCACCTACGGGAGCAGGACCGGATCGTCCGCGAGGCGCTCGGGAGCGGGAGCTGAGCTACCGCTTCTTGCGCGCAGCCGCCGCGGCCCGCGCCGAGCGGAGCGCCTGACCCGCGATCAGCGGCGCGTAGCGCCTCGCCTGCCGCAGCACGAGCTGCCGCTGGCGCGGCGGGAGGCGCCGCCAGACGTCGTAGGCGGTGAGCGCGAGGCCTAGTGGACCAACCCTGCCGGGGAGCCGTGGCATGGCTCCACTGTTAGCACATTTGTTGAAGGTTCTGTCCGTTTGGCGTCGTACTCTTGACCGGTCGGGTGCTCACAAAAGCGTTACAATCCCCCACCGAAACGTGCCCCCCACGTCGGAGGATCGCATGCCTGTAGAGACACCGTCGCTGTTCAGCCAGGTCATCCAGGAGCATCTGGACCTCAAGCGTCGTAATGCCGAGCTCGAGGGAGATATGCCCCTGAAGAGCTACGAGATCGAGGACCCGTTCGAGAACCACCCGCTTTTCAAGACCGAGGAGCAGGCGCGCCTCGAGGAGACGATGGACGGGAACGAGCCCGCAGTCGAGGTGACCCACGCGACGTTGCCTTGGCCGGGCGAGCAGCATCTCGAGACGGCCGAAGTCGTCAGCCACATGGACGACAGCTTCTGGGGCCGCTCTCGCGACTTCGACTGGGGGGACTAGGTCCATGGCGAGTGGCTGCGTCCTTCGGACGCGTCGCCGCCGCTAGAGGCAAGACCGAAGGGACAGGCTTCGCCTGTCCCTTCGAGTTGATGCAGCTTGCTACTTCGGCCGGAGCGTGTCGAGCGCCTTCCGGCACCCCGCCTCGACGCGCTCGCGCTCGGCCGGGGTGGACTGGCAGTTCAGCAGGTACTCCGTCTTCCCGTCGAAGAGGATCGCCATCCGGCTCTGCCCCTGCGCCGGGCTCCTGACGGCAATCCGGTACTCGTAACCGGGCAGCCCGCCGTACTCCACGCGGCGGCCGCTGACCCGCTTCCCGGCGAGCTCGCCGACGACGCTGTCGACCTCGCCCTTGTACCGCGGGAGGTTGCCCTTGTCGATCGGGACCTTGAGGTCGTAGCGCGAGACGATGATCGCGTTCACCCTGTCGAGCGCGACGCCGGCGCGGGCGGCGGTCTGCGCCCCGGCGGACTGCCCGAACGTGATGTTCTCGATCCGGTGGAACGCCCGCGGGTACTCGAACGTCACCCCGATCCCGTCGGCGTCGAAGGTCCGGTCGCCTCCTCCGCCGCCGCCGCAGGCCGTCGCCGCCGAGGCTGCGACGGCGAGCAGCAGGGCCCGACGCACCATGCGCCGAACGTAGCACCCGACCCGGCGGGAGGGGCGCAAGGTGCTACGCGCGGGGGAGCGTGCGCAGCGCCTGGTCGCAGGCGTCGTCCAGCTCGACCCGTGTCTCCGGCGTCGACTGGCAGTTGAAGAAGTACTCGACCTGCTCGTCGAAGAAGCGGCCGACTCCGCCCGAAGGCGACCCCAGCCTGACGCGGTACGCATAGCCGGGAAGCCCGCCGAAATCGACGCGCCGGCCCTGCACCTGCCTGCCGGCGAGTCCCGCGGCGTTGCCGGCCGTGGCGCCGAAGATCAGGTCGTCCGCTCCTTCAGCCCGGCGGGGTAGCGGAACGTGATGTCCAACCCCTGGCGCTGGAACTGCGCCGACTGGTCGTCGGCGGCGACGGAGGACGGCGTCTTCCCGCCGCAGCCGGCGAGGACGGCCGTCGCCGGGAACGTCGCGATGAGGATGACCCCGGACCTCAATCCGTGCCGGCCGTATGGGGTCCACGGCCGCTTTTCGACGGGCCCGATGCGATCGATCGCGGTCCGAGGGATACCCCTTTACCCGCCCGGTTTCCTGCCGATGAAGACCTGGTGATGCCCTCCCGGAGACGGCTCGTCCTGCCGCTGGTGCTCGGCCTGTTCGCCGCGGCGCTCCAGGCTGCGCCTGCGCTCGCGGGGCCCGGCTTGGTCGTCGGCGCCGACGACGACTCCCTCGTCTACGGCAACGCGCAGCAGACCGCCTCGGACGCGCGCGCCCTGGGCCTGAGGGCGCTGCGCATCACGCGCCAGTGGCATCCCGGCGAGTCCAGTGTGCCCGCGGACTTCCAGGACACGCTGTACCGCATCATCGGCGACGTCTCCGGCCTGCGCCTCGTCGTCACCCTTTACGGTCGCCCGGATGACGCGCCGCGCACGGAGGACGCGCGCCGGCAGTACTGCAGCTACGTCGCCGACCTGCTGAAGGTGAACCCGCAGATCCGCGACGTCGTGATCTGGAACGACCCCAACGACCAGGCGTTCTGGAGCCCGCAGTTCGCCGCGGACGGTACGAGCCCCGCGCCGGCGGAATACGAGGCGCTGCTCGCCGCGTGCTGGGACTCGGCGCACGCCGCGAACCCGAACGCGAACGTGATCTCGGCCGCGGTCTCGAAGCTTTCGGCGATCCCCGGCGGGTTCACGATCGGCTACAACCCGCCGTCCTCCTGGATCTCGAAGCTCGCCGCGGCTTACCGGACGAGCGGCAGGACGAAGCCGATCTTCGACACCTTCGGCTACGTCCCGCACCCCGCGGCGTCGACGGAACGGCCCTGGACGAGGCATCCCGACACGTCGAGCTTCGCGCTCGGCGACTATGACGCCCTCGTCGCCGCGCTGACGACCGGGTTCCAGGGCACGGCACAGCCGCTACCGGGCCAGCGCGGGGCGACGATCTGGTACCTGACGCAGGGCTACCAGACGGCGCCGGACCCGGGGGAAGCGGCTGCGTACCGCGGAACCGAGACCGACGCCGCGCCGCTGCCGGCGCTCTCGCCGAACGAGGCTTCCGACCACGGGAGCGGGCCCGGCCCCGACCAGCCGCTCCAGCTTTCGGATGCGATCAGGATCGCGTACTGCCAGCCGTTCGTCGGCGCGTACTTCAACTTCCACCTCGTCGACGAGCCGGATCTCGTCGGCTGGCAGTCGGGCATCTACTGGGCCGACGGCACGCCGAAGCCCGCGTACCAGGCGCTGCGGCGCATCGCTCTCCAGGCGAACGCGCGGTCGATCGACTGCGCGGGCTTTGCGGCCGGCGTGCCGCCGCGCTCCGAGCCCGTCCACGCGGTCGGTCCGCCCCTGCAGATCACCGACCTGAAAGCGACCTCGGTTGCCTCCTACGGCGCGACGATCACCTGGCACACCTCCGCCCCCGCGAGCACGCGTGTCTCGTATGGCGTCGTCGACTTCGGCGTCGCGACCGCGTGGGCGCCGGCGGGCGTCACCGGCGACGGGAGTCCGACGGCAGCGCTGATCGGCCTCGACTCGGGCCTCACCTACCGCATCTGGGTGCGCTCGGTCGGCGACGATGGCCAGCGGGCGCAGGCGACGCTCGAGGTCACGACGCCGGGAGTGATCGCGCATCCGAAGGTGGACGTCGGCCGGCCGAACGGCTCGGTTCTGCTCGACGGGCAGCCCTGGTTCCCGATGATGCTCTACTCCGTCTGTCCGTGGGAGTACCCCGCTGCGCTCGGGGCCGGGATCAACCTGTTCGCGCTCAACCCCTGCGGGACGCTGCAGAGCCAGCTGAACGAGCTGCACGGCGCCGCGTACTCGGCGGGCGCAGCCGGCGGCCACGGCGGTGCCGGCCCCGGCCTGGTCGGGTGGTTCCACTACGACGAGCCGGACGGGGCGAATGTCTCCGCCGCCGCGCTGCCTGGCGGACCGCCGGGCGTCGGCGGGCTCTCGTTCCTGACGCTGACGAACCACTTCTACTCCGGCGCGGCCGCACTCGACTGGGGCCGCGGCATGTACCCGTCGCTGATCGCGAAGGCCGACATCGTCGGGTTCGACCTCTACCCGTTGCAGGAGTGGTGCCGGCCGGAGCGGATGGCCGACGTGTTCTACTCGCAGCGCGAGCTCGTCAAGCTCGCAGGCGAGAAGCCGACGTTCCAGTGGATCGAGGCGGCCGACTGGAAGTGCCCTGGCGGCGCGACCGCCGTCACCCCTGCGGTCGTCAAGGCGGAGTCGTGGATGGCGATCGCCGGCGGCGCCCACGGCCTCGGCTACTGGCCCGCGCACTGGCCCGCCGGCTCGGCGCGCGCGATCGCCGCCGTCGCCCGCGACGTCGCGCGTCTCGGCCCTGCGACCTACATGCCGAACCAGCCCGCGACCGCCGACAACGGCGCGATCCTGCTCTCGGCGCGGAACTGGGCGGGAGCGCTCTACGTGATCGCCGTCAACTCGTCGTTCTCGCAGCAGAACGCGACGATGAAGTCGCCTCTCCTGAACGGCCGGACGCTGAACGTGCTCGGCGAGAGCCGCCGGATCAGGTCGGTCGGCGACGCCTTCGGCGACAGCTTCGCGCCGATGGCGGTGCACATCTACTACGCCGGTCCTCCCGAGTAGGGACAGGCTTCAGCCGGGTCGCGGCGAACGCTCGGGAAGGCTGCGGTGTAATGGGAGGATGCTCGCCCTCGCGGCCGTCCTCGTCGCGCTCGCCGCGCCCGCCGGGCCGTTGCCCGATCTCGACCAGCAGCCCCCGCACGCGCTCTCGGTCGTCGAGCGCCACGGCCGGCTGCTGCTCGTCTTCGGCTCGGCCGTCGACAACGCCGGCCCCGGTGACCTCGTCGTCGTCGGCCGGCGGGAGGGGAACCGGATGCGGACGTGGCAGGTCGTCGGCGCCCGCCGCTACGCGCTGCCGGTCCTGCTCCGCTACGTCCGCGCGGAGACGCATGAGCACTGGCACTTCCCGGGTTTCGAGCGCTACGAGCTGCGCCGGCTCGACGGAACGCTCGTCGGTCGCGACCGCAAGACGGGCTTCTGTCTCCGCGACGCGTACGCGACGCCGGTGGCGCTCGACCGCAAGCCGTTCTGGACGGGCGAGTGCGCCCGCCGACGCCCGGAGGCGCAGACCGTCCGCCAGGGGATCTCGGCCGGCTTCGGCGACGATTACGTGCCCGAGAAGGAGGGCCAGTCGATCGACGTCACCGGGCTGCGGCCCGGCCGGTACGTCCTCGTCCATCGAGCGAATCCCGACCGCGTCCTGCGCGAGCGCTCGTACGCCAACAACGCCGCCTCGGCGCTGATCTCGCTGAGCGGCCGCACCGTCACGCTCCTCCGCCGCTGTCCGGACACGCCGTGGTGTGGAACCTGACCGCGATGCGCGGTGTAGGTTCGGAAACGGAAGGAGGAGCCATGCGGAAGCTCATCGTCTTGCTCGGCACGACGGCCCTCGTCGTGGCGCCCGGAGCGCTCGCGAAGGAGCGGAACGTCAGCATGATCGGAGCGCCCGCCGCGCCGAAGGCCGGCCAGCCGTGGACGGCGATGATCTCCGTCAAGATGGACGGCCGCTACACGATCGGCAAGGCGCCGTCCGTGCGGGTGATCAACACAGCCGGGAAGGTGCTGGCGATCGCCTCGACGCCGACCTCGCGGGCCGGGGTCTACCGCGCGCGGGTCGTATTCCCGGCGGCTGGGACGTGGCGCGTGATCGTGCTCGACCGCGAAACCGGCCGCTCGTACGAGTTTCACCGGATGCGCGTGCGGGCGGCCTGAGAGCCGCCCGCACCTTGACACGATCATGTCGATATGACATGATCGTGTCATGAGTTCGGCACCGAGCCCGAGCCCGTCTCTTCGTCAAGAGCACGCCGAGCAGACCCGGGCGCGCATCCTCGACGCGCTCGTCGAGCTGCTCGCCGCGACCGGGGCAGAGGAGGTTTCCGTACCGGAGGTAGCTCGCCGCTCGGGCGTTTCCCTGCGCACGATCTACCGCTACTACCCGACGCGCGACGACCTGCTCGACGGAGCGGGTGACTGGATCTTCCGCCAGAAGTTCGGCGACGTCCCGCTGGAGCGGACGCTCGGCGACCTGCCGGCCGTCTTCGCCGCCGCCGCCGAGCAGTGGGAGACTCATCCCGAGCTCGCACGGGCGATGGCGTACTCGCCGAGCGGCAAGGAGCTGCTGCGGAAGCGGCGGGAACGGCGGTTCGAGGACATCACGCGCGCCGTCGCGCGGGCGGCGCCGAACCTTTCGAGTGCCGACCACCGCCTCGACGCGGCGGTGCTGGGATACCTGCAGAGCATCCGCACCTGGGTGACGCTGCGCCAGGACGTCGGTCTGGGCCGCGACGAGACGGTCGCGGCCGTCGTGGCCGCGTTGCAGACGTTGATCGAGGACGTGCGCCGGCGCGACAGAGCTGCCGGCCGAACCGAGAGAGGGAGGACGGGATGACACCCGAAGAGATGAACCGGCTGATCGAGATCCATCTCGATGCAGAGCAGAGGGGCGATCCGGCAGGCGCGGTCTCCGTCTACAACGACGACGTCGTGCATGACGTCGTCGGCTTTCCGGACGGCCCGCGTCACGGCAAGGACGCCGCCGAGGGCTTTTACGACTTCCTGGTCCAGAACATCCGAACGGAGTCGATGACTCCGACGCGCAGCTACTACGGCGAAGACTTCTGCGTGATCGAGCACCAGTGGAACGGGACCGTTCCCGGGTCGTTCCTCGGGGTGCCGGGCAACGGCAAACGGATCTCGTTCCGTCTGCTGCACATCTGGGAGTTCCGCGACGGGAAGATGAGCCGCGAGAACGTCTGGGTCGACGGGGCGTCCGTCGTCCAGCAGCTGACGGAGGCCGCGGCGTAGGGTGTCGAGGCGGCGTGTTGCCGCTACCCAAGGACGGCGTCCTCGTCCCGCTCGGTCTTCAACGACGTGGCCGGGACGGGGGACACCGGGGAGAGGCCCATGCCCCAGAGCTTCAGCCTGGTCGTGCGGCCGCGGATGGGCAGCTCGTCGATGTAGGTCAGCTTCGCCGCCTGCTCCGGCCGGAGCAGCACCTTCGTCGAATCGGCGACGTGGACCATGTAGGGCGTCTCTTTCGTCATGCTCTCGATCCGCGACGCCGTGTTGATCGTGTCGCCGATCGCCGTGTAGGCGAGGCGCTGCGCGGAGCCGATGTTGCCCGACATGAACGGGCCGCTGTTCAGCCCGATGCCCATCTCGAACCCTACGTGGATGCTGTTGGCCTCCAGCCACTCGTTCCAGCGGGGCAGCCGGACGTCGAGCATCTCGCAGGCCGCGTCGAATGCGCGCTGGGCGTGGTCTTCCTGCTCGATCGGCGCGCCGAAGACCGCCATGATCCCGTCGCCGGTGTAGGAGACGAGCGTGCCGCCGTGCTCGAGCACCGCGCCGGTGATCCCCTCGAGGTGCCGGTTGACCATCTCGATCACCTGCGGGGCAGGCAGATGCTCGGACGCGGTGGTGAACCCGCGTAGGTCGGTGAACAGCACCGTCCCCTCGACCTCCTCGCCGCCGAGACGGAGATCCGAGTCGGTCCGCTTCAGCACCTCGCTCACGACCGCCTCTGGGACGAAGCGCGTGAACACGCTCCGCACCTGCTCCCGCTCGAACGCCGTCAGGACGATGTGGACGCCGAGCGCACCCATCGTCGCGAGGGCGAGCGCGGCGAGCGGGTAGACGAACGAGACGATCCAGCCGTGGTTGAACGCGAGCTGTACCGCCACAGCGAACGCCACTGCCGCAATGACGGCGGTGGCGACCGAGTATCGCAGACGGTTCCCGAGCGAGACGGCGGGGATCAGAAGCGCCATCAGCACGATCAACCCGATCGCGAGCACGTCCGGCGAGCTTCGGAGCGGTGCGCCGCGGAGCACACTCGAGATCGCGTTCGCGTGGATCTCCGCCCCGGACATCACGGGATCCGTGGGAGTGGCGCGAATATCCTGCAGGCTTTGGGCCGACGGGCCGATCACGACGATCTTGTCCTTGAAGGCGCTGCTCGGGACCCGACCCCGGAGGACGCTCGAGTACGAGTAGGTCGGGAATGTTCCGGACGGGCCGGCAAACTCGATCCAGATGCCGTCCTTGCCGAACACCTTGCGGCTGACCGGGCGTCCGGTCGCGCGCTCGACCGCAACGACCCCGAGCGTCTTCAGGCCCTGGATCCGGTAGGGCAACCTCCGCGCGACGCCGTACGAATCGACCGCAACACGCCCGTTTGCGGGCCGCGCGTGCACCGACCGCAAGGTCTCGTCTCCGCCGAAAATCGCGGTTGTGCCGCCGGCGCCGACTTCCGTCGTCGCGAGCACGACGTTTCCGGCGCGCGCGACGGCATCCAGCAGCGCCTCGTCCTGCGCGCGTGTCGTCGCCTCGGTGAATTGAACGTCGAACGCGATCGCCTTCGGGTGACCGGCGCTGATCCGATCCAGCAGCCGGGCGTGAGTCCGGCGGGGAAACGGCCACTGCAGGCGCAGCTCGCTAAAGGTGACGTCATCGATCGCAACGATGACGACCTGCGGCGGCGGCTTCTGCGCACCCCTGATCGAGAAGCGCCCGTCGATCGACCTGAGCTCGAAGGAGTCCATCACTCCCCAGCCCCAGAGCACGAGCACGAGGCCGGCCGTCCCGAGTCCGACGAGGAGGAAGAGGATCCCGCGCAGGCGGTGGAGGCGCGACCCGTGCATCAGCAGAGAGCCATCGCGTCGTCCACCTGTGACACGATCTTCGCCCGATGGAGCGTTTCGATCTTCCCGATCCGGATGCGGTGCCCGAGCAGCTGCCCGCCGGCCGGACGGAGCCCCCGACCGTCCAGGACATCAGTCCGCAGATCGACTTCCTCTACCGCGCGGCGGAAAGCTTTCAGCAGTCGGTCCAGTTCGCGGACGCGAAGGCCGGTGGCGTCGTCCTGATCCTCAGCATCGGGATCCTCGATCTCTTCCGCAACATCCGTGAGTTCCTGGACGCGCGAGACCTGTCCGTCGGCTGGGGCTGGCTCGCGACCGTCTCGAGCGTGATCGCGACGGTCTTCGCGATCCTGACCGTCTTCCAGGTCGCGCGCACGCTCTTCCCGCGCCGTCGGCCCGGGATGGGCTCGCTGTTCTTCTTCGGCGTAGTCGCACAACACGCGGACCCGAGAGAGTACGAAGAGGCCGTGTGGCGCGCATCCGAACGTCAGCTCATGCGCTCGATGGCGACGACGGCGTGGAACCTGGCCGGGATCGCGGCCGAGAAGTACAAGCACCTCCGGATCGCCTACGCCTGCGCACTGCTGTTCGCAGTCTTCTGGGCGACGGCGCGGCTCGGCTTGTCGCTCGCGCATTGAGCTCAGCTTACGGCGCGCGCGAGAAGAAGCTGTTGCCTCCGGTCACGAAGTGGTGCTGGTTCCGGACGACGTCGAGCACGTCGACGCGTCCGCTCAGGACGCGCACGAGCGTCCCGTCGCAGTAGTCGAGCGTCTCCCAGACCGTCCCGCGCACGGTCGCGGCGGCGTACTTGCCGCGGGTCCGGAACTTGCCCTTCGTGTTCCCCCAGAGATGGCGGATCACCTTCTTGCCCGGTCTCGGTCCCTGTTCGACTCCTGAGGTCGTTCGGGACCCGCACGCGGTCAAGGGGCCGGTCAGGGCGAGCAGGGTGAACGGCGTGCGTCTGCCGTTGATCGTCTGGAAGACGCGAAGGATCTTGAAGCGCCCCTCGTAGAAGAGGCCGTTCGAGCCGTCGGGCGAGGTCAGGCGGACGCGTCCCTTGGTCGTGTCGAGCTCCGTTCCGAGCCTCACCTGGCGGAAGTTCCGCAAGGGGACGAACACCCCGTTGACGTTGATCAGCACCGTCCCAAAGGGCTGGACGTTCTCTCGCCCCGGCGGTGGCAGCTGGAGGACGATGTGCATCAGGCCGCGGAAGGTGTCGGTGTGCTGGTCGGGGTCGGTGACGTCGACGGTCACGGGCTTGTCGCCAGTGCTCGGGAAGACGTGCTGCCCGGTGACGAGACAGTCCCTGCCGCCGTTCGTCGTGTGCCTGACGGTGACCTTCGTGCTCGAGCCGTCGCCCCAGTCGATCGTCGCCTGGTAGTCCCCGACCTTGCCGACGAACTCCTGCGAGCCGAGGATCGCCGCCTGGATCTGCTCGTCGGTGGCGCCGGCGCTGAACTGGCCGAGGTAGAAGTTCAGCTCGACGCTCGTCGGCGCGCGGCCGAGGTATGCCTGGAACCAGCTGTTGATCAGACGCGTGCGGAACTCGACGCTGTGCAGGACCTGGAGCGCGACCTGGGCGCGGGTCGCGCCGGTTCCGAACGCGGTGTCCCACTGGGCCTGCTCGGCTGCGGTCGGTGACCGCCCGAGGAGGTCCTGGTAGAGGGCGCTGACGAAGCCGGCGTTGGTGCCGCCGCCGCGGCTCGCCAGGTATTCGTCCGAGCCCAGGATCGCCGCCGCCACGTCCTCGTCGGTCGCGCCACCAGCGAGCGCCGCGATCCACTGGGCGAGCTCCGGCGGCGTCGCGGAGCGGTGCAGGAAGGTCATGTAGAAGCCGTGCACGAGTAGCGTTCGGTACTCGACGCTGTGCAGCACCTCGAGGGCTGCATCGGCCAGCGAGAGGCCCGCGCCGAAGCGCGCGAAGTACGCGTCGAGCGTCGCCTGGTCGGCCTCGCGGTGCAACAGCTGGACGAAGATCTCGTCCAGCCAGAGCTCCTGGGGCGAGAAGCACGTGAAGACGAGGGTCAGCGTCGAGCCTTTCCCGGCCTGGCCCCCCTCGTCGATCGGGTTCGTCGGCGGGCCGATCTCGTCCGGTGGGACGTTGAGCGGCCTGAACGTCGCGGTCACGTGTCTCGGCCCGTCGATCGTCACGCTGCATAGCCCGGCACCGCTGCAGTCCCCGCTCCACGCGACGAACTGCGACCCGGGCGCCGGGAAAGGGACGAGCCCGACGACGGTGTGCTCCGAGTAGGTCTCGCTGCAATCGCCGCCGCAGCTGATCCCGCCCGGGTGGCTCGAGACCGAGCCCGGGCCGACGACGTCGACGCTCAACCCGAAGCTGATGGGCGGCGTCACCGGCGGCAGGTTGCCGCCCGGATGTTGCGGCGGCTCGGGCACGAACGTGGCGGTGACCTCGTGGTTCTGGTCCATGACGAGGGTGCACTGGTTGTCGTGGCCGGAGCAGTCACCCCCCCAACCGTCGAACTTCCAGCCCGGGTCGGGGTGCTCGGTCAGCGTGACCTCTTCGGGACCCCCTTCGCCCGTGAAGTAGAAGCCGACGCACTCCGGAGGGCAGTTGATCTGGTCGTCGGGGCTGCTCGTCACGTGCCCTTGCCCCTTGACCTTCACGGTCAGGACGTTCTCGCCGCGCTTCGATCCCGCGCTCGCGGACGCGCTGAACAGGAGCGTCGTGGCCGCGACGAAGACCAAGGCGATGAGTGCGGAACGCATCGCCTCCGGGATACTACGGCGCAAGGAGGTCGGCAGCCATCTACGGGCCCTGCGGCAGCGGCAGCAGCGGCCAGCGGTAGGGATTGAACGGGCCTTTTCCGTCGCAGCTCAGCTTGGCGCGGACGGCGAGGGGATAGAAGCGCTCCTTCTGGAGCCGGAAGACCGACAGGATCCCGCAGTCGCCCACGCCGCGGAACTTGTCGAGGACGACGAGCCGGCTCGTCCCCCGGTTGAACTGGATCGTGCCGAGCACCTTCGTCTCGCGGGTCAGGCGCGCCTTCCCATTCCCGCGGTCACGGTAGACGTGGAGAGAGATCGGCCCCACCGCGTTCAGCCCGCGGTCGACCAGGTAGAGCAGCTCGGTGCCCTGGTAGGCGCCGGGGCTGCAGGTGACCGAGACGAGCCACCTCGGCGTGCCGGTGGGGTAGACGACGACGCCTGCGAAGGTGGACCGCGCCGATGCCCACTCGCGCTCGCAGCTCCGCGGCCAGTTCAGGGCGTCGCGCCACTCGGCGCGGTCCTGGGCCGTTTTCGTCCCCGGGAAGCTGCCGGGCGAGCCTGCGGCGGCAGTCGCGGCGAGGAGCAGCGCGACCAGGATCGATACCGGCAATACGCGCATCCGTCCCGGCGCCCCCCTTGATCGCTTCTCCCGATCCAGCCGCGGGATTGTGGGTCGTTCGCGCGGGAAAGTCAAGAGCAGGCTGCGCCCGCTTCGTCGTCACTCTCAGGGCAAGACGCTGATCACGCGACGAGCTCCCGGAACTCCGGGCGGTCGCGCAGCGACTCGAAATCGTCGTCCTCGGCGGCCAGCTCCTTCGCCCGCGGCCACTCGGCCACGGCGTACCGGAGGTGCCAGAGCGCCTCTTCGTCCCGGCCGAGCAGCGCCTCCATGCAGGCGACGTTGTAGGTGAGTCCGGGGTTGCCGGGATACTCGTCGAGCACCTCGTTGAGGACGGCGAGTGCGCGCTCGTAGTCCTTCGCGCCGTAGGACGGGCCGAACTCCGACATCGCGTCGTACGGGCTGAGACGGAATGCCTCGCCGCGCTTGCCGCCGATCGCGACGACGATCGTTCCGTTCTCTGTCGCGACCGAGCTGCGTTTCGAGCCCGGATCGGAGACGAAGACGGCGGTCCCCGCCGGTGCGTCGACGTCCTCGCCGTCGATCGTGAACGTGCATCCGCCCTTGAACACGAGGTAGAGCTCCTCGTGACCGCCGGCGAAGGGGCCGAGCTCGTCGTGCTCCATGACGACCTGCTCCCCGGCCTTGGCCTGATAGACGGCGCTTACGCCGAACGCACCGACGTCGAGATCCTTCCGGAGCGGGACGCGTCGCCGGTCTGCGTCTCCCGCGCCCAGCGCCGCCTCTTCCAGGTGAAGAACGCGAAACGCGGTTTCCGTCGCGGCCATGAGTCTCTCCTCTCGTTCGGTGAGCCGGCGGCGCCACGAAGGCGCTCCGCCCGGTCGGCGGTCAGGAGCAGATGAAGGTGGGTCTCGCTCGAGTACGTCGTCGACACCTCCTCTCGATCAAGTATCTTGACCTCGAACTACCCCGGACGCTACCAGAGCAAACCTCTTGACGTCAAGAAGCTTTCGATAAAGAATTCTGCATGATGGCACGACAGAAGACACGCGACCAGGACCACGTCGACCGCTTCCTGGAGGAGATCCGCTCCGAGCTGCCGGCGGATCTCGATCTCGTCGTCGAAGGGATCGTCGACCGCATTCGCGGGATCGACACCCGGATTCGGAAGATGCTCGACGAGACGCTCGAGCAGTCCGGCCTCTCGAGCGGCGACTGGAAGGTGCTCTGCTCGCTGCGGTGGGCCGGTAGGCCGCACCGTCGTTCGGCGGGCCAGCTCGCCCGGGTGGCCGACCTCTCGAGCGGCGCGATGACAAATCGGCTCGACCAGCTGGAGCAGGCCGGCCTGGTCCGCCGCCTGCCCGACCCCGACGACCGCCGCGGCGTGCTCGTCGAGCTGACGGCGAAGGGCCGCCGCATCCACCAGGAGGCGATCGGGGTTCAGGCGGAAAAGGAGGCGCTGCTCGCGGAGGCGCTCACGGAACGCGAGAAGGAGCAGCTGAACAACCTCCTCCGGCGCGTGATGCTCGTCCTCGAGGAGCGCGTCCCGAAGTCGTAGAGCGGGCCTCGCGTAGGATCGCCCCATGAGCTCGCTGGAGGCGTCCTGCAGCTGCGGACAGCTGCGCGTCACGGTCGAGGGCGACCCGGTCCGGATCTCGATGTGCCACTGCCTCGCCTGTCAGCGGCGGACCGGGAGCGCGTTCTCGATGCAGGCGCGCTGGCCGGTCGAGCGGGTGCGGGTCGTCGGCCGGTACACCGACTACGTCCGCGTCTCCGACGAGGGCGAGGAGCGGACGTTCCACTTCTGCCCCGACTGCGGCGCGACGGTCTTCTACCAGACGGATCCCGACCGGATCGCAGTCCCGATCGGCGCCTTCGCCGACCCGTCGTTTCCGCCGCCTAGGGTCTCCGTCTGGGAGTCGCGGCGCCATCCGTGGGTGGTGCTGCCCGACGGCGTCGAGCACGAGCACTAGGCCGCGCGCGTAGTTGCCTCCGGCGTCCGCGTCGCCGGCGGCCGCCTCGATCCCGCGGTCGCCGTTCCCGAGCGCGACGTTCTGCTTGAAGGTGGACCTAACCGGACAGCTTTCAAACCGCACGTTCCAGGCCCTGCTCCAGTCTCTCACGGTCGGCGCGTAGGCGAAAGCCCGGCATACAAGTGGGTGGATCTCGCTGTTGGGGAGGTGGTCGTCGAGGTACTGGTTGTTCGACCACGGACACGAGGTCATCGTCGCGCCCGGCCACGATCTGGGTCGGCGTGGTGATCGTCGGAAGCAGATCGCGCAACACCGGGTTCTGTTCTGGGTAATGCCGCACGAATCGGGCAGACTCCGCGAAGCGCCCGAGGTCGTAGGCGCTGACATAGTCCTCGTGGACTTCGGGCTCGCTCTCGCTCGCGGCGCCCTAATGCTCGCTCGTGCTCAACGCAACATCGAGCCGCTCGACACGGTCGAGCGTTTCTTCGCGTCGCGTGCTCCAGACCCACGCCGCGCATAGGACGA
>JBKPRD010000007.1:0-5668 GCA_046734415.1 Actinomycetota bacterium | reverse complement strand
ATATCGGGCTTGGATCAGTGCTTGACCTTCTCGCAGTTCTTGCCGAGGTCGCGGCCGCCACCGCCCACGCCGAGGTCGCGCTTGCCGGCCCCGCAGTCGATGATGTCCTTGCCCGGGCCGCCCTTGGCGATGTCGTTGCCGGCTCCGGCCTTGATGTAGTCGCTCTCGGGCCCGCCGGTGAGGCGATCGTTCCCGCCCTCGCCGATCAATGTGCCGATCGCGCCCGATGCGCCGAGGTGGGGCAGCCCGTAGAGGGCCAGGCTTCTCGGCTGTGTGGTGCCGCAGATCGACAGCAGGTCGTTGCCGGGGCCCCCGTTGACGGTCTTGCCATCCCCGGGGCAGTGCGCGGTCACGACGTCGTTGCCGTCGTTCCCATAGAGGAACTCCTTGCCGGCGCCGAAGCGTCCGGCGATGTTGTCGTCCCCGAGCCCACCGCGAACGGTGAGCGTGACGTTCCCGGGGATGTTGGCGGGATCCAGCACGGTGAAGGTGTCGCTGCCGTTGGAGAGGAAGACACTCACCGCCCCCACCTTGTCACTGGGGCAGCGGACGCTGCGAGCGGTTTCGCGCAGGCAGCTACTCGGAATGGCGCCGATGTCGGAAGCGGTGTCCGCGATCCGGTAGTCGTCCGGATTGCCGGGCACGAGCCCGATCTTCATCGAGTTGACTGGGTCCGTATCCGCCCGCACCTGGAGCGTCGCCCCGCCGTTCTCAAAGGTGATCGTGCTCGCCGAGGCCGATTCGGCCCCGAGCAGCAGGCCCGCCGCACAGCAGAGAAGACAGGTCAAACGAAGGTTCACTGACATCCCGGTTCCTTCCCTCCCCCGTAGTCGTGTCCACTCAGCGCCTGATCCGTACACCGCGACTCACCCTCGCGGTCTGGCCCAGCGAGTTGGTGAGCTTGACCCGCACCGTCACCACCGCCTTGCCCTTTCTGCGCAACTTGCCGATCACCGCCGCCGGCAGCTTCGCTCTGAACTTCGTGACTCGACCGGCCGTCAGCTTGAGCTTCTTCTTCGACTTCGCGGTCGACGCGCTGAAATCTTTGAGCCCGGGGAGAAGGTTGATTCGGCCCTTGCCGTCCGAGTACGCCTTGAGCGCGCCTGCCAAGGTCAGTGGAGTCCCGCTCTCAGGCTGGAGCAGCAGCTCGACGAAGTCCTCGCAATGCGAGCCCTTGGGCTCGTCCTGCTTGAAGAAGGTGACCAGGTTCTGGCTGAAGCTGGTGATGCCGACGGTGTCGCAATCTGAGCCGACCTGGGTCGGCCGCCCGATGCCGGTCGCGGGCACCTGCATCCACGGGCCGTTCGGCCCCAGCGATTCATAGAGACCGAGGTCGGGCAAGGGGACGAAGATCGGGTGGATCGCGGCGCCGTTGACGTTCGGATTCAGGTTGAGCGGGTTGACGTCGAGGTCCCGCGGGGGCTGAATTCCCGGGGTCCCGGGGAGTCCGCCGATCGTGCCCAGGAACCCGGGCACCGGCGTATCGCTCATCCGGACGACTTGGTTGTTGTTGGCGTCCGCGAACAGGAGCTCGTCCTGGATTCGGCCCTTCTTCACCTTGCCGACGTCGTTCAGGATGTCGCCGCCGTTCGGGGTGATCGTGTCCGGCAGCGGGATCCGGGTCTCCAGGCCCGCGCCGATCCAAATCCCGCCTGCGGAGAAGCTGTCGCCGAAGTCGAGCGCTGTTGGCCCGGCCTGGTACAGGTCGAGGAACTCGGTGATGAAGCTCGCCATGGGTAGATGGAAGGCCTCCTGCACGTCTCCGCACTCCGGACAGACCCGGAAGATCCGGTCGTGGGCATGGTCGACGACGTACAGGTACCCGTCCGCGCCCCAGTCGATCGAGCCGGGGTCGGTCCCGGCGGGGAGGTCGGTAAAGCCCACCTCGAACGGGATCTCCCCTCTGATGTCGTAGCGGTAGATACGCGGCGGCGGTCCTACGCTGGTGACGTAGGCCTCGCCGTTGTAGTCGTCGTAAGCGATGCCGTTCGGCTTGGGGACGCTCAGCTGGCCGATCTGCTTGACGACCGGAAGGCTGATCGAGGTCGCCGACGCCGAGCCGGCCGCGAGCAGGCTGACGAGCGTCACCCCCATGACCACCGCCATGGTCCCCGGTTTGCGCTTCATGGACAGGGCGACGCTATCCCGGCGCTGCGGCGGCTGCAACCCCGCTTTTGGGTCGCCGGCCGAGTGGCTACAGGCTGACCGCGCGCCCGACCGCGAAGCCCTCGAGCTCGAGGATGCGGTCGATCGTCGCCGGGTTCACCGGCGCGTCGGTGGTCAGCGCCATCACCGCCGTCTCGCCGTCCGGCTCTGCCCCGACCGCCGCCGAGACGATGTTGACACCCTCCTCGCCGAAGATCGTGCCGACCCGGCCGATCATGCCCGGCTGATCGGTGTAGCGGAAGATCGCCAGGTGGTCGGCGAAGGGCAGGTAGAAGTCTTCCCCCCAGACGCGTGCCAGGTACGGGATGTTGCGGGGCCCCACTCCCGTGCCCGCGACCTCCACGGCCTCGGCGCCGGTGTGAAGGCGCACGACGACCAGCTCGGTGAAGTCCTCGGAGGTGGCGTCGCGGGTCTCGGTGAGCTCGATCCCCCGCTCCTCAGCCATGTGCGGCCCGTTGACGAGGTTGACCGGCTCCTCGGTGTGCCCCGAGAGGATGCCGACGAGGGTGGCGATGCCGAGGATGCGCGTGTCCTGGTCCGCCAGCCGGCCCCGGAACTCGACCTCCACCCGGTCGGGCGCTCCCTCGGCGAGTCCCTGCGCGAGCCGCCCGAGCTTCTCGGCGAGCGGCACGAACGGCGCCAGCTGCTCCATCACCTCCGGGCGGACGGCGGCGATGTTGACGGCCGTGGTCACCACCCCTCCGGTGAGCGCCGCGGTCACCTGCTCGGCGGTGACCACGCCGGCGCGGTCCTGTGCCTCCTCGGTCGATGCGCCCAGATGGGGGGTGACCACGACATCGTCGCGCTCGAGGATCGGATGGTCCGTGAACGGCTCCTCGGGGAACACGTCCAGAGCGGCGCCCGCGAGCTTGCCTGAATCGAGTCCGCCGACAAGGGCGTCGAGATCGATCAGCTCGCCCCGGGCGCAGTTGACGATCCGCGCCCCTTCGCGCATCTGCCCGATCGCGGTGGCGTCGATGATGTTGACGGTCTCCGGCGTCTTCGGCAGGTGCAGGGTGATGAAGTCGGCTCGGGCGTAGAGCTCGGCCGGCTCGTCGATGCCCTCCACCCCCAGCTCCCGGAAGCGCTCGGCCGTGACGAACTTGTCGTAGGCGACGACCTGCATGTCGAATGCCTGTGCCCTCGCAGCGACCAGCTGGCCGATCCGCCCGAAGCCGAGGACCCCGAGGGTCTTTCCGTAGAGCTCCGTGCCCTTGAAGCTCGAGCGGTCCCACTTGCCGGCGGCGAGCGAGGCGTGCGCCTGAGGGATGTTTCGGCAGAGGGACAGCATCAGCGCGAGGGTGTGCTCGGCGGCGGCGATCGAGTTCGCCTCGGGGGCGTTCGCGACGACGATGCCGCGCTTGGTGGCCGCCTCGATGTCGACGTTGTCCACGCCGGTGCCGGCGCGGCCGATCACCTTGAGCCGCTCGCCCCGCTCGATCAGAGCCGGGGTGAGCTTGGTGGCCGAGCGGATCAGGATCCCGTCGAACTCCCCGATGCGCTTCTCGAGCTCGTCGCCGTCCCAGTCGAGGCCGAGCTCCACGTCGAAGTTCTCCTGCAGCAGCTCGACGCCCGAGTCGGCGATCTTCTCCTTGACCAGGACCTTCATCCGCGCACGTCGCCCGCGTTCTCGAGGACCCAGTCGATGCAGGCGGTCAGTGCTTCGACGTCGCCCGGATCGACGGCGGGGAACATCCCGATCCGCAGCTGGTTGCGGCCCAGCTTCCGGTAGGGCTCCGTGTCGACGATGCCGTTCGCCCGCAGCGAGGCCGCCAGAGCGGCGGCGTCAACCTCCTCTGCGAAGTCGATCGTGCCGACGACCAGCGAGCGCTTCGCGGGGTCAGCGACGAACGGGCTGGCGACATCCGAGGCCTCTGCCCAGCCGTAGAGGTGATCCGACGAAGCCCTGCTCCGCGAGACGCCGAAGTCGAGCCCGCCCCCGTCAAGCAGCCATTCGATCTGGTCCGCCAGCAGGAAGAGCGTCGCGAGCGCGGGCGTGTTGTAGGTCTGGTCCTTGCGTGAGTTCTCGAGCGCGGTGGCAAGCGAGAGGAAGGTCGGCTGCCAGCGGCCGTCGATTCCGTCGAGCTCCTCGATCCGCGCGATCGCGGCCGGGCTCAGGATCGCGAGCCAGAGCCCGCCCTCCGAGGCGAAGGCCTTCTGCGGGGCGAAGTAGTACGCGTCGGCCTGTGCGACGTCGACGGGCAGCCCGCCCGCGCCCGAGGTGGCGTCGATCAGGACCAGGCTGTCGCCCGCGTCGCCCGGTCGCTCCACCGGCACCAGCACGCCGGTTGAGGTCTCGTTGTGAGCCCAGGCGATCGCGTCGGCCTCCGGATCGGCTACCGGCGCTGGGGCGTCGCCCGGATCGGCCTCGATCAGGATGGGGTCGGCGAGAAACGGAGCGCCGGCGGTCGACTTGGCGAACTTCGATGAGAACTCGCCGTAGGTCAGATGCAGCGCCCGCTCGCGGACGAGGCAGGCGGCTGCGGCGTCCCAGAAGGCGGTCGTTCCGCCGTTGCCCAGCGCAATCTCGTAGCCGTCGGGCAGGCTGAAGAGCTCCCCGAGTCCGGTGCGGATACGCGCGACGAGATCCTTCACCGGGGGCTGGCGGTGTGAGGTTCCGAGCAGGTCGTTCTGGCTCGCCAGCTTTGCGAGTGCTTCCGGCCTCACCTTGGAGGGGCCGCAGCCGAATCGCCCGTCGGCGGGCTTCAAAGCGTCGGGGATCTCAACGATTGTTCGTGTCATCAGCGGACCGCGGAGGGTAACCGGAGCAGATGCTGGACTGCCCTCCGTCGCGTGGGGTAGGGTGGCCGCGCGTCCAAGGGGCGGCGTATGCCGGGGGCGTGAAATCCCCGAGACCTCGACCTGGAGAGAGATATGTACCCCATTAGCTACGAGGCGGATCCGGCCCTCGATGGCAGGAACCGGCTCACGAGTTTCTTCCGATACATCGTCGCGATCCCGTGGATGATCGTTGCGTACATCTATGGGATCGTGGCTGAGATCTCCGCGATCATCGCTTGGTTCGCGATCGTGTTCACCGGCAAGTATCCGGAGGGCCTTTACAACTTCAACGCGGGATACCTTCGGATGTCCAGCAGGACCAACAGCTTCCTCTACCTGCTGACGGACGAGTTCCCTTCCTTCGGCGGTGAGGATGCGCCGGACTACCCGGTTCGGATCGGTGTTCCGCCTCCGCTCGACGCGTACAGCCGGTTGAAGACCGGGCTGCGCCTCATCATCGGTATTCCGGTGATGCTGCTGGCGATCGTCCAGGCCATCATCCTCTACGTCTGCGCGCTCATCGCCTGGTTCGTGATCCTGTTCACCGGGAAGCTCGGCGAGGGTCTGTTCAATCCGATGCGCTCGGCGATGGCGTATCTCGTCAGGACGTCGGGCTACTTCCTGCTGATCACCGAGGAATACCCGCCGTTCTCGTACGAGGAGGGCGGCACCGCTCCGGCCGGTCAGATCAGCAGCGAGGCAGCCAGCCGCGAGAGCTAGA
>JBKPRD010000006.1:0-4780 GCA_046734415.1 Actinomycetota bacterium | reverse complement strand
TCACCCGCGACGTCCCGGGCGAGGCCGATCTGCGCTTGCGCCGGGGGGTTGCTCGCCGCCGGCGCCCTTGGAGGCCCTCTCTCGCCGGTGATGCCGGCCACCGCGCCCAACAGATCCAGAATGCCGTCCCCGGTGTATTGGTGGAAACGGCTGCAGCAATGTACGGTCGCACGAGCGGAACCCGAGGGATGGCAACAACGGACGACGCCTCCCGCGACGAGGAGCTGATGCGCGAGGTCGCTCGTGGCTCCGACGAGGCGCTCGACTTGCTCTACCGCCGCTTCTCCCGGCTGATCCTCGGGCTCGCCGTCCAGACCCTCGACCGCGCCGGTGCCGAGGACCTCGTCCAGGAGGTGTTCCTCGCCGTCTGGCGCAACGCGGCCAGGTTCGACCCCGAGCGCGGCACGGTCCGCGCGTGGATCCTCCAGATCGCGCACTTCCGCCTCCTGAACGAGCTGCGCCGCCGGAGCCGGCAACCGGAGATCGTTCCCGATCCCGAGGGCCTCGTCCTCGACAGCCTGCCTGCGCGTGAGCCCGGTCCTGCGGAGGCGGCCTCGCAGCAGCATCGCCGCGCCATCATCCAGTCGGCCTTCGAGGAGCTTCCACCTCCGCAGCGCCGGGCGCTCAGCCTGGCCTTCCTCGACGACCTCACCCACGAGCAGGTCGCATCGGAGCTCGGCCTGCCGCTCGGAACCGCCAAGACGCGCATTCGCGCAGGCCTCCAGAAGCTGCGCGGCGCCCTCGGTCCGCACTGGGCAGCGCTCGTCGCATCGTGCCTCCTCGCCATCCTCGGCATTCGCCACTGGGTGGAGCACGCGACGCTGGCGCGCTACGACCGCGCGCTCTCGATGGTCACCTCGAGCGACAGCGTGAACCTCCGCCTCGCTCCCACGCCGGGAACACCGGCAGAGACCCACGCCCGCTACCGCGGACGGCCCGGGGCCTCGATCGCGGTGCTCACCTTCTCCAGGTTCTCCGCGGCGCCTGCGGGACAGGCGTACGTGGTGTGGGTCCGGCACGCCGACACGTGGACCTCGCTGGGCGCGGTGCAGACCGACGCCGACGGCAACGGCCGCCTGATCGCAGAGAGTCCCGCGCTCGCCACGCTGCCTGACGGCGTCGAGGTCACGCTCGAGCCGCGCGCCGGGAGCGCGTCGCCGAGCGCGCGGGTGATCGTCGCGTGGACGCCGTGATGCCCCGAGCGCCAATCGAGCGCAGGCGGCGCGGCTGCATCGTCATGCGAGCACGCATCGCGCGACGCCCTGCACCGAGCGTCGTCACCGCCGTCGCCGTCGCCGTCGCGAAACGCCACGCCGCCTGACGAAGTTTGCGCGCTGTAACCTCGGCCGCCTCGCTCCCTACTACAGTCAGGAAACTCATCGCGCGCCAGTCCGCGCGCACCCGAAGGGAGAGAGCAATGAAACCGTCCGCTTTGCAGTCGTTTCTCGTCTCGGCCTGTTTACACGCGTCCATCGGCACGGCCCCCGGCGCACCAACGCCACACCAGCCGGGCAGCCGCGGGATCGACCGCCGCGGCGACGTTCGCAACCTGCCCGCGCCGCTGAAAGCGCGGCTCGTCGAACTCGCAAGCCGACCGCATACCTATCCGCCACTCACCATCTTCTCGGAGGCGCCGCCGCCGAGTCAGCTCTTCGGCTACTTCCTGCTCGACTCGACGGGATTCGAGCCGAACGTCTTCACCACCACGATCCCCGGCATCAACGACGGCGTCGCCCCGACCGCGACCGGCGCCAACCACGACACGCCCACCCTCGGCTCCGTCCGCCTCGTCCTCGAGCCGAAGCCCGGGCTGCCGACCGACCCGAACGATCCCGGCGCGTTCATCGACATCTTCACGGACATCTCCCCGCTCTTCGTCATCAACAACGAGTCGGGCTGGTACGAGGGCTGGATGATCCACGACGTCGTCGTCCCCGACGTCGGCCCGCTGCGCGCCGACGGCACGCCGCAGTTCGGCATGATCACGCAGGACGACGCGAACGCTCTCGTCAACATCGGCGGCGGCAACAACGTCCCGACCCACGTCTTCACGCGCGACGGCAACCCGCCACGCCTTCCGAGCGCCAGTGACCACTTCCCGGACGTGCAGTCGAACGTCGTGCCAATCATGCTCTCGATGGGCGCGTACAACTGTCTCCAGCAGAGCGACTGCCACTCGTACTGGGAGTTCAACCAGTACACGGACTGGGTCTTCCCGCTCTACGAGCTGCCCTTCACGGGCGGCTTCGCCGACGAGTTCGCGCAGGGTCGGCTCGGCTTCCTCTCCTCCATCGTCCCGGGCTCCGGTCCCGCCGGCACCGGGCCCACGGGGCCGGGCTTCACGGGCGGTACGCACGACCCGCTGCTCGTCGGCGACAACCCGAACAACCCTCGAGATCCAGACCGCCTCCTCGACACCAGCCCGAGCGATCCCGACCGTGGCATGGTGCTGAACGACGACCACAAAGAGAAGCGGCTCCGCTTCATCCCGAGCGGGCTGGCCAACGAGATCCTGCTCGACACATTCGTCCGGGTGGTGTCCTTCGAGCCCGGCGTACCGCTTCCCCAGCGCCTCTTCGACGCCTACAAGGCGGAGGTCGCGCGCGTCGACACCGACGGCGACGGCATCCTCGCGGCGGTGGAAGTGGACCTCGAGGACTTCTCCGACGGCGGCCTGTCGAACGACCGGCTCTTCATTCCCGCGACGCAGTTCAATCGCTTCGCGGTGACGCGCGAGATCAACGACGGGCTCCTCGCCCCTCGCTTTGCACCCAGTCAGCGTGCCTGGGTCCAGAGCGGCCCGTTCACGCTCGTGTCGCCGTCCGTCAGCGCTTCCGTCACGCAGGATGCCGACAATCGATGACCGCGCAAAGCCGGCGGTGGGGCCGGCGTCACCGCCGCTGCGCCGGACGTGACGGGCGTCGACTCGCCGTGGCAGCTCGGTAGGGTGCGCACCGGCGCGAGGCATGTCGCCAACGCCGGTAGCCCTGCCGGGTGCCAACGCCTCCGCGAGCGGAAGAAGAGGTGAGCTCATGATTGTGCTCGTGACCGGCGCCACCGGAACGAACGGACTGGAAGTCGTGAAGCAGACGCTCGCGCGCGGCGCCCGCGTGCGGGCCTTCGTCCGCGACAAGACGGCCGCCGCGGCCGTCCTGCCGCCCGAGGTCGAGCTGTTCGAGGGCGACTTCGCGCAGCGGACGGCGGCCCGCGCTGCGATGCGAGGCGTCGAGCGCGTGTTCCTGCTCGCCGCCGTCCACCAGCACATGGGAGACTTCGAACGTGCCTTCATCGAGGAAGCACGCGACGCGAGGATCGCGCACCTGGTCAAGTTCTCGGCCATCGGCGCGCATCCCGGGTCGAAGACCTTCTTCGGGCGCGTCCACGGATGCGCCGAGGTCGCGCTGGTCGACTCGGGGCTGCCGTACACCATCCTGCAGCCGACCTTCTTCATGCAGAACAGCCTGTGGTCCGCCGACACCATCAAGCGCGACGGCGCGATCTACAACGCGACCGGAACCGGTGCCGCGGGCCACGTCGATGCGCAGGACACCGCCTCGGTGGCGGCGGCCGCGCTGACGGAGGCCATCGGGCGACATGCGGGCGAGATCTACCTCGTCACGGGTCCCGAGCGGCTGACGTTCGCCGACATCGCCGAGCGCTTCTCGCGCGTCCTCGGACGGAGCGTGCGACACGTGCCCGTACCCGACGAGGCATACAAGGACACGATGATGCGCCAGGGCGGCATGCCCGAATGGCAGGCGCAGGGCGTCCTCGACCTCGAGGTGCGCTGTCGTCAGGGCGACTTCTCGGCGGTGACGGACGCGGTGGAGCGGGTGGGGAAGCGACGGCCGACGACGTTCGAGGAGTTCATCCGCCAGCACGCCGCCGCCTTCACCGCCTAGGGCCGCCCGGCTCGCGCCTCCCGTGGGAGCGTCGCGGGGCGGGAACGTAGCGAGCGACAGGAAGCCACTCATGCCGGGGGAGTGAGGTCTCGGGCCGAGTCATCCATGCGCGCGAGCACGCGGCTCGCCCGCGCCCGCTTCGCGGCGCTGGGACCGGTGGCGATGCGCGACAGCACACAGCTCATCTGCCGGTGAGCGCCGCCGGCTCGATCAGGGAAGGCGGGGCGCGCCGCGCTCGCCCGCCTCGAGGAGCCGTGCGATCTCGCTGACCTCCTGCCGCACCGAGCGGGCGAACCAGCGGCCGGCGACGATGTCGTGCAAGCCGCCCAGCGGCCCCCATCCCATCTCGATCTCCTTTACGTGGTGGATGCGGGTGCCTCCCTCGACCTCGTCGATCTCGAACCAGGCATGGATCGAGCGCGGCACCCCACGCTCGAGCCGCACGTCGATGCGGTGCGGCGGCTCCCAGCGGTAGCGCGTGATCACGGAGCCCGGCAGGAGCCCCAGGAACTTGCCGTCCTCGCGCGCGATCATCCCGTCCGGCGTGTCGGCGATCTTCGTGACCCACACGATCTTCGTGTCGGCCTTGGTGTACTGCGCCGGATCGAGGACGAAGTAGAAGACCTCCTCGGGCGTCACGCCTCGGACGATCGCGGTGCCCTCGCCACGGATCACGAGCGGTCGTTCACGGACAGTCGTCGGCCGCGCCGTTCGCGATCCACGTCCTGATCGCATCACGCACGGCCTGGGGAAGCTGCGGGCGATTGAGCGGCATCTGCCCCCCGCACGAGCCGCCCACGCACTGGGCGTCGAAGGCGTGCTGCGTGCCGTCCAGCTTGTCGACGAGCCAGCTCGTCGTCGGATCGCCGGGCTGGACG
>JBKPRD010000005.1:0-2994 GCA_046734415.1 Actinomycetota bacterium | reverse complement strand
AAGCGGACGACGGGAGTCGAACCCGCGACCCTCGGCTTGGGAAGCCGATGCTCTACCAGCTGAGCTACGTCCGCGTTCGGGCCGAACGATAGCGGGGATAATTCCTCCAGAGACCACAGGAGGGCTGGAATGACTGACTTGAACGAGATCGCAACAGCACTCGTCGCCGAGGGCAAAGGGATCCTTGCCGCGGACGAGAGCTCGGGGACGATCAAGAAGCGGTTCGACTCGATCGGCGTCGAGTCTACGGAGGAGAGTCGCCGGGGCTATCGCGACCTTCTCTTCCTCACCGAGGGCGCGGAGGAGTTCATCAGCGGCGTGATCCTCTACGACGAGACGATCCGTCAGAGCTCGGCGGACGGAACTCCGTTTCCCAAGCTCCTCGAGAGCAAAGGGATCATCCCGGGGATCAAGGTCGACACCGGAGCGAAGCCGCTGGCCGGCGCGCCGGACGAAACCATTACTGAGGGCCTCGACGGACTACGTGAGCGCCTCGCCGAGTATCGCGACCTCGGTGCCAAGTTCACGAAGTGGCGCGCGGTGCTCTCGATCGGCGACGGCCGTCCGAGCGAGTACGCGATCTGGACGAACGCGCACGCGCTCGCCCGCTTCGCGGCGCTGAGCCAAGAGGCGGGGCTCGTGCCGATCGTCGAGCCGGAGGTCCTCATGGACGGCGACCACACGATCGACGAGGCGTACCACGTGACCGAGCGGACGCAGCGCGCCGTCTTCACGGAGCTCTTCGACCAGCGCGTGCACCGCGAGGGGATGCTCCTGAAGCCGAACATGGTGCTTTCCGGCTACGACGCGTCAGATCGGGCCGACGTGCAGACCGTCGCCGAGCTGACGATCAAATGCCTGACGAACACCGTTCCGGCGGCCGTCCCAGGGATCGTCTTCCTGTCGGGCGGCCAGACCGACGAGGACGCCACTGCCCACCTGAACGCGATGAACGCGCTAGGCCCGCACCCTTGGCAGCTGTCGTTCTCGTACGGTCGCGCGCTGCAGGCTCCGGCGCTCAAGGCCTGGGGCGGTGATCCAGCGAATGTCGAGGCCGGCCAGCAGGCGTTCTACCGGCGCGCGAAGTTCAACGGCGCAGCGCGGAGCGGGTCGTACGCGCCGGAGTGGGAGAAGCAAGAGGTTCCGGCCTAGAGCGCCCTAGCGCAGGGCCAGGTTCGAGATCTGCTCGAGCTTCTCGAAGGCGTGGTTCGCCTCGATGCGGCGGACCGTGCCTGAGCGCGAGCGCATGACGATCGAGTCCGTGATGCCCCCGTCGCGGGTGTAGCGGACACCGCGCAGAAGCGCCCCGGTCGTCACGCCTGTGGCTGCGAAGAACACGTCGCGGCCGCCGACGAGATCGTCCGTGGTGAGCACGCGGTCGAGGTCGTAGCCGTCGTCGACCAGGCTCTGGCGCTCCTCGTCGTTGCGTGGCCAGAGCTTCCCCTGAATCGCCCCGCCGACGCACTTCAGCGCTGCGGCGGAGAGGACGCCTTCGGGTGTTCCGCCGATTCCCATCAGCAGGTCGACCCCCGTGCCGGGCTGAGCAGCGGCGATTGCGGGCGCGACGTCGCCGTCGGTGATCAGCAGCACTTTCGCGCCCACCTCCCGGAGGTCTTTGATCAGCTGCTCATGACGAGGACGGTCGAGGACGACGACGGAGATCTCGGTCGGAGTGACGCCGCGAGCCTTCGCGACCGCGCGAACGTTGTCGGCGGGCGGCGCCTCGATGTCGATCGCATCAGCAGACTCGGGCCCACAGGCGATCTTGTCCATGTAGACGGCGGCGCCCGGGAAGAACATTGTCCCCCGTTCCGCGAGTGCGATCGTGGCGATCGCGTTGGGCATTCCGAGGGCGGTCAGCCGGGTTCCTTCGAGCGGATCCACGGCGACGTCGACTTCGGGGCCATGGCCGCTTCCGACCTCTTCGCCGTTGAAGAGCATGGGCGCCTCGTCCTTCTCGCCCTCGCCGATGACGACGACGCCGGCCATCTCGGCGGTGTCCAGCATGATGCGCATCGCGTCGACCGCGGCCTGGTCGGCGGCGATCTTGTCGCCGCGCCCGATCCACCGGCCCGCGTTCATGGCCGCGGCCTCGGTCACACGGACGAGCTCGAGCGCGAGGTTCCGGTCGGGCGCCTTGTCCGGCGGGCTCGGAACCGGCGCCGCCGTCCGCTCCACGGTCTCCCCCACACGCGGATTGTACGCCGCTTCGAGCCGGGGTCAGACTCCGTTAGGCGCGACGAACACCGCTACATGCGCTCCGGAGCTTCGACCCCGATCAGGTCGAGCGCGCGCGCGAGGACGTTCTTCGTTGCCACCACCAGGCCCAGGCGAAAGGCCTCCTGCTCGCTGTCGAGCACGCGGTGCTGGTGGTAGAAGCGGTGGAAATCGTCGGCCACGCGGATGGCGTATGTCGGGATCGCGTGCGGGCCCCGCCGCTCGGTCGCCTCTCGCACGACCTCCGGAAACTCGGCGAGCCGCTTGACCAGGTCCCGCTCTTCCGCAGCGACGTCGTCCGGCACCTCGGCCGAGGCCTGCCGCGCCCCGGCGTTCCTCAGGATCCCCGCGATTCGCGCGTGTGCGTACTGGACGTAGTAGACAGGGTTCTTCTCGCTCCGCTCCCTCGCGAGATCGACATCGATGTCGATCGGCTGGTCGTGTCCCCGCGAGACGAGGTACCAGCGCGATGCGTCGATCCCGATCTTCTCCACGAGCTCCCGCAGGAAGACCACGTCCCCGCGCCGTTTCGACGCTTGCCTCGCCTCGCCACCCTCGAGGAGGTGGACGAGCTGGTAGATGAGCACCTCGAGCTTTTCAGGATCGTGTCCCAGCATCGAGGCCGCAGCCTTGAGTCGAGCGATGTAACCGTGGTGGTCGGCGCCAAGGACGTAGATGAGCCGATCGAACCCGCGCGCGAACTTGTTGCGCACGTAGGCCACGTCACCGGCGTAGTAGAGATAGCTCCCGTCCGACGAACGCCGAAGCGGGCGATCC
>JBKPRD010000004.1:0-4955 GCA_046734415.1 Actinomycetota bacterium | reverse complement strand
GCCCCTTGCCGAGACGATGAACGCAGGCCACGTGTACGTGACGCTGGGCCGGCTCGAGAAGGCTGGTCTCGTCAGTTCGGAGCGAGTCGGGCAGGCCGACCGGCCGGATCGGAAGGTCTACCAGCTCACCGACGTGGGCCGCGCGCGCGTAACCGAGTGGCTCGACGACACGAGCTGGCCGAAGCCGGCGCCGGCGGAGTTCCATCTCAAGCTGGTGGCCACGGCGGCCGCGGGATTGCGCGACCCGGTCAGGTTGGTCGACGCCCAGCGGCACGCGCTCTTGGCCGAGCTAGCCGCTGCGCAGCGGGCCGCGTTAGCCGAGCCGGACGGTTCGGTCGCCGCGCTCTTGCTCGAGGGCGTGGTGCTGAGGCTGCAGGCGGATATGCGCTGGCTCGAAGCGTGTGCAGCGTTTTGGAACACAAGGAAGGGACAGTCATGAACACGGGTGAGTCGCAATTGCGCACCCAGCCGGTCGTGGAGACGCGCGGGCTGGCAAAGGAGTTCGGGCGGGGCGACGGCCTCGTGCGCGCCCTCGACGGCGTCGCGTTCGAAGTGGCGCCGGGCGAGACGCTTGCCGTCATGGGCCCGAGCGGCTGCGGAAAGTCGACCTTGCTGCATCTGCTCGGCGGTCTGGAACGTCCGTCGGACGGCGAGGTCTCGCTCGGGGGCCGCCGTATCGACCAGCTGAGCGAGAAGGCCCTCGCGCGCATGCGCCGCCACTCCGTCGGCTTCGTCTTCCAGGCCTTCCACCTGATGGACGAGCTCACAGCGCTCGAGAACGTCGAGCTCCCGGCGCTACTGGCGGGGCGCTCGCCCCATGCGGCGCGAGCGAGAGCGACGGAGCTCTTGGACCAGGTCGGGATGACCGCCCGAGCTGACCACCTGCCGTCGGCGCTCTCGGGCGGGCAACGGCAGCGCGTCGCGATCGCCCGCGCGCTCAGCAACGACCCTCTGGTAGTGCTCGCGGACGAGCCGACTGGGAACCTCGACAGCGCCGCCACGCTTGACGTGCTGCGGCTGCTGGACAGGCTGCGCGCGGCGGGGCAGACGCTCGTGATCGTCACTCACGAGGAACGAGTCGCGGCCACTGCCGACCGGCTGATCACGATGCGCGACGGCGCCCTCGTCGAGGAGACGAGACTCACGCGCGGGAGCAGCGGGCAACTCGGGGATCTCGTCGGGCTGGAGGGCTGAGCCGTGGGACGTCTCCTCGTGGTCGGCCGACTCGCCGCGCGCGACCTGCGCCGGCGCCCCGGCGAGGCAGCGCTGCTGCTGCTCGCGATCACCGCGGCAACGACCGTGCTTACCCTGGGGCTTGCCCTCAGGGGCGTGATCGACAAGCCCTACGAGACGACCCGCAAGGCCACGAACGGCCCCGACGTGGTCGCCGGCCTGTTCCCGGACTCCAACGAACCGCGCGCACGTGTCGACTCCGCCCATGTAAGAGCGATCACGACGTCTCCCGGCGTCGTCGGCCACAGCGGTCCGTATCCGCTCGTCCCGGTGATCCTGGAGGCGAACGGCCACAAGCTCCTCGCGCAGACCGAGGGGCGCGACCGTGCAACGGCACGCGTTGACCAGCCGAAGCTGATCAAGGGCGGCTGGCTGCACCCCGGCGGAGTCGTGATCGAGGCCGCCTTCGCGCAGGCGCTCGGCGTATCCGCGGGTGACCGCGTCAGGGTGAGGCCGCTGAACGTCGAGGCAGAGCGGGCTCAGGGGCCCGTGCCAAGCGGTCCGGGCCGCGTGCTCCGGGTCGACGGCGTTGCCGTCACCGCGGCGACGGCTCCATATCCGGAGCCCGCGTGCTTGGTCAACCTCTGCCTGGGCGGCGCGGACACGGGCCTAGCCTGGCTCACCGAGGCGGACGCGCTCAGCTTCGCCCCGGACGAACCGATTCCCTCCGTCGTCAACCTGAAGCTCGCTAACCCGGACGCCGCGCGCGCATTCGCAGGCCGCGGCAGTCGGCCGCCGTCGCCCGTAGCGCCCGGCGCCGCGCAGATGGAGGCGTGGCAGGACATCAGGGAGCGCAGCAGCAACCTGGTCGCCAACGAGCGGAAGGGGCTGATGACAGGCGCGTTGCTCCTGGCCCTGCTCGCCGTCGCGAGCGTCGCCGTGCTCGTCGGTGGCCGGATGGCCGACCAGATTCGCCGCGTCGGGCTGCTCAAGGCGGTCGGCGCCACGCCAGGACTGGTCGCCGCGGTCCTTCTGGCCGAGTACGTCGTGGTAGCCCTTGGCGCCGCCGCGGCCGGGATCGCGCTTGGGTCGCTGACCGCTCCGTGGCTCACCGAGGCCAGCGCCGGCCTCCTCGGAAGCGCAGGTGCGCGGACGCTCACGCTGTCCACGGTCGGCCTCGTCGCGGCCGTCGCGCTCGGGGTTGCGATCGCCGCAACGCTCGTTCCGGCGGTGCGCGCCGCTCGGACCAGCACGGTCCTCGCGCTCGCCGACTCGGCGCGCGCGCCGCGCCGCACGCTCTGGCTTATCCGGATCTCGGCGCGACTACCAGTCCCGCTACTGCTCGGGCTGCGGATCGCGGCCAGGCGGCCGCGGCGCCTCCTGCTCGCCATTGCCAGTGTCACGATCACCGTTAGCGGGATCGTTGCCGCACTGGGATCGCACGCCGATCTCAATGACGGTTCGAACAGCGCTCGGGCCGAGCGCTTGGACCAGGTGCTGCTCGCGCTGGTGATCACGCTGGTCGCGCTCGCTTTAGTCAACGCGATCTTCATCACGTGGGCGACGGCGCTCGACGCGAGGCGCTCGTCGGCGCTTTCGCGGGCACTGGGTGCGACGCCGCAGCAGGTCACGGCAGGACTGTCGGCGGCACAGGTGCTGCCTGCGCTCGTCGGGGCGCTCCTGGGTATCCCGGGTGGGTTCGTACTGCTCGCCGCAGTCTCCGACTCGGTCGTCGCCCCGCCCGCTTGGCAGCTGCTCGCCGTGGTACCAGTGACCGTTCTCGCCATCGCGGGTCTCACCGCGATACCGGCACGGATGAGCGCGCGGCGGCCAGTGGCGGACATTCTCCAATCGGAGATCGGATGACACGCACGAGGCTGATCATGGCTCGCCTCGTGGTCCTGGTGGTCTTCGTGTTCGCCGCGACCGTCGCCGCGTGCGGCTCGAGCGACGAAACGCACAGATCCAAGGCGCCGACGACGCCGGTCGCGGCGAAGGCCCACGGGTGGAAGCGCATCGTCCCGGGCGGTGACTGCAAGTGCTCACACGGGTCGAAGTTCAGCTTCTGGGTTCGCCAGGCGAATCCGACGAAGGTGGTCCTCTTCCTCGAAAGTGGTGGCGGATGTTTCTCGGCGCGCACATGCGCGCCGGGCTCCGAGCTCTACAACCCCGCGATCAGTCCCGAGGAGACCCCGGCCGGAGACGGCGGCATCTTCGATTTCTCTGACCGGCGCAACCCGTTCGCCGACTATTCGTTCGTCTACGTGCCGTACTGCACGGCTGACGTCCACCTTGGCAACGTCACCAGGACGTACGCACGCGGCATCACGGTGCACCACAAGGGGTTCGTGAACGGCAGCGCCGCGCTCGCTCATCTGACGAAGGCATTTCCGGATGCGACCAATGTCGTGGTCGCGGGCGAGAGCGCCGGCTCGGTCGCGGCGCCGGTCTATGGCGCGCTCGTCTCGGATCGACTGCCCAAGGCCAGGATCACCGTGCTAGCCGACGGATCGGGCACCTACCCAGACCTGCCGCGCTTCAACAGAGCCATGCGTGCCTGGGGGCTGGTCAAAGCCCTTCCGGCCTGGACCGAGAACCCCGGCCGACCGGCTGCGCGCTGGACATTCCCAGGGCTCTTCATCCAGAGTGGACGTCATGCCCCAAAGGTTGTCTTCGCTCGCCACGACTATGCCTACGACGACCAGCAGGCGCGCTGGTACCCCATCATCGGGATGCCGGTCGGGAATCTCCTGGCGAGGATCAACCGCAACGAGCGACTGATCGAAGGCGCCGGGGTGAAGCTGCTCAGCTACACCGCGCGCGGGCGCGAGCACACGCTGCTCAGCGACGGCCCGTTCTATACACAGGAAGTGGGCGGGCGCCGCTTCGTTGACTGGGTCCGAGATCTGATCGAAGGGAAACCGGTCCACGACGTGCGCTGCACGAAATGCTCGTGAGCAGATTCTGCGCGCGCACGAGCACCGCTAGCTTCCAGACATGGCGTTCCGCGCCGTCCTTCCCGAGGAACTCGACTGGATCACTCGCCCACACGAGCCGGACGAGCCCACTCGCCAGGTTGCCGAACTCAGCGAGCGCCTCGGCTCTGACCAGATACGCGCCAACGTGTGGCGCTACGAGCCTGGCGCAAAGGGCCGTCGTCACCGCCATAAAACTCAGGATGAGACGTTCGTCGTCCTTGCCGGCACGCTGTCGATCTATGTTGGCGAGCCGCCGGAGCGGCTCGACGTTCCGCCCGGAGGCGCGATCCGTGTAGAGCACGGCACGCCGCTCCAGAGCGTGAACCACGGCCGCGACGACCTGTTGGTCTTCGCATACGGCGCGCCACCCGAGAATGACCACGCAGAGCTGCTCGATTCGGCGGTCTAGACATCGCGCGGGCGTCCGACTCCGCGAACGGAGTCCGTCCCGTGCTGGCACGATCACGCTGGACAAACGGCTCGTGCTCGCGCGCGAGGATCAATCCACTGTCCAAGGGTGCGTAATGACGAGCTGCGTCAGGCGCTGCGTCCGTAGCCCGAAGTGGACACGGAATTGCCTGCAACCATTAGACAAATAGTGGGCGCGGTTGGGTTCGAACCAACGGCCTCTCGCGTGTGAAGGGTGACGAGCAAGCTGACAAATCCCAGGAAAAGCCTGGAGAGAAGGAAGATCCGGGCGACGGCGGTTAGCGCAGATCTGGGCCGATAGGGGTGGGTCTAGGCACCAGACCGTGGTTGCTGCCTAAACGTCTCCCTCCGTGTCGTGGTTCGGCGAGACGCTCC
>JBKPRD010000003.1:0-4092 GCA_046734415.1 Actinomycetota bacterium | reverse complement strand
TCGACATGCCGGCGCTCGGGCTCACCGACCACGGGGTCATGAACGGCTCGGTCGAGCACTACAAGGCGTGCAAGGCCGCCGGGATCAAGCCGATCATCGGGCTCGAGGCCTACTTCGTCGACGACCGCAACCTGACGCCGCAGGCGACGCGCTACGAGCGCAACCACCTCACCCTGCTGGCCTCCAACGACGTCGGCTTCCGCAACCTGGTCAAGCTGAGCTCCGCCGGCTTTCTCGAGGGGTTCTCGCGCGGCAAGGCGAACGTGGACATGGAGCTGCTCTCGGCGCACTCGAATGGGGTCATCGCGCTGACGGGCTGCCTGCAGTCGCGCTTCTGCCGCCGGCTGGTCGAGGACCGGCCCCAGGATGCACGGGCCCACATCGACGACTTGGTCGGCGCCTTCGGGCCCGACAACGTCTACTTCGAGGTGCAGCGCAACGGCGTCCCCGAGCAGGACAAGGCGAACGAGGGGATCATCAAGGTGGCCCGGGAGCTCGGCCGGCCGCTGGTCGCCACCGCGGACGTCCACTACCTCCGGCGCGAGGACTACGACAGCCACGCGGCGCTGCTCTGCGTGCAGACGAAGTCGACGATCGAGCAGCCGAAGCTCCGCTTCGACACGAACGAGTTCTATTTGAAGAGCCCGGACGAGATGTCCGAGTCCTTCTCGGATCTGCCCGAGTCGGTGGCGAGCACGCTCGAGATCGCCCAGCGCTGCGAGGTCGAGATGCAGCTCGGCCAGCTGCTCCTGCCGCGCTTCCCGACCCCCGACGGAGTGGAGCCGGGGGAGATGCTCCGCGAGCTCGCCCTGGAGGGCCTGCGCAAGCGCTACGGGGATCCGATCCCGGGCGACGCGATGGAGCGCCTCGAGTTCGAGCTCGGCGTGATCGACGAGATGGGCTTCCAGTCCTACTTCCTGATCGTCTGGGACTTCGTCAAGTACGCGAAGGAGAACGGCGTCGCCGTCGGGCCCGGCCGCGGCTCGGCCGCCGGCTCGATCGTGGCCTATGGGCTCGAGATCACTGATCTCGATCCGCTCGCGAACGGACTGCTCTTCGAGCGGTTTCTCAACCCGGGCCGCAAGTCCATGCCCGACATCGACATCGACTTCTCGGTCCGCGGGCGCGAGCGGGTGATCCGCTACGTCGCGGACAAGTACGGTCGCGAGTGCGTCGCGCAGATCATCACTTTCGGCAAGATGGCGCCGCGCGCCGCCACCCGGGACGCCGCGCGCGTGCTCGGCTACGACTACGGCACCGGCGACCGGCTCGCCAAGCAGATCCCCGAGCCGATCATGGGCCGCAGCCCGAGCTTCGAGGAGTGCCTGAAGCCGGGGGAGGAGCTGAAGCGGACCTACGACTCGGACCCCGACGCGCAGAAGATCATCCAGACCGCGCAGGGGCTTGAGGGCATCGTCCGGAACCACTCGATCCACGCGGCCGCCGTCGTGATCGCGGACCGGCCCCTGCAGGAGATCGTCCCGCTGCAGCTCGCCGAGGACCGCGCGGCCGGAAACGGAAACGGAAACGGAAACGGCAAGCCTGAGCGCGCCTACAAGACGGTCACGCAGTACTCGATGGGCCCGATCGAGGAGATCGGCCTGCTCAAGATGGACTTCCTCGGGCTGCGCAACCTCGACGTGATCGAGGACGCCACTGCGATCATCGAGCGCTCGCGCGGCGAGAGGATCGACATCAAGGACATCCCGCTCGACGATCCGAAGACCTACGCGATGCTCGCCAAGGGCGACTCGATCGGCGTCTTCCAGTTCGAGTCCGACGGGATGCGGGATGCGCTCAAGACGATCCGGCCGACCGAATTCCAGGACCTGGTCGCGATCGGGGCGCTCTATCGCCCCGGTGCGATGCGCTTCATCCCCGACTACGCCAAGGGCAAGCGCGACCCAGGGTCGATCCGCTACCCCGACCCGCGCCTGCGTCCGATCACGGAGACGACCTACGGCTGCGTGATCTACCAGGAGCAGCTCATGGAGATCGCCAAGCAGATGGCCGGCTTCAGCCCCTCCGAGGCGGATGACCTCCGCAAGGCGGTCGGCAAGAAGAAGCGGGATCTGATGGCGACCATGAAGGAGAACTTCCTCGAGGGGATGACGGCGTCCAACACCGACCGCAAGGTCGCAAAGGATCTCTGGTCGCTGATGGAGGCTGCCGCGGACTACTCCTTCAACCGCTCCCACGCCGCCTGTTACGCGCTGATCTCCTACCGGACCGCGTGGCTACGGGCCAACTACCCGGCCGAGTACATGGCCGCCCTGATCTCGACGGTGATGTCAACCAAGGACAAGGTCCCGTTCTTCGTCAACCGCTGCGCGGAGATGGACATCGAGGTGCTGCCGCCGGACGTGAACAGCTCCGACCACGGCTTCGTCGTCTCCGGCAACAGCATCCGCTTCGGCCTCGACGCCGTGAAGAACGTGGGCCACATCGCTGTGCAGGCGATCCTCGACGCACATTCGAAGGGCGGGGACTTCACCTCGTTGTGGGATTTCTGCGAGCGGGTGGACAGCCGGACCGTGAACAAGCGAGCGATCGAATGTCTCGTCAAATGCGGAGCGTTTGACTCCACCGGCGCTTCGCGAAAGGGCATGCTCGAGGCGCTGCCCGCCGCGACCGCGTTCGGCCAGAAGGCGCAGGAGGACTCGCGCCTCGGCCAGTCCTCGATCTTCGATCTCGGCGGCGGGGCCGAGGAGTCCGGACCGGCGCGGCAGCATCACGCCCCGATCCGCGCGGAGGAGTTCGATCAGAACGAGCTGCTCCGCCTCGAGAAGGAGACCCTCGGCACCTTCCTCTCCTCGCATCCCCTGGCCGAGGTCAAGGACGTGCTGCGGGCGCGGGTCGATTGCCCGCTGTCGAGCCTCGCCGACAAGCAGGACGGCTCCTGGGTGACGGTGGGCGGCATCGTCACCGAGTTCAAGCGGCACAAGTCCAAGAACGGCTCCTTGATGTCATTCGCCACGCTCGATGACGTCGAGGGCCAGGTCGAGATGCTGGTGATGGGGAAGGCCTACGAGGCCTCGCAGGAATTCCTCGCCGCGGACGCGATCGTGGTGGTCCGGGGAAGGCTGGACCACAAGGGCCGTGGGGAGACCAAGCTCGTCGCGCAGGAGGTGGAGCTGTTCCAGCCCACCGAGGACGAGGTGGCCAAGGCCCGCGCAGCGCGGGACACGGGCCCACTCCGGCTCGGCATCGACGCCTCACAGTTCGGCGCTTCGCTGATCGAGGAGCTCAAGGTCATCCTCGGCCATTTCCCTGGGGAGTCCGAGGTGATCCTGGTGATGAGGACGCGCGAGGGAACAAGGGAGCTTCGCTTCGGGCGCGATTACCGCGTTCGCCGCTCCGCCGGGCTGGACGCGGAGCTCGCTGCACTTTTTGGTGCGGCGTCGCGTGCCGCTTAGTACCTAGAATTGGGGACCCTTTAGTCGGGGGTTTGTTGACCGGGAGAGGCATGGACCAAAGATGGTTCGCGGTCGGTCACTCGAGCCGCGAGGAGGCATCGGAGGCTGGTAGAGAGGCCGTGGCGGAGGCCCGCATGAGCGGGGAGCTCGGCGTTCTGGCGGTGGCCTGATGAACTTCCCGTCCGAGAACTGGACGACGCAGCAGCTGGCGGAGTTCCTGTCGCTCGTCTCCTCGTTCACCGAGGAGCAGGACGCGGTGCGAAGCGGGGTGGAGCGTGCAGCCGAGGCGATCGACACCGAGGTGGCGGCCCTCGTGCGGCACGGGCGCGTGGAGGCCTCGATCGGGTTCGCGGCCGGCTCGGAGCCGGGGGAGCAGCTGGTCATGGCGGCCGCGGAGCCGACGTTCGAGCGCGAGCTCGGCGAACTCGGGCTCTGCACCGGGATGTCGTGCCCGGCCGGAGATGACGGCGCCACGCTGCTGGCCGCCCGGGTCGGGCGTGACGCATTCACCCAGGAGGAGACGGACCTGCTCAGAGGAATGGGCAAGGTCCTCGGCCTGTCGCTGCGGAGCATCCAGCTGATCCGTGAGCTCCAGGACCGGCAGACGCTGCTCGAGCGCCTGACCACGCTGCAGCGCTCGATCGCCAGCCGGGCGGATCTCGAGGAGGTCTTCGAC
>JBKPRD010000002.1:0-7019 GCA_046734415.1 Actinomycetota bacterium | reverse complement strand
CTGATCAGTTTCTCGTCATCGCTCGCCACTCAGGAGAGGGCATCGCGAGCGGCATGAACGTCGAGGTCTGGGGAGCCATTAGATACACAGTCCGGCGCGGCAAGATCGTGCGCGCGGACATTTATTTCGGACCGGATAAGGAGGGGTGCGCAGCGCGGGCCGGCGCCGCCACATCGGCTCGATAACTCGGTGCCGCGGTGTGGTCGTCGTACGGTGAGTTCCCCTGGACCGACCGGTTCTGGCCGTTCTCCACAGGTCGAGTGCCTACCCACCGAAGCGGCGGTGGGGCGCTACGTCGGACTCGACGAGCGCGACGCCGCGGCGGCATTGCACCTGACCTGCTTAGGCGATGGCCCCCCGCTCGAGAGCAGGCGGGGCCTCCATGTTCTCACCGATGATTTGCGCGGCTGCCGCGGGTCTATATGTCGAGACCCCTACGAGAGGAGCAATCATGCTCGCGCGGAGCAAGGCATTTAGTGGGATGGCGGTGCGCGACATCGAAGCGGCGAAGCGGTTCTACGGCGAGACGCTCGGCATCGAGATCGAAGTTCTCGACGAGGCGGAGGGACTGCTTTCGCTGAAGCACGCCGGGGAGCGCGAGACGCTCGTGTATCAGAAGCCCGACCACACGCCGTCCAACAACACGGTTCTGAACTTCCCCGTCGACGACATCGACACGACGGTCGACGAGCTAACCGCCCGGGGAATCAAGTTCGAGCGCTACGACGAGTTCCCGCCGGATGACAAGGGAATCATGCGCGGTCGTGCTGCAGGTCGCGGTCCCGACATCGCCTGGTTCAAGGACCCGGCCGGGAACATCCTGTCGGTGCTCCAGGAGAGCTGAGCTTCGTGATGGCCGATAGCGTCCGTGCGTTCGCGCGCTCATTGCCGCGAACGCACGAGGCGCTCGTACATCCAGCCTGTCAAGTTCCGAGTCGGCCCGAGCGTCTAGGTCGCGTTGTTGCGCAACCAGACGAGCGCGGTGCGGTCTTGGTGCGGTCAGTACCTCGATCTGAGCGTTTCTGACCGTTCCTCATCGTCTTCGCGGGATGCGCAAGCGGCTGAGCTATCGGGAATCCCGCTTAGTCAAGCGGGTTGTCAGCTGGCTCGTCCGCATTCGAATCCCCGTGGCGGTACTCCGGAAGCTCGCTTCAGCACCGGGCTTTCGTTGTTTCGGAGGGACGGTGGGACCGCCCGTGGGACCGGACCGTCCCTCACGCGGGAGGTAGCGCGCTCGCACTGACTAGACGCAGACGCGGTCGTCTAGGGCCCCCGACGATGTGCGCGGCGAACGTGCTGGTCGTTGATGCCTCTTGGCTGGCTCAGGTCGTGCTCACGGGACCGAACTCCGAAAACGTCCGCCGGCACCTCGAGCGGGATCCCAACCAGGCATCGCCGCACTTGGTGGACGCCAGGTTCTCGGCGTCATCCGGCGCGCGCACCTGCGTCAGCACGCGACGCCACCGGAGCGCGGCTCGCACTGGAGGACCTCAACAACTGGCCAGGCTCGCGGGTCGAACATCGCCCACTGCTTCAGCGCGCCTGGGAGGTTCGCGACGCGCTCAGCGCGCCGGCGGCACTTTACGTTCGCTTGCCCAGCTACGAAGTAGCGTCCCCGCCATGGAGGATCGGGATACGGGCTGCCTGCTCGTGAGGTGCGACGACCGGCCGGGAATCGTGGCGGGGATCTCCCAGTTCCTCTTCGAACGCGGTGCGAACATCACTCACTCGGATCAGCACTCGACCGATCCGTCGGGCGGCCGCTTCTTCCTGCGGATGGTGTTCTACCTGCCCCAACTCGAGAAGCGATCGGCGAGCGTCGAGCGGGACTTCACGCTGGAAGTGGCTGAGCGCCTCGAGCTCGACTGGAGCCTGTCCTACCGCTGGCGCCGCAAGCGGATCGCCTTGATGGTCTCGCGCGAGGACCACTGCGTGCTCGACCTGCTCTGGAGACAGCGGCGCGGTGAGCTGGAGGCCGACGTCGGGGACGTCATCTCCAACCACCCGGACCTGGGTGACGCCGTGGGCCACTTCGGCATCCCGTTCCACCACATCCCGGTCGCGCCGAAGATGAAGCGGGAAGCCGAGGGGCGGCAACTGGAGCTGCTCGCGGGCAACTACGACCTGGTCGTGCTCGCCCGTTACATGCAGATTTTGAGCGGCGAGTTCCTGGAGCGCGTCGGCTGCCCTGTCATCAACATTCACCACTCGTTCCTGCCCGCGTTCGCCGGTCCCGATCCTTACGCGCGGGCCAAGGCGCGCGGCGTCAAGCTAATCGGCGCGACCGCGCACTACGTCACGGAGGAGCTGGACGAGGGACCGATCATCGATCAGGACGTGATCCGCGTGAGCCACCGCGACGACGTCGCCCAGCTGATCCGCCTCGGGAGGGATGTCGAGCGGACCACCCTGGCGCGCGCCGTGCAATGGCATCTGGAGGATCGCGTGCTGATGGATGGCGACACGACGGTCGTCTTCAGCTGACGGTCTCGCCTCTGGGGAAGGGCTGGGTGGGCGGCTCGTGTGTCGTGGTGCGGTTTGGTGCGGTTGGTACCTCGATCTGAGCGTTTCTGACCGTTCCTCACCGTCCTAGCCGGCATCCGAATTTCACGTGACTACGCAAAATCCCGCTTACCCAAGCGGCTTGTCATCCCCCTGGTCTACGTTCGAATCCCCGTGGCGGTACTCAGAAGGCTCGCTCTGATCGCGGGCTTTCGTCGTTCTTGGGGTCCCGTGGGACCGCTAGTTGGACCGGGACCGGTCCCCCAGAAACGCGAAAGCCCTGGGACCTGGTGTTCCTGAACTGAGTTCAGCTGAAGGCGATCAGCCCCACGACCGCCGCGGCCGCGACGAGCGCGGGCTCGGTCACCTTCCACCTCGGCTGAAGTAGCAGGGCGAGCGCGACCAGCGCGATCGCAACGGATCCCGCGCTCGTTATGACCTGACCGCCGATGACGATCGCGGCACCGGCGATCGCCCCGACGGCGGCCGCCGTCGCGCCCTTGACGAAGCCCTGGAGGCGCGGGTGCGTCTCGTGGCGGCGGATCAAGCGGCCCGGCACCACGACGAACAGGTATGTCGGCGTGAAGACCGCGATCGTCGCGACGACGGCGCCGACGAGGCCAAAGACGAGATAGCCGGCGAAGGTCGCCATGATCACGACCGGCCCCGGACTGATCAGGCCCATCGCGACCGCGTCGACAAACTGCTGCTCGGTCAGCCAGTGATGGTCGTTGACCAGACCTGCGTGGAGGAACGGGACGATCGCGAGACCCGAGCCGAACGTGAAGGCGCCAGCCTTGACGAAGAAGAGGCCCATCGTCCCGAGCGACGCGCCCTCGCCTGTCAGCGCAAGGCCGCGCACCGCGGCGATGAGCGGCAAGGGCGACAGGGAGGCGGCAGTGGCGTGGCGCCGCGGCAGACCACCGCCGTAGTGGATCGCGCCGAAGGCGCCCGCTAGCAGGAACAGCCAGACGATCTCGGCGCCCGAGATCGCCGTCGCCGCGCACAGGATCAGCGCGATCACCCACAGCACCCAGTCCGAGCCGTTCGTCTTGCGCGCGAGCTTGTAGGCCGCGATCGCGATGATCGCCAGAACCGCCGGTCCGACGCCGAGGAAGACGTCGTGCACAGCGGTCAGGCCCTGGTACTTGGCGTAGACGATCGCGACCGCCGTGACGATCAGGAACGGCGGCAGCACGAACGGGACCGCGACCGCAAAGGCGCCGCGCGCACCTGCCTGCAGGTAGCCGAGCCACATCGCCGCCTGCGCTGCGAGTGGCCCCGGCATCGTCTGGCCGACGGCAAGCGCCTGCGAGAACTCCTCCTGCGTGAACCACTTGCGCTCGTCGACGAGGTCGCGCTGCATGTAACCGACAAGCGCGATCGGGCCGCCGAAGCCGGACGCGCCGAGCTTCAGGAAATAGCGAACGAGACGCCCGAGCGTTCGCTGCGGAGGCGCTTGTGCGAGATCGACCGGAGGCACTTGGCCACGGATGGTGCCAACAGGTCGCGCGTCGCGAGGGACGGTTGACGGACCGTGTGGTCCCGTCCCGAACGTTCTCCAGCGTTCCAGGTACTCAGGAAAGTTCGCTCCGGTAGGGGGCTTTCGTCGTCTGAGCGGCGGCCAACGCCAGCTGCCTGATGGTGCTCGCGACCACGCCCCGGTAATAACGATCCGCCGCTCGCTGCTTGCGAGCGGCGGACTCGTCATTTCGATCGTCTCGACACTCAGGCATCACGCGGTCGGCGCCGGAGCAGGATCGGCCGCGGGCTCGATCGCCAGCCGTGGCAGGCGCCGGTCCAGACGGCTCGGGAACCACCACGTCCGGCGACCCAACAGGTGCAACACCGCCGGCAGTAGCACCATGCGGATGACGAACGCGTCGAGGAACACCGCGGTCGCGAGGCTGACCCCGAACAGCTCCAGCACGCGCGACCCGCTCAGGGCGAATGCTCCGAACACGGCGACCATGACGGCGGCCGCCGCGGTCACCACGCGCCCGGTGTGGGCCAGGCCCTGGCGGATAGCGCCGGCGGCGTCACCACCGCGCTGCCATTCCTCGTGCATCCGTGAGACCAGGAAGACCTCGTAGTCCATCGACAGCCCGAACACGATCGCGAAGGTCATCACCGGGAGGAATGCCTCGATGGGGCCGGACTGAACACCGAACACGCCACTCAGCCATCCTCGCTCGAAGATCGCCTGCACCACGCCGAGGGCTGCGCCGATCGAGAGCAGATTCATCACGGCCGCCTGCAACGGGATCAAGAGCGACCGGAAGACGACCATCAGGAGCAGTGCCGACAGCGCGATCACCACACCGATGAACAGCGGCAGCTTGCTGGACAGCACGCTCGAGAAGTCGGCCCCGATGGCCGTGGCTCCACCCACGTACACCGTCGTGCCGGTGGCTCGCTCGAGCGGCGGCAGGACCGACGTCCTCATCTTCGTCACCAGGTCGGACGTGCGTGCGTCCTGAGGCGACGTGCTCGGGAAGACCTGGATCGCGGCGGTGTCACCCGCGGCGTTCAGCCGCGGTGCCGCGACCGAGGCAACGCCCGGTGTCGAGCGCAGCTTCGTTTGCAACTGGGTCAGCGACGCCCGCGCGTTCGCCTTCGGCAGTTGGACCGCCAGCTGCAGCGGTCCGTTGAAGCCTGGGCCGAAGCCGCGCGCCATCAGGTCGTACGCGTGGCGAGTGGTTTGACTCGGCGAGTCGTTACCCGCGTCGCTGTTCCCGAGTCGCAGCCCAAGCGCGGGTGCGGCGAGCACCAGCATCAGCGCCGTCGCTCCGATCGCCGCCACTGCCGGCCGTCGCTGGATCACACCGATCCAGCGGCCCCAGAAGCCGTCGTCGTCGCGCTTCGGTCGCGGCCGGGCGGTGCGACCTGCCCGGCCGATCCGGTGGCCGGTGAATCCGAGCAGGGCGGGCAACAGCGTGAGCGCCGCGGTCAGCACGGTCACGACTCCGATGGCGGCCGCGACGGCGGCACCGTTCAACAGGCTCACACCCAGCGCGAACATGCCGAGCAGCGCGATCACGACCGTCGCACCAGCGAAGAGCACGGCGCGACCGGCGGTGTTCATCGCAGTCTCGATGGCCGCGGCGACGTTGCCGCCGTTGCCGCGGTACGCCTCGCGGAAGCGCGTGACGATGAAGAGCGCGTAGTCCACGCCGACCCCCAGCCCGATCATCAGCGCAAGCTCCGACGCGAAGTCCGGCATGTCGACGATCTGGCTGGCGAACCCGATCACGGCAACGCCGGCCCCGAGCCCCAGCAGCGCCGTCACGATCGGAAGGCCCATCGCGAGGAGCGAGCCGAAGCTGACCAGCAGGATCACCACCGCGGCCGCTATTCCAACGAGCGTCGCGAACCCAAGACTCGCCTGCTGCGCCTGCTCGACCGCCTGCCCGCCGAGCTCGACCTGGAGGGTGGAAGACCGCCCGGCCTGTGCGCTGCGGATCACGCGTTGTACGGCCGGCTTCGGCAACGCGTCTGCATTCCGGTCGAACATCACCGTCGCGAAGCCGATCGTCGCGTCGGCCGAGATCGCGCGCGACCCCGCTGTGTACGGGCTGACGACGGTGGTCACGTGCGGCAGGTGCGACACACGCGCGACGGTGGCGGCCACCGCCGACTTCACGGCCGGATCGCGAAGCGTGCCGCTGCGGGCGTGGAAGACGATCTGATCGGCGTCACCCGACTGTGCCGGAAAGCGACTGGTCAGAAGGTCGGTCGCTCGCTGCGAGCCGGTGTTCGGAAGCGAGAAGTTGTTCGCCTTGCGCGTCCCGACGGAACTCGAGAGCGCGAGCAGGCCGACGGCGAGCACGATCCAAGCGGCCGCCACTATGCGGCGGTGAGCCAGTGTCCAGCGGGTCAGGTTGAGCATTTGGGCCACTCCTTTCACAGGAGGCAAAATTGCAGTTCATGCATTTATAACCCGACTGCGACGTAAAGTCAACAGTCTCTGCAGAATTTCATTCCGTGCAGAACTACTGGTAAACTTCCTGCTCATGAGCACCGACGGCGTCGCAGCCGCAGGCCTGCGCGAGCGCAAGAAGCAGAAGACACGAGAGACGATCACTCGCGTCGCGTTGCGTCTGTTCGCCGAGCGTGGCTACGAAGAGACGACGGTCGCGGACATCGCCGAGGCCGCCGAGGTCTCACCCCGAACGGTCTTCGCCTACTTCCCCACGAAGGAAGACATCTTCTTCTGCGACCTGCCGGACCTCCTGGACCGACTCGCGAAGACTCTTCGCGAACGCCCGGAGGGCACGACCACGCTTGACGCGTTGCGCGACTACGTCGCGACGATCGAGTTCGACGAAGACGCTTGGGTCCGAAAGCGGATAGTCGCGGATGACGAGAACCTGCGCCGGACCGAGCGTGCGCGCCTCGCCGGCTTCGAAGATCTCCTGCTCGAGTCGATCTCGCGCGACCTCGGAAGCGGACCGGACGACCTCCGCGCGCAAATCGCAGCGGCCTCGATGATCGCCGCGTTCAACGCTCTCCAGGAA
>JBKPRD010000001.1:0-49584 GCA_046734415.1 Actinomycetota bacterium | reverse complement strand
TCGAAGCGGTGACTTTCAGTCCGAACGGACGAGGGGTCGTCAGTGTTGGCAGAGATGGAACGATGCGCATCTGGGACGTAGCCTCACATACAGAGCTAGGCCCCCCCTGCGCATCGGTTCGGTTCGTACCGTCGCGTTCAGCCCAGACGGTCGGACCCTTGCGTCTGCCGGCGATCAGAACGAGGTGCGACTCTGGAACCTGTTCACACACCGGCCGCGTGGACGGCCAATTGTCCTCGAACACACGCCCGGCCGGGTCGGGGCCCCCTATCACGTCTATCGTCTTGCCTTCAGTCCGGATGGTCGTACGCTCGCCGCCGCCGACTCGACTCGCCAAGTCCAACTCGTGGACATGCAAACGCGCGCGCTTCGCGATCCGCCGTTGAGAAGCGCCGTGCCGATCTCTACCGTGGCGTTCAGCCCGGACGGGACGATTGTGGCGGCCGGAGGGTTCGGCGGGGTGAGGCTTTGGAACGTGCGAGCGCACAGGTCGATCGCACTACTCCCCGGCCGGGGCTACGTACGGGATGTCGCCTTCAGCCCGGGCGGGGACGTGCTCACCGCAGCAGACGAGGTCGGCGTCCGGATGTGGGACGTTCACACGCACAACAAGATAGGGGCGCCGGCCGGCGCCTATCCCGGCGCCGTCTGGGCGGTCGGGTTCAGTCCCGACGGGCGGGAGCTAGCCGTTCTAGGGGTGGACGGAGTGGTGCAGCTGTCGGACGTGAATGGTTGGGGGCAACTCAGCACCCTCGTCGGCGCCCATCTCGGTCCGGTAGACGGCGCCGTATTCCGCCCCAACGGGACCCAGATTGCCACCGCCGAAGTCGACGGGACAGTACGACTCTGGGATGCTCGAACTGGCTCGGAGCTTGGCGCTCCAATGCGCGGTCACGAAGGGCGTGTCTGGAGCGTGGCGTTCAGCCCGAACGGCAGGCTTCTCGCCAGCACCGGGAAGGACGGGACCGTGCGCCTTTGGAACGCGGCAACCAGAGAGCCGATCGCGGTCATGCACGAGCGCGGCACGGTGTGGAGCGCCGCATTCAGTCCTGACGGAACCACCCTCGCCACCGGGGGTCTCGACCGGAAAGTACGGCTCTGGAACGTGACGACGCACAAGGAGATCGGCGTGCTGCAGAAGCACACGGCGCAGGTCAATTGGGTGGCCTTCAGTCCCGACGGCCGCACCATCGCGAGCGCGGCGTCAGACGGAACGGTGCGGCTCTGGAACGTGGAGAACAAGACGGAGATCGGACGGCCGTTGAATGCCGACCCGGGGGGAGCCAACGGAGTCGCCTTTAGCCCCGACGGGCGGACGGTCGCCGCCGCAGGCGTCAATGGCAACATTTACCTTTGGAATGTCCGCGACCAGAAGCAGCGAGGCCCGGCGCTCCCCGCCGACGCGGACACCCTCTCTGCGGTGGCGTTCAGTCCGAGCGGCGATCTGCTCGCGAGTGTCGGACAGCATGGAGACGTGAGGCTCTGGGACGTGCGGACGCGAAGCCAGTTGGGACAGAGGCTCTCGGGGCAGACGAAATGGATCTTCACAGTCGCCTTCAGCCCGGACGGTCGTGCGCTCGTCACGGCAGGCCAGGACGGGACTGTGCATCTGTGGCGAGGCTTCCTTTTCTCCCGGAACGACATCGCCTACGTCCGGAGGTCGTTCTGCACGATCTTGGGGGGAAGGACGCTGACGAATACTGAGTGGACGACGTTCGCGCCAGGAATCCGCCAACCGAACGACCCGGTCTGCCCGTAGCTAGCAGCTAGCAGCGCGCTCGGTGCCGGAAAGGATACGACGAACTGTGCACGATGATGAGCAAGAAAATCGGGATTCAGACAAGGCACGCGCGCAACTGTCCCGCCGCGACGGACCGCGATGCGACCTGCCGCTGACCCGCGTGGCTTGCTCGCCCGCTGGGAAAGGGGCCGCGCGCCCCGGCACCTCGTTCCGCCCAGAACGCCGGGCCCAGAAAGTCCCTCCTTCGAGCGCCCGCCCGGACTCGCCCGCTCCGGCCCTTTGCGTCGCGGGGGTGACGTTACACGGGGTGCTACACAACACCCCCACCAAGGGGCAAAGATCCGTAACAAACCGTAAAGACTGAGCCGCCTCGATTCGCCCGATTAGCAGCGTTTTTGCCTTGTTGACAGGCAGGCGGCGGCTACCAGGGCGGCGGATTGTGCGTCCACCGTCCGCCGACCATCGTCGCCACCACCTGTACCGCCGGCAGCTCCTCGGGCGGAATCGCGAACGGGTCGCGGTCGAGGACGACGAGGTCGGCGAGGTAGCCGGGCAGGAGCTTGCCGCGCCGGCGCTCGTCCCCCGTCAGCCACGCGGGCTCGACGGTCGACGCGAGCATCGCCTGCTCCACCGTCACCTGCTGGTCGGGTCGCCAGTGCCGCAGCACGCCGGCGACGATCCCACCCAGGGGGTCGAGCTCCTCGATCGGGGCGTCCGAGCCGTTGACCAGCCGCGTCCCGCGGTCGAGCAGCGAGCGGAACGAGTACACGCCGTCGAGCTGGTCGGCCCAGAAACGGTGCGCGAGCTCCTCGTCCGAAGGCGCATGAGAGAACTGCACCGACGCCGTCAGGCCGAGCTCGGCGAACCGGCCGACGTCCTCGGGGCGCACGCATTGCGCGTGCTCGATGCGGTGGCGGAGGCCGAACGGTTGCCACTCGTCCCTCGTCTCCTCGAACGCGTCGAGCGCATTCCGGTTCGCCTGGTCGCCGATCGCGTGGACGGCGACCGGCCAGCGCGCCCGTGCCGACCGGCGGAGGATGTCCGCCAGCTCCGCGCGCGACGTGATCTCGACGCCGGAGCCGTCGGTCATCAGCGCGGTGCGCGAGCCGAGCGTGCCGTCCATGAACACCTTCAGGTAACCGAGCCTGACGCGGTCGCCCAGGCCGGACGCGAGCCCGACCTCGGCGAGCCGGTCCACGTTCTCGTGCGGGACGGACTGCCAGACCCGCACCGGGAGCGCGTCGTCGCGCACGAGCTCCTGCCAGAGCCGCGGGATCGCCGGAATCCAGCCGTCCTTGTCGTGGATCGCGGTGACGCCACGTGAGGCGGCGACCTTCAGCCCCTCGCGCATCGCCTCGAGGTACTCCTCGTCGGTCAGCTCGAGGTGCTCCTCCTTGAAGCGCCACGCGGACTCCTCCCGGATCAGGCCGGTCGGCTCGCCGTCCGGGCCGAGCTCGACGACGCCGCCCGGAACGTCGTACCGGCGCAAGTCGCCGCCCGTCCTCGCGATCCCGGCCGAGTTCAGCCAGATCGCGTGGAAGTCCTTCGAGATCACGGCTGCCGGGGTGTCGCCGGTGACGGCGTCGAGCACGTCCTTCGTCGGCGGCTCCGGCCAGTTCGTCTCGCGGAAGCCCTGCGCGCGGAACCAGCGCCCGGGCGGCACACCCGCGACGCCGGGCGCGATTCGCGCGGCCGCGTCCTGGGCGGAGCTCGCCTCCTCGAGCCGGATCACGCTCCGGGCCGCGGCCCAGGTCGGGAAGTGGACGTGCGAGTCGGTGATCCCCGGAATGGCGCAGCGCCCGCGGAGGTCGACCACCTCCGGCGTGGCGAGCGCAGTCTCGTGCGTGCCGACCCCGCCGGCTACGCGGTCGCCGGCAATCGCGAGCGCCGCCGCAGTCGGCAACGAGGCGTCGAGCGTCCGGACGACTCCGTTCTCCAGGATCACGCGGTGACTCTAGTCCCGCCGTTGACTTTCCCCGCCGGATGCGTATACCGAGAGGTGGGGAAGAGGGTTGGCAGGGTACTTCGCCGCACACGCGTTCTCGCGGTGACAGGTTCGACGTCGTCGGTCGTCCAGGGCGACGTCGAGCTCCACCCGCCCTCGCCGCACGTGCGTACGCTGCGGACGTGTTCGACCACGTCACGATCCGCGTTGCCGACCTGTCCGCGTCGAAGGGCTTCTACGACTCCGCCTTCGCGACGATCGACTTCGCGGGGACGCCGTTCGTGGGCGAGGAGCTCTGCGAGTGGGAGGACTTCTCGATCGCGCCGGCCGACGCCTCGCACCCTGCGGCGCAGCGCTTGCATCTGGGCTTCAGGGCACCGTCGCGCCCGCGCGTCGGGATCGCCCTGCGCAAGCGCGAGCCGGACCGGATGCAGTTCCGCGGCGAGCACGGCTCCATCTCCTTCGTCTCCGGCGACGAGCCGACCGAGCACATCCACCTTGCCTTCGGCGTCCCCGACGACAGCAGGGTCGACGAGTTCCACCGGGTCGCGCTGGCGGCTGGCTACCGCGACAACGGCCCGCCGGGCGAACGGCCCGAGTACCACGCCGGCTACTACGGCGCCTACGTGCTCGACCCGGACGGGCACAACGTCGAGGCCGTCTCCCACAACCGGAACTAGACTCGCGGCGTGGCCTACGACGTCCTCACCGCCGAGCAGCGCGAGCTCCGCGACCTCGTCCGGACACTGGCCCGCGAGCGCATCGCGCCTCGTGCGGCGGAGATCGACGAGAGCCACGAGTTTCCCTGGGACGTCGTCGAGCTCCTCCGCGAGCAGGGCGTCTTCGGCCTGCTCTTCGACGAGGAGTGGGGCGGAACCGGGACGGGCACCCTGCTCGGGCTCGTCGCGATCGAGGAGATCGCCAAGGTCTGCGCGACGAGCAGCCTGATCTTGACCGTCCAGGAGCTCGGCTCGCTCGGGCTGAAGCTCGAGGGGACGCACGAGCAGAAAGAGCGTTGCTTCCCTCGGCTCGTCTCCGGCGAATGGCTCGCCGCGTACGCTCTCACCGAGGCCGGCTCGGGCTCCGACTCAGCGGCGATGCGCACGACTGCGCGGCGCGACGGGGACGAGTACGTGCTCTCGGGCGGCAAGCGCTTCATCACGAACGCAGGGGTCGCCAACCTGTACACGGTCTTCGCGAAGACCGATCCGGGCGCCGGCCACGCGGGCATCTCCGCGTTCCTGGTCGAGTCGGATGCGCCGGGCTTCGAGGTCGCGCGGCTCGAGCCGAAGATGGGCATCTCCGGCTCGACCACGGGAGAGCTCGTCTTCGACGACTGCCGGGTCCCGGCCGCGAACCTCCTCGGCGAGGAGGGGGAGGGGTTCCGGATCGCGATGCGGATCCTCGACCGCTCCCGCTCCGGCGTCGCAGCGCAGGCACTCGGGATCGCGCAGGGCGCGACCGACTACGCGCTCGAGTACGCGCGCTCGCGGGAGACGTTCGGCAAGCCGATCGCCGAGCACGAGCTCGTCGCCGCGAAGCTCGCAGACATGGAGACGAAGTGCGAGGCGGCGCGCGGTCTCCTCTACCGCTTCGGGCAGATGGTCGACGCCGGCGTTGCGGACGAGGAACTGACGAAGGCGTCGGCGATGGCCAAGCTCTACTGCTCCGACGTCGCAATGGAGGTGACGACCGAGGCGGTACAGATCCTCGGCGGCTACGGCTACATCAAGGAGTACCCGGTCGAACGGATGATGCGCGACGCGAAGATCACCCAGATCTACGAGGGCACGAACGAGATCCAGCGGCTGGTGATCGCGCGGGAGATGTTGAAGGAGTCGCGCGCCTTCCTGCTCTCCCCGGTCACGTGAACAGACTCGTCACGTAGAGGATCCCGAAACCGACGGCGATCCCGGCCAACGAGAGGAAGTTGACGGCGCGACCGGCGGAGTCGCGCATCGCCGGCCAGATCACCTCCGCGACCTGGACGACCGCGCCCGCCGCGACCCCGAAGAGCAGAGCCGCGACGCTCGCGTTGAACGCGATCGATCCGATCCAGGCCCCCGCGATCGCAGGCGCCCCGGCGAGGAGGCCGAGACCGAGGAGGCGCCCGATCTGCGGCTTCGAGCGGGCAAGCGGCGCGACGATCGCGAGCCCCTCGGTGACGTTCTGGATGGTGAAGCCGACGACGAGGAACGTGCCGAATGCGACCGAGCCGATCGCGTAGGCCGCACCGATGCCGAGCCCTTCACTGAGGTTGTGCAGTCCGATCCCGATGGCGACCAGGAGGGCGACGTTCGCGCCGGTGAATCCGTCGCGCTGCTCGGGACGCAGCCGCGTGTCGGCCGCCTTCAGCAGGAGGTAGGCGAAGAGCGCCCCGGCGAAGACGAGCAGGGCGCCGCCGAACGCGGGCGCGGAGTCCTGTGCGGTCTCGATGCCTTCGAGCACGGCCTCGACGACGAGGAACAGCAGCAACCCGATCGTCACCGCCATCAGGAAGCGGAACCAGCGCCAGCCGACCGCCCGGAAGAACGGCAGCCAGAGCAGGCCCAGCATCACCGGGACGATCCCGACGTACGTCCCGAGCAGGGCCATCAGCCCGTAGAAGGAGAGCGTCGCCTCGGGCGTCTCGACGGCGGCGTCGATCGTCGTCTCGATTGTCGTGCCCGTCGAGAGGAGCAGGGAGATCTCGTACGCCTCTCCGCCGACCCAGGGGTACGAGAGGACGAGCTCGGCCTTGTCGAGGTGACCGATCGGCTCCCGGGCGCCCGTGAAGGAGACGAAGCCGTCGTTGACGATCGCCTGGGCCACTGTGACGTCGTCGAGCCCGTTGTTGCGGACGTGGAGCTCGATCTCGCCCGGTCGGAGGATCGTGCGCTCGACGGAGAGCTCCTCCTGCGGCGGCGCGCCGTTCGGCTTCCCGATGCCGGTGCCGCCAAGCGCGAAGAAGAGCCCGAGCACGATCCCGAGCAGCGCGATGGGCACGAGCCCGTACAGCCAGAGCCGCAGCCCGCGGACGGGTGGACGCTCGAACGCCTGCCCCTCGGCCGCCACTAGGGCTTCACCTCGAAGAAGCCCATCCAGCCGAGCTCCGCGAACTCGGTCTTGTGGGCGTGGAACATGTATTTCCCCCCGTACGGGAACTCGAGCTCGAGGATCCCGCGCTGTCCCTGCGCCTGGACGATCGTGTCCGTGTACTCCGACGGGGTCAGCGACGTCCCCGTCGGGAAGTAGTGGAAGAAGTTGGCGTGGACGTGGAACGAGTTGATCGGGTCGAACTCGAGGATGTTGACGAGGTAGATCCGGACGGGCTCTCCGCGCTTCACGACCACCGGCCGGTAGAGGTAGTGGAAGCCGACCGTGTTGACCGCATAGATCTCGTTCGCCTGGTCGAAGTTCGTGTCGAAGCCGTTCATCACCATCACGAGCTCGTCCGCGTCCGCCCGGCGCTGCTTCGGGTCGACGATGAACGCCCCGTACAGGCCCTTGGCGATGTGCATCGCCAGCGGGGAGGCGTGGCAGTGGTAGAGGTGGAGGCCGAAGGGGTGGGCGTCGAACTCGTAGACCGTGCTCCCGCCGGTCTGGATCAGCCCGGCGCCGATGCCCGGGACGCCGTCCATCGTGGCCGGGTGGATCCCGTGAAAGTGGATCGTGTGCGGGTGTGCCGACGCGTTCAGGAACCGGATCCGCAGCAACTCGCCCTCGCGGGCCCGTAGCGTCGGCCCCGGGCACCGGCCGTTGTAGACCCAGCCCGCGTACGTCACGCCGGGTGCGACCTCGAGCTCCTTGTCCTCGGCGACCAGCTCCCACTCGCGAAGGACGCGGCCGCTCGCCAGCCGTCGGGTCCGGCCCCAGTCGAAGTCGCGGACGAGCTCGCTCGGGTCGAAGCCGTTCACGGCCGGGTCGACGAGCCCGGAGCCCGCGAAGCCGGCGTGTGCCGAACCGGCGTGTGGCCCGTCCGCGTGCGCCGACCGATGGTCGATGACGTGCGTCTCGTGGCCGGGGTCCCGGGCGGACGCAAGCCCGACGCCGGTCGCGCCGGCGATCACCGGCGCGCCGAGCAGGCACAGGGCCCGGCGCCTCGTCAGCTTGTCCTTCTCGCCTGCCATCCGGACTACACCGAAAGATAGAATAAAGCAACTCGAGAAGCGATTCTCAGCTTTCTTAACTTTCTATGGCCGCAGACCACACCGCTTGGGCCCGACCGCCAGTGACGGCGGCCGTCGAGGACTACGTGAAGGCGATCTACGTGCTGCAGGGCAGCGGAGAGGCCGCCTCGACCAACGCGTTGGCGGCGCGGCTCGAGGTTACCCCGGCCGCCGTCTCCGGGATGCTCCACAAGCTGACCGCGCTGGGCCTGGTCGAGCACGAGCCGTACCACGGCGTTCGTCTGACCGAGCGTGGGCGGCTGGTTGCGCTCGAAGTGATTCGCCACCATCGGCTGCTCGAGCTCTTTCTCGTCGAGAGCCTCGGCATGGGCTGGGACGAGGTGCACGCGGAGGCGGAGGTGCTCGAGCACGTTCTCTCGGAAGAGCTCGAAGAGCTGATCTCCGCGAAGCTCGGCCATCCGACTCTCGATCCACACGGCGATCCGATCCCGAGTCGGGAGCTCGCGATCCCGGACGATCGCGGCACCTGCGAGCTCTACCAGCTCGAGCCCGGAGGCAAGGGGACGTTCGTGCGCGTTTCGGACGCCGACCCCGAGATGCTGCGCTTTCTCACCGAGCGCGGGATCACACCGGGCATGCGGCTGGAGGTGGTCGAGCGGCAGCCGTTCGACGGGCCGGTTTCCGTGCGAGTGGGGAAGCGGGTGCACGTCCTTGGCGCCGTGCTGGCGAGGGCGATCCGGGTCAAGGCGGCGGCGTGAGCGAGCTCGTCTCCGAACGAGAGCGCAGTGCGCGCGCCGACACGCCCGGGCTGGTCGAGGAGGTCCTCCCCGGCGAGGCGGCGACCCTCCGGGCGGCGCAGGAGGCGCTCGACGGTCGCCGGAGTGGGCTGCGTGCGCTCTGGCCGTTCCTGGGCCCTGCGTTCATCGCATCCGTCGCCTACGTCGACCCCGGCAACTTCGCGACGGACGTCGCCGGCGGCGCGAAGTACGGGTACCTCCTGCTGTGGGCAGTGCTCGCGTCGAACCTGATGGCGATGCTCGTCCAGACGCTGTCGGCGAAGCTCGGGATCGCGACGGGCCGCAACCTCGCCGAGGTGTGCCGGGACAACTTCCCGCGCAGGGTCTCGTTCGGGCTCTGGGTCCAGGCCGAGGTGATCGCGATGGCGACCGACCTCGCCGAGGTGCTCGGCGCGGCCCTCGGCCTGAGTCTGCTCTTCGGGATCCCGCTCGGGTGGGGTGCCGTGATCGCGGTCGTGTTCGCGTTCGCGATCCTCGCGCTCCAGCGGTTCGGCTTCCGCCGCCTGGAGGCGGTGATCGCGCTGTTCGTCGGCGTGATCGTCGTCGCCTTCGCCTTCGAGCTCCTTAGGGTCACGCCCGAGCCGAGCCTGATGGCCGACCAGCTCTTCTCGCCGGACTTCCAGAGCGGCGCACTCCTGCTCGCCGTCGGCATCGTCGGCGCGACCGTCATGCCGCACGTGATCTACCTGCACTCGGCGCTGACGCAGTCGCGCATCCGCGGAGACGACGAGCGCGCGCTGAAGCGCATCCAGCGCTTCGAGCGAATCGACGTGATCATCGCGATGTCGATCGCCGGCCTGGTCAACCTGTCGATGCTCGCGATCTTCGCGACGCGCTTCTTCGGTACCGACGCGGAGTCGATCGAGGACGCCTACCACGGCCTGTACGCGGACCCGGGGAGGTGGGCGGCGTACCTGCTCGGGATCGCGCTGCTCGCCTCCGGCCTCTCCTCCTCCTCGGTCGGGACGCTGGCCGGCCAGGTTGTGATGCAGGGCTTCATCCGTCGCCGGATTCCCGTCTTCGCCCGGCGCGCGATCACCGCCGCGCCGGCGCTCGCGGTCGCGCTCGCCGGCGTCGAGCCGACGCACGCGCTCGTCCTCAGCCAGGTGGTGCTCTCGTTCGGGATCCCGTTCGCGCTCGTCCCTCTCGTCCTGTTCACGAGCAGCCGGAGCGTCATGGGCGGCCTCGTCAACAGCCGCCTGACCACCGTCGCCGCCTGGATGATCGCGGCCCTGATCAGCGGCCTGAACGTCTTCCTGCTCGTCGAGACCTTCCGTTGAGCGACCCAGGGCGGTCGTTCGGCCGCATGGCTGAGGCGTACGAGCGCGGACGCCCGTCGTGGCCCGCGCAGGCCCTCGACCTCCCCGCGGCGGCCCTCCAGCTCGGGTCCGCGGACGCGGTGCTCGACCTCGGCGCAGGCACGGGCAAGCTGACTCGCCTGCTCGTCGAGCGCTTCGACCGGGTGCTCTCTGTCGAGCCCGATCCGGAGATGCGCTCCCTGATACCGCGCGAGGCCGAGGTCATGGCGGGAACCGCCGAGGAGATCCCGGTCCCAGATCGCAGCGTCACTGCGATCTTCTGTGGCGAGTCGTTCCACTGGTTCGAGTGGCCGCAGGCGATCGCGGAAATCGCGCGCGTCCTCGACCCCGGCGGCGGCCTCGTTCTGATGTGGAACCGCCCGTCGGGCGGCCGGCTCCACTCGGCTGAGTGGCCGCCGCGTGTCGGCGAGCTCCTCAACCGTCTCGGGGACCCCTCGCCGCCCGAGCACCGGTACGAGTCGTACGCGTGGCGGGATGCACTCGCGCGCTCCCCCTTCGGGCCGCTCCGGTCGGCCGTCGTGCCGAACGGCGGCGAGATCGACCGTGAGACGCTCATCGCGCGCATCTCGTCTTGGAGCCCGATCGCCTCGCGGCCCGAGCCGGAGCGAACCGCGTTCGTCGCCGAGCTGGCTGCGGAGCTGACCGAGCCCACGTACCCGGCCACGCTCGAGACGCACGTTTACTGGACTCGCCTTGCCTGAAGCCGTCGTCGTCGGTTCGGGGCCGAATGGGCTCGCGGGAGCGCTCACTCTCGCCCGCGCCGGGTACGGGGTGCAGGTCCGTGAGGCCGAGCCCGCTCCAGGCGGCGGCGTGCGGACCGAGGAGCTGACGCTGCCCGGCTTCCGCCACGACGTCTGCTCGGCGATCCACCCGCTCGTCCGCGCGTCGCCGTTCTTCCATGGAGCCCGCCTGGAGCTCGACTGGGTCGACCCGCCCGCAGCCGTCGCGCACCCCTTCGACGACGGCACCGCCGCAGTCCTCGAGCGCGACCTGTCCGCCGTCGATCTCGGTCGCGACAGCGCCGCCTACCGGCGCCTCGTCGGCCCGATCGTCTCCGCCTGGCCGGACGTCCTCCGGCTCGTCGTCGGGCCGTATCCGCCGCCGCTCGCGGCGCTGCCGCCGCTCTGTCGGCTCGCCCTCTCGGTGAGGGCGGCGCTCGGGGATGCCCGTTCGGTTGTGGAGTCGAGCTTCGAGACGCCGCAGGCGCGGACGCTCTTCGCCGGCTGCGCGGCACACTCGATGCTTCCGCTCGAGCGCCGGCCGAGCGCGGGGTACGGCCTCGCGCTCGCCGTGCTCGGGCACGTCGCCGGCTGGGGCTTCCCACGCGGCGGCGCGCAGGCGATCACGGACGCACTCGTCGTGGAGCTGAGCCGGTCGGGGGGAGAGCTGCACGTCTCGAGCCCGGTCGACGAGCTTCCGTCGGCGGACGTCGTCCTCGCCGACGTGATGCCGGCCGAGCTTCGCCGGATCGCCCGCCTCCCGGAGCGCTACGACCGCGCACTACGCCGCTACCGGCACGGGCCGGGCGCGTTCAAGCTCGACTGGGCGCTCGACGGGCCGATCCCGTGGCGGGCGCAGGAGTGCGCCCGGGCGGCGACGGTTCACCTCGGCGGCACGCTCGACGAGATCTCGGCGTCGGAGTGGGGAGCGTGGCGCGGCCGTCCGGTCGACCGGCCGTTCGTGATCCTCGCCCAGCACACGCTCTTCGACGGCAGCCGTGCGCCGGAGGGCAAGCACACGGCGTGGGCGTACTGCCATGTCCCAAACGGCTGGGCAGGCGACATGACGGAGACGGTCGAGGCGCAGGTCGAGCGGTTCGCGCCCGGCTTCCGCGACCTCGTGCTCGCCAGGAGCGCGACGGCGCCGGCCGATCTCGAGGCGCGGAACCGGAACAACGTCGGCGGCGACATCAACGGCGGGACGATGGACCTCGGTCAGCTCGTGACGAGGCCGGCGCGGCGGGCGAACCCGTACCGGACGGCGCTCCGCGGCGTCTACCTCTGTTCCTCCGCGACGCCGCCGGGCGGCGGCGTGCACGGGATGTGCGGCTACTCCGCGGCGCTGACGGCCCTGCGGGACGGATAAACCCGTGCCTGGCGCCGGTGAGGCCCTGCACATCCGCCGCTTCGGCGCGCGAGCGAACCGCTGCGTGGCACGGGTTCGGGACGGCAGGAATCGCCGGCACGAGGGCTTCGGCTTCGGCAGGCTCGTACACTTTTCGACATGGAGTTCCGGGTCCTGGGCCCGTTGGAGGTGGCTTCCGCCGGCGGGCCGCTCGATCTGGGGGGAGCGAAGCAGCGCGCGCTGCTCGCGATGCTGCTCCTCGACGCGAACAGCGTCGTTTCGACCGAGCGCCTGATCGAGGCGCTCTGGGAAGACGATCCGCCCGAGACCGCGCAGAAGGCGCTCCAGGTGCACGTCTCCGGGCTGCGGAAGGTCCTCGGCCGGGAGCGGCTGTTGACGAGGGAGCCGGGCTACCTGCTCCGGGTCGGTGACGACGAGCTCGACCTCGCGCGATTCGAGCGCCTGCGGGACGAGGGCAGGCTGGCCGAGGCGCTCGCGCTCTGGCGGGGCGACCCGCTGTCCGACTTCAGGCTGAGCCGCTTCGCCCAGTCGCAGATCGCCCGGCTCGAGGACGCACGACTCGCCTGCCTGGAAGAGCGGATCGAGGAGGATCTGCGCGCCGGCCGCCACGCCGAGGTGACCGGGGAGCTCGAGGGCCTGGTGCGGGAGCAGCCGCTGCGCGAACGGCTGCGCGCGCTGTCCATGCTGGCGCTGTATCGCTCGGGCCGGCAGGCGGAGGCGCTGGCCGCCTACCAGGAGGCTCGCCGGGCGCTCGTCGAGGAACTCGGGATCGAGCCAGGGAAGCCGCTGCGCGACCTGCACCAGGCGATGCTGAACCAGGATCCCGCGCTCGACCTGCCGGCGCGGGAAGAAGCGCGCGCGCCGGATGAACCGGAGGCAGCGCTCGGGCAGCAGACGCCACCGCGCGCGGGCACGTGCGCCAGGTGCGGCGAGGTCAACCCGCCCGAGGCGCGTCTGTGCTTCGCCTGCGGCGCCGCCCTGCCTGGCCGGCCGCGGCCGGCAGCCGAACGCCGGCTCGTCACGGTGCTCTTCGTCGACCTCGTCGACTTCACGGGGATCGCCGAGCGGCTGGATCCGGAAGACCTGAAGCACGTGGTCGCGCCCTACCTCGACCGCGTGCGCCTCGGGATCGAGCGCTTCGGCGGCCACCTCGAGAAGTACATCGGCGACGCGGTGATGGCGATCTTCGGCGCCCCCGTCGCCTACGGCGACGATCCTGAGCGCGCCTTGCGGGCCGCGTTCGCGGTCAGGGACGCCGTCGTCGGGCTGAACGAGGCCGGGGCCGAGATCGCGCTGAACGTCCGGATCGGGATCAACACCGGCGAGGCGCTCGTCGATCTCGCCGCGGACACGGCCGCGGGCAGAGGGATGGCGGCGGGCGACGTCGTCGTCACCTCCTTCCGGCTCCAGCAGGCTGCCCCTGTCAACGGCATCCTCGTCGGGGAGGGGACGTATCGGGCCACTCACCGGCTCGCCGAGTACGAGCAGAGCGATCCCGTCGCCGCGAAGGGGAAGGAGGAGGCCGTCGCCGGGTGGGTCGCGACGGCACTGCGGGAGACGCCGGGCAGCCCGCCGCTCGAGCTCGTCGGCCGACACACGGAGCTCGAGCATCTACGCTCGCTGATCGTCCCGCCGGCCGTCGAGGGCCCCCGGATCGTCACGCTCGTCGGTCCGCCCGGAGTCGGGAAGTCGCGGCTCCTCTGGGAGCTCTGCCACGACGCCGAGGCGGAGCTGCTCTGGCGGCAGGGGCGGTGTCTCTCCTACGGGGCCGGCGTCAGCTTCTTCGCCTTCGCGTCGATCGTGAAGTCGCAGGCCGGGATCCTCGAGAGCGACCCGGCGGAGGACGTCGAGCGCAAGCTGGCAGCGGCGGTCGGCGCCGCGATCGACGACGAGTCGACTTCGGAGTGGGTGGAGGCCTACCTCAGACCGCTCGTCGGCCTCGGCGGAGCGGAGCGGCTGAGCGGCGACCGGCGCGCGGAGGCCTTCTCCGCCTGGCGGCGGTTCCTCGAGGCGCTTGCCGCCCGGCGTCCGCTCGTGCTCGCGATCGAGGACGTCCACTGGGCGGACGACGGGCTGCTCGACTTCGTCGAGCACCTGGGCGACTGGGCGCAGGGTGTGCCGCTCGCAGTTCTCTGCACCACGCGGCCGGAGCTCCTCGAGCGGCGGCCGCGCTGGCCGGGCGTGCTCCAGCTCGAGCCGCTCTCCGACGACGACACGAGCGTCCTCCTCGGGGCCTTGCTCGGGCCTGCGCTCGAGCCCGAGCTGCAGGCCGAGCTGATCGCGCGCGTGGGCGGGAACCCGCTGTACGCCGAGGAGTTCGCCAGGCTCGTCAAGGAACGGGAGCCGGGGGACGGTCTCAGCCTGCCGGAGACGATCCAGGCGACGATCGCGGGGCGGCTCGACTCGTTGCACCCGGAGGCGAGGGAGCTCCTGCACGACGCCGCAGTGATCGGCACCGCCTTCTGGCCCGGCGCCCTGGCGCGGCTCAGCGGGCTGCGCGTCGAACAGATCGAGCGGCGGCTCGGCGAGCTGCAGTGGAAGGAGCTGATCCGCCCGCTGCCGCGGAGCGCGATCGCCGACGAGAGCCAGTACGTCTTCTGGCACGTCCTCGTGCGCGACGTCGCCTACGCGCAGATCCCGCGCGCCGGCCGGGCCGACAAGCACCGGCGGGCGGCCGAGTGGATCGAGTCGCTCGCGCCGGGGCGCGCCGACCTCGACGAGCTGCTTGCACACCACTACGGAAGCGCACTCGAGTTCGCCAGGCTCGCGCGCCAGGAGACAGGGCCGCTCGAGGAGCGCGCCCGGCTCGCGCTTCGAAATGCGGGCGAGCACGCCCTGACGCTGTATGCGTTTCCGGCTGCGGCCGGGTTCTTCCGCCGGGCGCTCGAGCTGTGGCCCGCGGGCGATCAGGAACGCGGCCGGCTCCTCTTCGACCTCGGCAGGTCGCTGTTCTGGACGGAGCGAGCCGGCGTCGAGGAGCTGCGCGCGGGGCGCGATGAGCTGCTCGCGAGCGGGGATCGCGGCCCTGCGGCGCAGGCGGAGGTCCTGCTCACGCGGCTCGCCCGAGACCGGGGTGATCGGGCCGCGGCGTTCGCTGCTGCGTGCGCGGCGGTCGAGATCCTGCGCGAGCTGCCCCCCTCGAAGGAACACGCTGAGGCGCTGAGCAACCTCGCCGCCATGCACGCGGTCTGGGGCGAGTCGGTAGAGGCGCGCAACGTCGGAGCTCAGGCGCTCGAGCTCGCAGAAACGTTCGGGCTCGACGAGATCAAGGCGGAGAGCCTGACCTTCCGGGGCCACGCCCGCATCCTCGACGGAGACCGCGGCGGGCTCGCCGATCTCGAGCAGGCCGTCGAGATCACGCTGGGGCTCAACTCGCCGGGAATCGTCCGCCGCAGCGCGAACCTGGCGACGTCGCTGGTCGAGCTCGGCGAGCTGGAACGCGCCTGGAAGGTGTACGAGACGGCGCGCGACGCCGCCCAGCGCTTCGGCGACGCACCCGGGCTGCACTGGCTCGCAGCGGAGCGGCCGTACGAGCTGTACTGGCGGGGTGAGTGGGACGAGGCACTGGCCGCCGCCGAGACGGCACTCGGCGGAGCTGCCGCCGGCTACGGCGAGTTCGCGGGGAAGAGCGTGCGCGCGCGGATCCGGCTTGCCCGCGGGGAGGTCGACGGGGCGGTCGAGGACTCGGCGAGATCACTCGAGTTCGCGCGCCGGACGCAGGAGCCGGCTGCGCTCTGCGAGGCGCTCGCGCTCCGTGCCCGCGTCCTGGCCGAGGCGAGACGAGGCGAGGAGGCCGCGCTCGTCGTCGAGGAGCTGCTCCCGCAGCTGGGGACGTCGGGCATACTCGCCGCCTTCTGGACCGCGGACCTCGCCGACGCCCTCGTCGAGCTCGGCCGCAAGATCGAGTTGCCTTCAGCCGACGCTGCGCCGTGGCTGGACGCGGCGAGAGCGCTGATCTCCGGCGCGTACGCGGACGCAGCGGCGCGGTACGCGACGATCGGCGCGCGCCCGGAGGAGGCGCGCGCCCGGCTCCGGGCATCCGCGGCGCTCGCGGCCGGCGGCGAACGGGGAGAGGCCGATCGCCAGCTCGATCAGGCGCTCGCGTTCCACCGCGCGGTTGCCGCAGACGCCTATGTTCGGGCCGGCGAGTCGCTGCTGGCGCGCGCCTAGGGCCTCGATTTGGGCGGGCGCTTGCCCGATTCCTGCTCGTCGGCGCCGACCTTCCCGACCGCGTTGTCCGCGCCCAGCTCGTCCAGGAGCGCCTGCTGCTTCGTCGGATCGTCCGGCACCTCGATCAGTGCGTGAACCACGCCCTGCTCGTCGTAGAAGATCTCGTTCTCGCACAACCGGGCGTCGTGACGGCGGCAGATCTGCGCCACCTCGTTCCGCCGCTGCTTCGGCGGGCTGGAGGGGATGCGGGCCCAGTGGAACGGCACGCGCGCATCCTCGCCGCTCGTACCGCAGATTGCAAGTCGCTACCGCAGCTGCTCGAGCACGGGGTCGCGCCGGTTGAACAGCCGCAGGCCCGGGCGGACCGGCTCCCAGCGGTAGCGGAACACGAGTCCGGCGTCGTTGCCGTCGCCGAGCACGACGTGCTCCCAGCGCTCGCCGACCTCCTGCTCGAGCGCGATCTCGAAGGCGTGGTTCTCGTAGCGGGAGCCCTCGACCCAGTCGCCCACGACCTCGAGCTCGCGAACGATCCGCGCGTGTTCGATCCCCGCCTCCTCGTAGAGCTCCCGGAAGAGACACTGCTCGAGCGTCTCGCCCGGATCGAGGCGCCCCGCCGGGATCTGCGTTCCTGCCTGCGGCTCGTCGGCGTGATCGAAGACGAGCAGGTCCTTCCGCCCGCCGCGCTCGCGCGTCACGTACGCGAGGACGCGCTGTCTCACCTGCGGGCTTTGAGCGATGCCTTGTGTGCGCGCTTCGCCGCCTGATAGCTCGCGAGCGCCTCGGCGGAGTCGACGTCGCCGAGCGTGGGGTGGCCCGGGACGAGTCCCTGCGCGGCCGCGACGCCGAACCGCTTCGCGAGCACCGAGCCGAGCGCCTTGATCTTCATCTCGCCGAAGCCCGGGAGCTCGCCGATGCGGCTGCGCAGGTCGTCGGCGTCCTGGGCCTCGGCCCAGAGCCGCTCGGCGCGGCCGCCGTAGCGCTCGGCGACGAAGGCGGCGAGCTCGTGGACCCGGCCCGCCATCGTCCCTGGGAAGCGGTGGATGGCCGGCTTCTCGCGGAATGCGGCCTCCATCGTGGCGGGATCGGTCGCGGCGATCCGGCCCGGATCGAGCGTCCCGATCCTCTGCTTCAGCTTCAGCGGGCCGGTGAAGGCCGTCGGGACGGGCACCTGCTGGTCGAGCGCGAAGCCGATCAGGAGCGCCATCGGATCCTCCGCGAGCAGCCGGTCGGCCTCGTCGTTCCCGGTGAAGTGCAGTCGGTCCGGCGCGGTCACCTGGAGAAGATGCCTGGGCCGATGTCGTGCCCGCGCATCGTCCGCGCCAGCACAAGCCGGAAACCGCCGCGCGGCACGCGCAGGAGGTACGCGGTCTCCGTGCCGTGATCGCGGACGTCGACGGCGATCTCATTTCGCCGGAGCTCGTCCCGGCTCCCCGCGCGCAGCCAGCGGACGCGACTGCCTTTGAGGTCGCGCTGGTGCACGATCCTCGGCGGATCGAAGCGCGAGTCGACGACGCTGACCGTCAGCGTGTTCGCGGCGGCGTCGCGGTCGACTGCGATCCCCTCGACGACCGGCGTTCCGAGCACGTCCGCGAGCCGCCACGCGACGATGGGCGGCGGCACCTTCGCGCGCTGGATCCACGCGGGCGGCGGCGGCGCCGCGAGTGCAAGCGCGACGAAGAGGGGAACCACGCGCCGATCATACGGACGGGCGTGTAGAACACTTGTTCGTGTCGTCCCGGCTGGGTACGCTGCGTCCATGTCGGTGCTCGAGCTGTTCAGCGACCGCACGCGCCAGTGGTTCACGCAGACGTTCGACGGCCCCACGCCGGCCCAGGAGCAGGGCTGGCCGGCGATCGCCTCCGGCGAGCACACCCTGATCCAGGCGCCGACGGGGTCCGGCAAGACGCTCGCCGCGTTTCTCTATGGGATCGACCGCCTGACCTCGTCGCCGGGGGAGGGGCTGCGCCTACTCTACGTCTCGCCCCTGAAGGCGCTGAACTACGACGTCGAGCGAAACCTGCGCGGGCCGCTCGCCGGTCTCCAGTCGGAGCTGAGTGTCGCGGTGCGCACGGGCGACACGCCGGCGAAGGAGCGCGCGGCGATGCTCCGGCGCCCGCCCGACATCCTGATCACGACTCCCGAGTCGCTGTTCCTGCTCCTCACCTCGCAGGGCCGCGAGATGCTGAAGAGCGTCGAGACGCTCGTCCTCGACGAGGTCCACGCGGTCGCCGGCACGAAGCGGGGCGCGCACCTGGTGCTGTCGGTCGAGCGGCTCGACCGGCTCGTCGCGCAGCCCGTCCAGCGCGTCGGCCTCTCGGCCACCCAGCGGCCGATCGAGGAGATCGGTCGCCTCGTGTCGGGTGCGCGGCCGATCCGGATCGTCGACGCCGGCACCCGCAAGGAGCTCGACCTGCGCGTCGTCGTCCCGGTGGAGGACATGCGAGAGCCTGGCGCGGGTGCCGCGCCGGACCCGCTGCTCAGCACCGGCGGCGAGGGAAACGCGACCTCGATCTGGCCGTCGATCTACCCCGAGCTCCTGCGCCTCGTCGAGGAGCACCGAACGACCATCGTCTTCGTCAACAACCGGCGCCTCGCCGAGCGGCTCGCCCTGCGCCTGAACGAGCTTGCCGAGCAGGAGATCGCGCGGGCGCATCACGGGTCGCTCGCGCGCGAGCAGCGGGTGGAGGTCGAGGAGCTGCTCAAGCGGGGAGAGATCCCCTGCCTGGTCGCCACCTCGTCGCTCGAGCTGGGGATCGACATGGGGGCTGTCGATCTCGTCGTCCAGGTCGAGTCGCCGAAGTCCGTCGCCCGCGGCCTGCAGCGCATCGGCCGGGCCGGGCACGCGCTGGGAGCCGTCTCGAAGGGCCGCATCTTCCCGAAGTTCCGGGCGGACCTGCTCGAATCCGCCGTCGTCGCCGAGCGGATGCTGTCCGGGGAGATCGAGGAAACGGCGATTCCGCGCAACCCGCTCGACGTCCTCGCGCAGCAGATCGTGGCCATCTGCGCCGACGAGGAGATCGAGATAGAGGAGCTCCACGACCTCGTCCGCGGCGCCTACCCGTTCGCAGACCTCTCGCGCGTCCAGCTCGAGAACGTGCTGGACATGCTCTCCGGGCGCTATCCCTCCGACGAGTTCGCCGAGTTGCGGCCGCGCATCGTCTGGGACCGGACCGCGGGACGGATCCGCGGCCGCGACGGCGCGCGGCGTCTCGCGGTCACGAACGCGGGCACGATCCCCGACCGCGGACTCTTCGGCGTGCACCTCGTCGACGGAGGCGGGCGCGTCGGCGAGCTCGACGAGGAGATGGTCTACGAGGCGCGTGCGGGGCAGACCTTCCTGCTCGGCGCCTCGACCTGGCGGATCGAGGAGATCACCCGCGACCGTGTCCTCGTCTCGCCTGCCCCCGGTCTGCCCGGCGCCGTTCCGTTCTGGAAGGGCGAGGGCGTCGGCCGGCCGTACGAGCTCGGCGAGCAGATCGGGCGCGCGTCGAGGGAGCTCGCGGCGCTCACCCGGGGCAAGGCGCTCGACCGGTTGACGACGCAGCACATGCTCGACGACCGGGCCGCGCACAACCTCCTGACGTTCCTCGACGAGCAGCAGGTCGCGACCGGCGCGATCCCATCCGACCGCACCGTCGTGGTCGAGCGTTTCCGCGACGAGATCGGCGACTGGCGCGTCTGCATCCTGACGCCGTTCGGCGCCCGCGTTCACGCGCCCTGGGCGATGGCGGCCGCCGCGCGATTGCGCGATACGCTGGGGCTGGAGGCGCAGTCGATCTGGTCCGACGACGGGATCGCGTTCCACCTCCCGGACGCAGACGTGCCGCCGCCGACCGAGGAGCTGTTCGTCGATCCGGACGAGCTCGACGACATCGTCGTTACCGAGGTGGGGGAGACGGCGCTGTTCGGCTCGCGGTTCCGCGAGAACGCCGCCCGCGCGCTGCTGATCCCGCGGCGCCGCCCGGGCGAGCGCACGCCGCTCTGGCAGCAGCGGCTGAAGGCGCAGTCGCTGCTCCAGGTCGCCCGCCGCTACCCGGCGTTCCCCGTCGTGCTCGAGACCTACCGCGAGTGCCTCCAGGACGTCTTCGACCTGCCTGCGCTGAAGCGCCTGCTCCACGGCCTCCGCAGCCGCCAGATCGACGTCGTCGACGTCGAGACGGCCAACGCGTCGCCTTACTCGGCGTCGCTCCTCTTCGACTACGTCGCGACGTACATGTACGAGGACGACACCCCGCCCGCCGAGCGGCGGGCGCAGGCGCTCTCGCTCGACCGCGACTTGCTCCGCGAGCTGCTCGGGCAGGAGGAGCTGCGCGACCTGATCGATCCCGGCGCGCTCGAGGAGGTCGAGCGGCAGTTGCGCGGAGATCCTTCCACTTCTGATTATTTGCACGACCTCCTGAGGCGACGAGGTGATTTGCGAATGGGCGAATACAATAGGGAGTTTGCCGATCATCTGATAAGAGAGCGGCGTGCTGCAATCGTTCGTGTAGCCGGGGAGGAGCGCCTGATCGCCGCCGAGGACGCCGGGCGTTACCGCGACGCCCTGGGCGCCATGCCGCCGTCAGGGCTCCCCGAGGCGTTCCTCGAGAGCGGGGACGAGCCGCTTCGATCCCTCGTCGCGCGGTTCGCGCGCTCGCGCGGCCCCTTCACCACGCGCGAGGCGAACGGGCACTTCGGCCGCGACGTCGAGCCGGAGCTGCGCGCACTCGAGCGCGCCGAGCAGCTCGTTCGCGGCGAGCTCCGGCCGGGAGGGACCGAGCGCGAGTGGTGCGATCCCGAGGTTCTCCGACGGGTGCGGCGCGCATCGCTCGCCGCGCTGCGGCGCGAGGTCGAGCCTGTCGAGCAGGCGACGATCGGCCGCTTCCTGCCGAGCTGGCACGGGGTCGACCGCCGCTCGACGCTGCGTGAGGCGCTGGTTCCGCTTCAGGCGCTGTCCTTGCCGGTAGCCCTGTGGGAATCGGAGGTGCTGCCGCGCCGCATCCCCGGCTACCGGCCCGAGCAGCTCGACCAGCTCTGCGCGACCGGCGAGGTCGTCTGGGTCGGAGCGGGGCTCGACCGCATCGCGCTCTTCTTCCGCGAGGACGCCGCCGTGCTCGGACGTCCACCGGCCGCACCGGCACCGGAAGGCGAGGCGCACGATGCGATCAGAGCCGCGCTCGCCAGGAGCGCCGAGTTCTGGTTCGACCTCCTCGTCACCACCGGCCTCGACCCCGAGTCGGCCCTCCCCGCGCTCTGGGACCTGGTCTGGTCCGGCGAGGTGACGAACGACGCGTGGCAGCCGCTGCGTGCCGGGCGCCGCTACGGCGTGCCGAAGACCGAGCGCCGCCCGCGCCGGTTCTCGCGCCACCGCGCGACCGCGGTCACCGCGACGCAGGGCCGCTGGTCGCCGGCCGACCGTCTTTTCGAGACACGTCTGGGGACAGTCCCCGTACAGGTCCCGGACAGACGTGCCCTGGCGGAGCTCCTGCTCGAGCGGCAGGGGATCGTCACCCGCGACGGCGTGCGCGCCGAGGGAATCCAGGGCGGCTACGGCGCCGTCTACGGCGAGCTGAAGGCGCTCGAGACGCTCGGCCTCTGCCGGCGCGGCTACTTCGTCGAAGGGCTCGGCGGAGCGCAGTTCGCGCTCGGCGGGGCGGTGGAGCGGCTGCGCGAGCTGCGGCCGCGCGATGACGAGGACGCGGAGCCGCTCGTGCTCGCGGCCGCCGATCCCGCGCAGCCGTACGGCGCGGTGCTGCCCTGGCCGAAACGCGCGGGCGCCCGTGCGGCCCGCGTGGCCGGCGCGTACGTCGTCCTGCTCGGAGGCAGGCCCGCCCTCTTCGTCGAGCGCGGCGGCCGTTCGCTCGTCCCGCTCCAGGATCCGGAAGAGGAATGGCTGCGCGTCGCGCTCGCGGCGCTCGTCGAGCACGCCCGCAGCTTCACGCGGAAGCGCCTGGCGGTCGAGCGCTTCGACGGCGAGCCCGTCGGCGAGAGCGAAGCTCTGCCGCTGCTTGTCGAGGCCGGCTTTCTCGCGGGGCCGCGCCGCGCCGTGCTCCGTCCCTGAGCACCCGGCATGCCCGAGGGCGACGCTCTCCACCGCACGGCCCGGCGGCTCCAGCCGCTCGTCGGCGAGCGGGTCGAGGTCGAGACGCCGCATCCGCGGGCGGCGGGCGCGCGGCTCGCCGAGCGGCTGGACGGACGTCGGCTGCTCTCCGTCGAGGCGGTCGGCAAGAATCTGCTCCTCACGTTCGACGGCGGCTACGTACTGCACAGCCACCTGCGCTTGTCCGGCCGGTGGACGCTCGTCCCGCGGGAAGGGACGGGCCTCCGGCGTGTCCCTTCCCGCTCCGACCGCCGCGGCCGGCCGTGGCTCGTGCTCCGCGGCAGCGAGCACGAGGCGGTCCTCTGGAACGGGCCGGTGCTCGAGCTGCACACTCGCTCCGTCGCCCGGCTCGGGCCCGACATCCTCGCGCCGGAGCCCGATCTCGAGCGGATGATCGCCGACGTCCGCCGCGAGGACGGAGCGCGGGAGGTCGGCGACGCGCTCCTCGACCAGCTCCTGGTTGCCGGAATCGGCAACAAATGGAAGGCGGAGGCGCTCTGGCAGGCGCGGCTCTCGCCCTGGCGGCGGCTCCGCGAGACGAGCGACGAGGAGCTGCGAGCGGCGCTCGAGGCGGCGGCGCGCCTGATGCGCGGGTCGCTCGACGGGTTACGGCACCGGAACGACGTCTACCGGCGCGCCGGCCGGCCGTGCCCGCGCTGCGGGGAGCGCGTGCGCTCCCGCGGCCAGGGCGACGCGAACCGGACGGCGTACTGGTGTCCTGGGTGCCAGGTATAGAGACACGGTGGCGCGGGCTCCTCACCTTCACGCCGCCGTGCGCGCGTTCTGCCTGGCCGCCTTCGCGCGCCTCGCGCCCGAGGCCGGCGGTGGCGAGGTCCCCTATGTGCTCGACGAGCACGGGTCCGGCCTCTACGAGTACCGGCCGCTGATCCGCGGCCACGTCGAGTCGCGCGCGTTCTGGCTCGCGAAGCTGCCCGATACCGAGATCGCGCTCGCGGAGCTCAGCCGGGAGCCGGCGGCGGCGATCTTCGCCCGCGCCCGCGGCGAGCCGTCGCAGCGCCGCGCACTGTTCCACGCGATCCTCCTCCCGATGCTGAGCCGCACCGCCGAGGCGTGCGGCGGGTTCGACTGGGAGGACGGCGCATTCGAGCGCGTGTACGCCGACCTCGAGCGCTCGCTGTACGGGTCGAGCCACTCGTATGCCGCCGTCGCCCCGCTCGTCGGCCTGGCGGTGGCCGAGCGGGTCGTGCTCGGCCGCGGGGTCACCGTGCACTCCTCCTCGCCGGCCGACCTCGCCGTCCGCTGGCCCGAGGCGTCCGGTCTGCTGCCGCCTGGGTTCGGCGAGCAGGAGGACCGGCGCGGCGTGCTCGAGCTCGAGCGGGAGCTTTCCCCGGAGGACGAGTCGCCGCCCGAGGCGGCGGGGGAGCTCTCGCTCGCAGTCACCGCACTCCGCCTCGCCACCGGCGGACCGGCGGCCGCCGGTCCTGTCGTCCTCGAGCGACTCGATTGGCACCCGCTCGAGGCGCGGGCGATGCCCGGCATCGCTGCGACCGAGCCGGCCGGGGAGCCGGGTCGGCTCGATCCCTGGCGCGGGAGCCTCGCCGCCGAGCTGCTCGCGCGACTCAGCAGCTCCGTGGACGACCCGGAGCTCGCCGAGGCGGTCGAGCGCTGGGAGCTCGCGCTCTTCGAGGACGAGCCGGCCCGCTCGGATCTGCTGCGCGAGTCGCTCGCGGCGCTGCTCGCAGGCCCCGACGGCCTGTGGGCGGCGTCGATGCGGGCGGCGCTCCTGCTCACCGACGGCAGCCGCGAACGCTCGGGGCTGATCGACCGCCTGCGCGCGCTCGCGCGCGGAGAAGCGGGCGGAGTCCAGGTTGCCGACGACATTCGCCGGGCGATCGTCGAGACGCTGCAGCACGAGGACCGAGCGCGTCTGCTCACCGCCCTCGACGAGGCGTTGCTCGGCCTGCGGCCGCGGCCCGCCGGCTACTTCTCGGCCCGCGCGGTCGCAAGTTGACACCTTCGCCACAGGCCGGTCACAGACACGGTTCACCCGCCCCGCTAGCGTCGGGACATGGAGGAAGCGCGCCGTGTCCTCGACCGTCTCGAGCGCATCGAGATGCTGCAGCGAGAGCATGCGCTTCCGGCCGACCTGCTCGGCGAGCTGCGGGCGCTGCTGGAGGAGGCGGAGGAGTGGGTCCGCACGGAGCGCGATGTCCCAGACTCCGCCCTGGAGGCCGTCGCCCGCGGCCGGCAAATGCTCCAGGACACGAGCAGGACTCTGCTAGCCTGAGCCGAAGGACGGCCGGGCACAATGGCGGCCGTACAAGACATCCAGCGCTCGGACAGCGCAGCCTCTAAAGGAGCCAGAGTGGGCAGGGTCATCGCACTCGCCAACCAGAAAGGCGGCGTGGCGAAGACGACCTCGACGTTGAATCTCGCGGTCGCGTTCGCCGAGGAGGGGTACAAGGTGCTTGCGATCGACCTCGATCCGCAGGGCAACCTGACGATGAGCCAGGGTCTGAACCCGGACACGATCGAGCGGTCGATGTACGACGTCCTCGTCCACCGGCTCCCGATGGAGCAGGTCATCCACCGCGGCGAGATCGACCTCGGCGTTGCCTCGATCGACCTGGCCGGGGCCGAGCTCGCGCTGTCGAGCATGATCGGACGCGAGCGCGCGCTGGAGAAGGCGCTGCAGCCGGTCTACCCGAACTACGACTGGGTCATCATCGACACGCCGCCCTCGCTCGGGCTGCTGACGATCAATGCGCTCGTCGCTGCGAGCGGCGTGATCGTGCCGGTGCAGTGCGAGTACCTCTCGCTGCGCGGGCTCGTGCAGCTCGAGAACACGCTCAGCATGATCCGCGAGAATCTGAACCCGGACGTGCAGATCGAGGGCATCCTCGCGACGATGTACGACACCCGAACACTGCACTCGCGCGAGGCGCTCGAGATTCTCGAGGAGAACTTCGGCGATCTCGTCTTCAAGACCCGGATCCGCAAGACGATTCGCTACGCGGAGGCGCCAGTGAAGGGAACGTCCGTCCTCAAGTACGACCCGACCGGGAACGCCGCGCAGGCGTATCGTGATCTGGCGAAGGAGGTGCTCAATGGCGCGCAAGCGCGCAAGCATGCGTGAGGGGCCGCTGGCGGAGCTGTTCCGCGCGACCGAGGCGGCACAGCGCCAGGCCGAGCGCCGTGAGAGCGAGGAGCGGCCGGGGTCCGCCCCGCCGGCTCCCCAGCCCGAGCCGGAAGTCGAGCTGCCGCCGGCCGCGATCGCGCCGCCTGCGCCTGCGCCGACCGCAGCGCCCGTAGAAACTCGTCCCGCCTGGGAGCCCGAGCCGGCGACCGAGGCGGCGCCCGAGTCCAGCGAGCGGGAGCCCGTCGAGGAGCGCGAGACCCGCTGGGTCGAGCCGCTGCCCGAGCAGCCGCCTCGCCTGTGGGCCGCGCCGCGCGCCGACTCGCCGGCCTACCTCGCGGTCATCCGCGTCGTCGGCGTCGGCGGAGCGGGGCTGAACGCGCTCGACCGGATGATCGACGCCGGGATCACGGGGGTCGAGTTCGTCGCCGTCAACACGGACATCCAGCAGCTCCACATGAGCGACGCGCCGGTGAAGATCCACATCGGCCGTGAGCTGACCGAGGGTCTCGGCTCCGGCGCCGACCCGCACGTCGGCCGCCAGGCCGCCGAGGAGGCCCAGGACCAGATCAAGCGCGCGCTGCGCGGCTCCGACATGGTGTTCGTCGCGGCAGGCGAGGGCGGGGGCACCGGGTCCGGCGCCGCGCCGATCATCGCGCGCGTCGCCCGCGACCTCGGCGCGCTCGCCGTCGGGATCGTGACGATGCCGTTCCGGTTCGAGGGCACGCGTCGCAAGGGCGCGGCCGACGCGGGCGTCCAGGCGCTCCGCGACGCCTGCGACACGGTGATCGTCGTCCCGAACGACCGGCTGCTGGAGGTGCTCGAGAAGAACACGTCGATGCTGGACGCGTTCAAGATCGCCGACGACGTCCTTCGCCAGGGCGTCCAGGGCATCTGCGACCTGATCACGATGCCGGGACTGATCAACCTCGACTTCGCCGACGTGCGCACGGTCATGCAGGACGGCGGCAACGCGCTGATGGGGATCGGCTTCGCGACCGGCGAGAACCGGGCGACGGAGGCAGCCGAGCGCGCGCTGCGCTCGCCGCTGATCGACACGGAGCTCACCGGCGCGCGCGGGATCCTGCTCTCGATCGCCGGCGGCGAGGATCTCTCGCTGTTCGAGGTCAACGAGGCGGCCGAGGTCGTCCGCCGGGGCGCGGTCGACGACACGAACCTGATCTTCGGGGCGACGATCGACGACCGGCTGACGGGGCAGATCTGGGTGACGGTGATCGCGACGGGTCTCGGCGGCGAACGCCGGGCGCGGCGACCGCTCGCCGTGCACCCGCGCGACGTGCCGGCCGACGACGTGCTCGAGCCGCCCTCGTTCCTCCGGCAGATGTAGCGCCGTACGCTTCGCGCATGCGCGGAGCGATCGCAGCCGGGCATCCGCTGACCGCCGAGGTCGGGGCCGCCGTGCTCGCCGAGGGCGGCAACGCGGTCGACGCCTGCATCGCGGCGGGCTTTGCGTCCTGGGTGGTCGAGAGCCCGCTGACAGGCCCGGGCGGCGGCGGTTTCATGCTCGTCCACCGGGCCCGCGACCGGACGACGCGGCTGCTCGACTTCTTCGTCTCCGCTCCCGGCCTCGGCCGCCCCAGAGCCGCCGCGGAGATGGAGTCGGTCGACGTCGACTTCGACAGCGAGACGGCCCAGGTCTTCCACATCGGCTCCGCCTCCTGCGCCGTCCCCGGCAACGCGGCGGGTCTCGAGGCGGCGCACGGGTCATTCGGCTCGCTGCCGTGGCCACGGCTCGTCCAGCCCGCGATCGAGCTCGCCCACGACGGCTTCGAGCTCACGCGACAGCAGGCGTACCTGCACGCGATCCTCGACGTGATCCTGCGGCACACGCCGGAGGGACGGCGCGTCTACCGCAAGCGCGCGGCCGGCGAGCGCCTCCGCCTCCCGGACCTGGGGGACACGCTCGAGCGGATCGCCGCACGGGGGACGCGCGACATCTACCACGGCGAGCTCGCGCGCTCCATCGTCGCGCACCTGCGCGAGACCGGCGGCGTCGTCTCCAGCGCCGACCTGCACGCCTACCGCGTCGTCCGCCGGCGGCCGCTCTCGGTCCGCTTCCGCGGCCACGAGGTGCTCTCGAATCCACCGCCGTCCTCCGGCGGCGTCCTGATCGCCTACGGTCTCGCGCTCCTCGACCGCCTGCCGGAGGAGCAGCCGGGGACCGCCGCCGCGATCGCGCGACTGGCCGAGATCATGCGCGAGCAGACGCGTGTGCGGCAGCGCAGCTTCGGTCGCGGCCTGTACCGCGGTGGCCTCGCGTCGACCCTGCTCGGGCGCGACAGCGTCAGGCGGGCCCTCGAGCGGGTCAGGGCCGTCTCGAGCACCACCCATATCTCGGCGGTCGACGTAGCGGGAAACGCCGCGTCGCTCTCGGCCTCGGCCGGCTCCGGCTCCGGGGTGATCGTGCCCGGGACCGGGATCCACCTGAACAACATGCTCGGCGAGTACGACCTGCGAGGGCCGACCCGGCCCGGGACGAGGCTGACGAGCATGATGGCGCCCTCGATCGTTCTCCGGCGCGGCCGCCCGCGGCTGGTCGTCGGGAGTGCCGGCTCTGCCCGTCTGCGGGGCGCGATCATGCAGGTGATCGTGAACGTCGTCGAGCACTCGCTCGGGGTCGAGCAGGCGATCAACGCGCCGCGTGTCCATCTCGACGAGGACCACCTCCACTGCGAGGGTGGCACGGATCCGGCCGCGCTCGACGAGCTCGAGTCGCGCGGCTACGACCTCGTCCGCTGGCGGCGGCGCAACCTCTACTTCGGCGGCGTCTCCGCCGTCGAGGTGGATGCCGACGGATCGCTCGCCGCGGCGGGCGACCCGCGCCGCGGCGGCCACGGGTTCGTCGTGGACGGCCTTGCCCGCTGACCGGTTTCGGATCCGCCCGGCCGGCCCCGGCGACGCCGGGGAGCTCGTCGCGCTCGCCGAGGCGGTCGGGTCGGAGCCGGAGGGCTGGCTGATCTCGGACAGCCGCTGGCGCTCGGTCGGCGAGGAGCGCCGCTACCTCCGCGCCGTTCGCAAGCACCCGGACGCAGCCGTGTTCGTGGCCGAGACGGACGACGGAATCGTCGGCCGGCTCTCGGTCGCCCGCGACCCGCACCCGGCGAGCCGCCACGTCGCCGACCTCGGGCTGATGGTCGCGGCAGGTGCGCGCCGGCGCGGGATCGGCTTCGCCCTGCTCGCCGAGGCGGCCGACTGGGCGCGACGGGTCGGCGTCCGCAAGCTCGAGCTTCACGTCTTTCCGCACAACGAGCCGGCGATTCGGCTCTACGAGCGCTTCGGCTTCGTCCGCGAGGGCTACCGCACGGAGCACTACCGCCGCGGCCGCGAGTACGTCGACGCGATCCTGATGGCCTACAGCGTGCGCTGACCGCGCTCAGTACTGGTGCGGGGTGACCTTGCCGTTGCCGGAGGCGCGCTCCCGCACCTCGGCCTCCCGCGTCAGGCCCGCGACCGCCCGCTCGAGCAGCTCCGCGAGGCGCAGCAGGCGTCGCCGCTCGGAGCGGAGCTCGAGCAGCTCCTGCTTCAGCTCGTGCCCGAAGTCGACGCGGGCGGCGAGCTCGTAGGAGAGCGAGGGCGAGGCCGCCTTCGGCTCCTCGATCTCCTCCGCCTCGGCGACGGCAACGAGGCGACGGAAGACGGCCAGGGCTTGCTCGATCTCGGCCTCGGTCGCCGTCTCGCCGTCGTCCTCGAGCGGCTCGACCTCGGCGGTACGAAAGGTACGGCCGTCGGTCAGACGCGTCACACGGAAACGGTCGTGGCCCTCGACGAGCACGTTCATGCGCCCGTCGTCGAACGTGTGGATCACCTCGAGTACGGCCGTCCTCGTTCCGATCTCGCGGAGACCGTCGTCGGTTTCGAGGATCAGACCGAACTCGCTCCGCTGGTCGAGGCACTCGCCGATCAGCTCCTTGTAGCGGTCCTCGAAGATGTGCAAGGGGACACGCTCGCTCGGCAGCAGGACGAGCTCGAGTGGGAAGAGGCCGATCTCGAGGCTCATGGCGCCTGAAGAGTAAGCGGCTACAGTCCAGGCCGTGGCCTCGTCCGTCGCGCGCATCGCAGAGAGCTTCTTCCGGCCGTCGGTGCAGGGCCTCGTCCCGTACGAGCCCGGGAAGCCGGTCGAGGAGGTGCAGCGCGAGCTTGGGCTGGAACGGTGCGTCAAGCTCGCCTCGAACGAGGGGCCGTTCGGGCCTTTCCCGGCGGCGCTCGACGCCCTCGCGAGCTGCGTCTCTGAGCTGAACCGCTACCCGGACGGCGGCGCCTGGCGACTGCGCACCGAGCTCGCGGAGCGCTACGGCGTCCGCTACGAGGAGGTTGCGGTCGGGGCGGGCGCCGACGGGCTGATCGACTGCCTCTCGCAGGCGACGCTCGACCCGGGCGGGGAGATCGTCTGCGGCTGGCCCTCGTTCCCGAGCTACGTGATCGATGCGGCCAAGCAGGGCGCCGTCGCGGTCCAGGTGCCGCTGCGGGACGACCGGTACGACCTCGAGGCGATGCTGGCGGCGATCGGCCCGCGCACGAACATCGTCTACGTCTGCCACCCGAACAACCCGACCGGCACGATGAACAGTCGCGCCGAGCTCACGGCCTTCCTCGACGCCGTCCCCGAGAGCGTGCTCGTCGTCATCGACCAGGCCTACCGCGAGTACGTCGACGATCCCGACTATCCCGACGCGATCGAGGAGCACTTCAAGGCCGGGCGCCCGGTCGCTGTGCTGCGCACCTTCTCGAAGATCTACGGCCTCGCGGGTCTGCGGGTCGGCTACATGGTCGCGCCGGAGGAAGTGGTCACGGCTGCGAACAAGGTCAAGCGCGCATTCGACGTGACGAGCGCCGCCCAGGCCGCGGCGCTCGCCAGCCTCGACGATCCGGCGGAGATCGAGCGCCGCCGGCGGGCGAACGCCGCCGCTCTGACGGAGCTCGAGGGCCTGATGCGCGGGCAGGGCTACGACCTGGCCGGGCCGGCCGTCGCGAACTTCGTCTACGCGGACACCGGCGGCGATTCCAGGCCGCTGTTCGAGGCGCTGCTCCAGGAGGGCGTGATCGTCCGGCCGCTGCACGGGTTCGGTGCGCCGACCGCGATCAGGGTCACCTGCGGAACGCCCGACGAGAACCGCTTCTTCGCGGAGGCGCTTGCCCGGGTGCGTAGCGCCTCCACGCGCTAACGTCGCTCCCCGTGCGCTTGCCGCTGATCCTCTCGCGCCAGGCCGAGATTCTCCGCGCGTCGCCGAGCTTCCGGCTCCTCTTCGGTTCGACCCTGATCTCGGGCCTCGGCACGTGGATCGCGGTCGTCGCGCTCGTCGTCGACGTCAAGAACCGGACGGACTCGGCGGTCTGGGTGAGCGCGCTCCTGATCGCCGACTTCATCCCCGGCGTTGCGATCGGCCTCCTGCTCGGCCCGCTCGTCGACCGCCTCTCGCGCAAGCGGCTGCTCGTCGCCGCGGACGTGGTGCGGCTCGTCGTGTTCGTCCTGCTCGCCCTCGCCGTCAGCGCGGGGCAGATCGTGGCGCTCGCGCTCGTCGCCGGGATCGCCTCGGGGTTCGCGCGTCCGGCCGCGTACGCGGGCCTCCCGAACCTCGTCTCTGCGGATGCGCTCCCTCGGGCGAACTCTCTGCTGCGGACCGCCGACCAGCTGACGATCCTGGTCGGCACGCTCGTCGGCGGCGTCGTAGTCGCGGCGTCGGGACCCGACCTCGCGTACTGGCTGAACGCCGTGAGCTTCGCCGTCTCCGCCTCGCTCGTGATCAGGATCTCGGCGGCTCTGCTCCAGGAGGGGCGCGTCGAGAGCAGCGGCCACTGGAGCGACGTGGTCGAGGGCTTCGCGACGATCATGCGCTCGCGTCCGCTCACGGCGGTGCTGGTCTCCTGGAGCATCGCGACGGTGACGATGGCGCTCGCGAACGTCGCCGAGGTGTTCCTCGCGACCGTCTCGTTCGATGCCGGCTCCTTCGGCTACGGCCTGATGTGGGCCGCGAGCGGCCTCGGGGCGGTCCTCGGCGCTCTCTTCGCGTCCTCCTGGCTCGAGCGGCGCAGCATGACCGTCGTCTACTCCTCGGCGATCGCCCTGATGGGCATCGGGGACATCGCCGCCGGCTGCTCGCCGAACGTCTGGGTGGCGGTCTGGTGTGTCCTGCTCGGCGGCGTGGGCAACGCGACCGGGATCGTCTGCAACTCCCTCCTCGTCCAGCGGGCGACCCCCGACCATCTGCGCGGCCGCGTGTTCACCGTGATCATCGGCGCGACCTCCGCGGTTCTCGGGATCGGCATGGCTCTGACGGGGCCGCTCGTCGACGCGGTTGGAGCGCGGTGGGCGTACGTGATCGGCGGCTCCGTCGCCCTCGTCGCGGCCGCAACCGCATTCCTGATGCTGCGCCGTGAGCCGAGGGGCGTTCCGGAACCGGCCACGTCGTGAGCACCCGCCGCGGCTGGACGCGGGAGGCGCTCGTCGAGGGCATTCGCGCGGGCGACAGGCGGGCGCTCGCCCGGGCGATCACGCTCGTCGAGAGCTCGGACCCGCTCGCCTACGAGCTCGTCCGCGAGCTCTATCCGCAGACCGGAGGCGCGCACGTGATCGGGGTCACGGGTCCGCCCGGGGTCGGCAAGTCGAGCCTGATCGGCGCGCTGCTGACGCACGTGCGCGGGCTCGGCCGGACGGCCGGGGTCGTTTCGGTCGACCCGTCGAGCCCCTTCTCGCAGGGCGCGCTCCTCGGCGACCGCATCCGGCTCGCCGACCACTTCCTCGACCCCGGCGTGTTCATCCGCTCGATGGGGACGCGCGGCCACTCCGGCGGGCTCGCGGAGGCGACGCTACAGGCCTCCCTGCTCCTCGACGCCGCGGGGAAGGATCTCGTCTTCGTCGAGACGGTCGGAACGGGCCAGAGCGAGATCGACGTGATCGGCGTCGCCGACACGGTGCTGCTCGTGCTGATGCCGGGCTCCGGGGACTCGATTCAAGCGCTGAAGGCGGGGATCATGGAGATTCCGGACGTGATCGCGATCAACAAGATGGACCACCCGGCCGCGAAGACGATGCTGAGCGAGGTGCGCTCCGTGCTCGCGCTCGACCGCGACCGCACGTGGAAGGTGCCGATCGTCCTGACCGAGGCCCAGCGCGGCGAGAACGTGGAAGAGCTGTGGGCGAAGATCGGCGAGCACCGCGCTCACCTGGAGGCCGACGGGCTGCTCGACGAGCGGCGACGGCGGAACCTCGCGGGCGAGGTCTTCGCCGTCGCCTCCGCCCGTGCCAAGGCCCACCTGCAGCAGGCGGTCTCGAAGGACCCCGAGCTCCGGCGGCTCCTCGACGAGGTGGCCGGGCGCGAGCTCGACCCGCTGACCGCGGTCCGCGAGATCGTCGAGAAGGTGTTCCGCATCGATGGCGACGGCCGTCGACCCGGCTGAGATCGCACGGGCCCGCGAGCGGCTCGAGGGCATCGCGCGGGTCACGCCGGTGTTCGGCTCCGAGACGCTCTCGCGGCTCGCGGGCCGTCCAGTGCACCTGAAGGCCGAGAACCTGCAGCGCACCGGCTCGTTCAAGATCCGCGGCGCCGTCAACAGGCTGGCGACTCTGAGCGGCGCTGAACGGTCGGCCGGCGTCGTGGCGGCCAGCGCCGGCAACCATGCGCAGGCGGTTGCCTGGGCGGCGCGCGAGGCAGCCGTCCCTGCGACCATCTTCGTCCCGCAGGACGCGCCGATGGCGAAGGTCGAGGCGACGAGGAGCTACGCCGCGGAGGTCGTCATGCGCGGCGAGGCGCTCGAGGAGGCGATCGCCGCGGCGCGGGAGCACGTCGCCGCGACCGGAGCGACCTTCGTCCACCCCTATGAGGACGAGGCGGTCGTCGCCGGCCAGGGGACGATCGGGCTCGAACTCGCCGAGCAGGTGCCCGAGGCCGAGACGGTGCTCGTGCCGGTGGGCGGCGGCGGGCTCGCCGCGGGCATCGGGCTCGCGCTCCGCGGCACGGCGCGCGTGGTCGGGATCCGGGCCGCGCCGGAGGCGTTCGCGATCGCCGACGGGATCGCCGTCAAGAAGCCGGGCGAGCTGACGGGGCCGATCCTCGAGGAGGTGCTCGACGACGTGGTCGAGGTGGGAAGCAGGGAAATCGCCGAGGCGATCGTGCTGGTGCTCGAGCGGACGAAGCTCGTCGTCGAGGGCGCCGGCGCGGTCGGGATCGCGGCACTCCTCGACGCCAAGGTCGGCGGCAGCGGACCGGTTGCGGTCGTTGTCTCGGGAGGCAACATCGATGCGAGCACGCTGATCACCGTCATGCGCTCGGGGCTGACGTTCGCGGGCCGCCACCTGGTCGTGCGGACGTGGGTGCCCGACCGGCCCGGCGAGCTGCTCCGGCTGCTCGAGCTCGTGGCCAAGGAGCGCGTCAACGTACTCGACGTCGAGCACCTGCGTGAAGGAGTCGACATTCCCGTCGGCGCGACAGGCATCGAGCTCACGTTGCTCACCCGCGACGATCCGCAGTGCGAGGCGCTGCTCGACCAGATGCACGGCTGGGGCTACGAGGTCGAGCGCGTGACGTGAGCAACCGCCGGCGCCGCCCGGTCCTCCTCCGCCTGATCGCCGCCGAGCGGACGATCCGCGGCGCCGCGCTGATCGCGGCCGGCGGCTACCTGCTCGGCCACCTTCACTCGGACCTGGGCAAGATCGCCGACCGCTGGACGCGAAAGCTCGAGCTCGACCCAGCAAAGGGTTCCTGAAGCACGTCGTCGACTACCTCCACCGGGTGTCGGCCAACGAGGTGAAGGTCGTCGCGATCGGGGCGCTCGCCTACGGCTTCCTCGAGCTCGTCGAGGGTGTCGGGCTGTGGCTGGACAAGCTCTGGGCCGAGTACCTGACCGTGATCGCAACCTCGCTCCTGATTCCGCTCGAGGTCTACGAGCTCGTGCGCAAGCCGAGCCTGCTGAAGGCGGCCGGGATCGTCGTCAACGTGCTGATCGTCCTCTACCTCGCGCATCGGCTTCGTCGCCGGCTGACGGGCGCCTAGACTCAAACGCGTGGTTGAGGCCCGCCGGGAGCGGAAGGTCGTCACCGTCCTGTTCACCGATCTCGTCGGGTTCACGTCGCGGGCCGAGCAGCTCGACCCCGAGGACGTCGCCGCCGAGCTCGGCCGCTACCACGCACGCGTGCGCGCGGAGCTCGAACGGTACGGCGGCACGGTCGAGAAGTTCATCGGTGACGCGGCGATGGCGATCTTCGGCGCGCCGGTCGCGCACGAGGACGATCCCGAGCGGGCGGTGCGGGCCGGGCTGGCGATCCTCGAGTGGGCGGGCGACGAAGGCATCGAGATGCGGATCGGGATCAACACCGGCGAGGCGCTCGTCACCGTCGACGCCCGGCCGGAGGCCGGCGAGACAATGGCCGCTGGCGACGTGGTCAACACGGGGGCGCGGCTTCAGTCCGCGGCGCCGGTGAACGGGATCCTCGTCGGGGAGCAGGCCTACCGTGCGACCGAGCGCGCGATCGAGTACCGCGAGGCCGCCTCGATCGACGCCAAGGGAAAGACCGAGCCGGTGACAGCGTGGGAGGCGGTGCGGGCGCGAGCCCGGATCAGGGTCGACCGCGCTCACGGTTCCACGCTCGTCGGGCGAGGGCGGGAAGTCGCGGTCCTCGACGGCGCGCTCGCCCGGACGCTCGGCGAGCGCTCGCCGCAGCTCGTCACGCTCGTCGGCGTTCCCGGGATCGGGAAGAGCCGGCTGGTCTTCGAGCTGTACCGCGCCGTCGAGCGCCATCCGGAGCTGATCTCGTGGCGCAGCGGGCGTTGCCTGCCGTACGGCGACGGCGTCACGTTCTGGGCCCTCGGCGAGATGGTGAAAGCGCAGGCGGGGATCCTCGAAGGCGACGCGGAGGCGGAGGCCGAGCGGAAGCTCGCCGCGGCGGTCGCAGATCGCTGGATCGAGTCGCACCTGCGGCCGCTCGTCGGCCTCGGTGGTGGGGCGGAAGCCCGGGGCGATGCTCGCGACGAGGCCTTCACGGCCTGGCGGCGGTTCTTCGAGGAGCTCGCCGCGGAACGCCCGCTCGTGCTCGTGTTCGAGGACCTCCACTGGGCCGACGACAACCTGCTCGACTTCGTCGATCACCTCCTCGAGTGGGTGAGCGGGGTGCCGCTGCTCGTCGTCAGCACCGCACGGCCGGAGCTGCTCACGCGGCGGCCAGGCTGGGGCGGGGGCAAGCCGAACGCGCTGACGGTCTCGCTCTCATCGCTCAGCGACGACGACACGGCGCGGCTGCTGCACGAGCTACTCGGCTCGGTGTTGCCTGCGGAGACGCGCCTCGAGCTCGTCGCAAGCGCGGGCGGGAACCCACTCTACGCGGAGGAGTTCGCGCGGATGCTGCGCGACCGTGGCCTCGCAGACGACCTCCCCGAGACCGTACAAGGACTGATCGCGGCGCGGCTCGACCTTCTCGAGCCGGACCAGAAGGCGTTGCTGCAGGATGCGGCTGTGATCGGCAGGCGGTTCTGGACCGGCGCGCTCGCCTCCCTGTCGGGCGTCGACCGCGCGGCTCTCGAGCAGCGACTGCAGGAGCTCGACCGCAGGGAGTTCGTCCGGCGCGAACGCACGAGCTCCGTCGTCCAGGACAGCGAGTACTCGTTTGGCCACCTGCTCGTACGGGACGTCGCGTACGCGCAGATTCCGCGCCCCGAGCGCGCCGCGAAGCACCTTGCTGCAGCGCAATGGATCGAGCAGCTTGGTCGCCGCGAGGATCACGCCGAGATGCTCGCCCACCACTACCTCGAGGCGTTGCAGCTGACGCGGGCGGCGGGAGGAAGCGCGGATGCGTTCTCCGAGCCCGCGCTCGCCGCGCTCGCAGACGCGGGTCAACGCGCCCACGCGCTGCTCGCCTACCAGGGAGCGAGCCGGTTCTACCGCGCCGCACTCGATCTCGTGCCGGAAGGCGACGCGGGCCGAGGCGTCCTCCGGCTCCGCCTGGCCTGGGCCCTGTCGGCTGCGGGAGAGCCCGCCGTCGAGACGATCGAGAGGGCGCGGGACGAATTGCTCGAGGCTGGGAACGCGGAGGGCGCCGGAGAGGCGGAGTCGATGCTCTGCGAGGAGATCTGGATGAAAGGCGAGCGCGACCTCGCGATGCAGCACCTCGCACGCGCGCGCGAGCTCGTCCAGCCCCTTGCGCCGTCGCCCGCGAAGGCGCGGGTGACCGGCGTCGTCGCCCGGATCCTGATGCTGGCCGACGAGCGGGGGCAATCGGTCCGCTTCGCCGAGGAGGCGTTCGCGATGGCCGAGCATTTCGGCCTCGACGGTCTGAAAGCGAACGCGTTGATCAGTCTCGGCTCGTCGCGGCTCGCGCTCGGCGACAGGCACGGGCTGGACGACCTCGAACACGGGGTCGAGATTGCCCGTGCGGCGAACGTGCCGTTCGAGGCGGCGCGCGGGCTCGGCAACCTCGCGACATTCGTCTGGGTTCTCGGCGAGCTCGACCGGTCCGTGCGGCTCTGGGAGGACGCGGGACGGGAGGCGGAGCAGTACGGGCAAAGCGGGTCTGCCCGCTGGTATCCCGGCGTCGCCCTCAAGGCTCACCGCGAGCTCGGCCGCTGGGACATCGCGCTTGCTGGCGCAGACGCCTTCATCGCGGAGGTCGAGGCCGGATCCCCTCACTACCTGGCCGGCGACTGGCACTACACCCGCGGCCTGATCCGCCTTGCCCGCGGCGATCTCGACGGCGCGGCCTCCGACGCCGAGGGGGCGCTCGCCGCAACTGCCCGCTCGAAGGATCCGCAGGCCCGGTACCCCGCTGCGGCTGTTGCCGCCCACATCTTCATGGAGCTCGGCGACACCGAGCGTGCACTGCCGCCAGCGGAGGAGGTCTTGCTCGACCTTCCCGGGCGCGCCGGCTTTGCCATCTCGATGGTCCATGCGCTCGCGTGGGTGCTGGCCCCATGCGGGCGCGGCGCGGAGGTCGTCGAGGCGGTCGCGGGGCTCGGTGACATTCCGTGGGCGCGGGCGGCCGCCGCGTTCGGGCGGGGCGAACCGGTCGCCGCGGCCGAGATCCTCGCCGGGATCGGCGCGGTGAGCTCGGAGGCGTTCTGCCGGCTCGCGGCCGCGCGCGCGGGCGACCTCGACCAGCTCGAGCCGGCGCTCGCCTTCTACCGCTCTGTCGCCGCGACGCGTTACGTCCGCGAGGCCGAGTCGCTTCTTGCCGCGTCGGCCTAGGTCCCGCAGCGGCGGAACTCGACCGTGTGGCCGCCCCGGCGCTGCCAGTCGCCGATCCCCCCGTGGAGAACCGGTCGTGCGTCCACACCGGCCGCGGCGAGCACGCTCGCGGCGATCCCGGCGCGGGCACCGCTCTCGCAGATCGTCACGACGCGCTTCCCGCCCGCAGCCTGGGCGCCGGCGGCCCGCAGGAGCCGGTAGGGGATGTGCCGGCTGCCCGGGATGAAGCCCTCGTCCCACTCGTCGAGCTCGCGCACGTCGATCACCTGCACGTCGGGACTCCCGAGCAGTCCCTCGAGCTCCTGCACGTCGACCGGCTCGATCGACTCCGAGGCGTCGGGCGCCTCGAGGTAGCCGTCGAGGTCGAGGAACCCGATCGCGTTCAGGCGGCGCGCGGCGAGCTCCGCCTCCGCGCGCGAGGACGCGTGTAGGACGATGCGCTCGCCCTCGCGCAACAGGAAGCCGGCCCTCGTGCCGAACGAGCCGCCGGAGACCGGGACGTTCAGCGCGCCGGGGACGTGGGCCGCCGAGTAGGCGTCGGCCGGCCTGACGTCCAGGACCGTTGCTCCGTCCGCCTCATCCACCGAGCGGACCGGCGGCATGGCGCCGACGAACGGCCCGCGGTTGAGCTCGACGAGGCGGCTCATGTTCGGAGGCCGCGGCATCGGCGTTCCCGTCGCCTCGTCCACGAACTCGAGCACGGTCGCCGCCGCGAGCAGCGCGTTTCCCCGTCGCTCCGCCCCGATCGTCGACGAGGGATCGTCGCGCATGCCCGTCCCGCAGAGCGAACCCGCGATGTGCCCCGGGAAGACCCGAACGTCGTCCGGGAGCTCGAGCAGCCGGTGCAGGCTGTGGAAGAGGCCTTCCGCTCCCTCGCGCGCCTCGACCGCGAGGTCCGGTCGCGCCACCGAGCCGCAGAAGAGCGAATCGCCGGTCAGCAGGACGTCCTCCGCGAGGAAGCAGCAGTGCTCCGGACGATGGCCCGGCGTGTGGAGGCAGCGCACGGAGACGGAGCCGACCACCGTCTCGTCGCCGTCCGCCAGGGCCTCGTGCGGGTACTCGGCCTCGGCCGCTGCGTGGATCGACACCGGCACGTCGTGCTCGAGTGCGAACCGGCCGTGGCCCGAGAGGTGATCCGCGTGCGTGTGCGTCTCGAGCACGCGGACGATGCGGACGCCCGACCGGCCGGCCTCATCGACGTACTGCTCGATCGCGTAGGCCGGGTCGACGAGCAGCGTCTCGCCGGCCGCCTCGTCGCCGACGAGGTAGGAGGCACACCCGAGGTCCTCGTCGACGAACTGCCGGAAGAGCATCGCGCCGGACGCTAGCAGCCGCTCTCGCTGTCCTTCAGATAGTGCTTCCAACGCGGAAAGATAGGCCGTTCGGCCCATGCGCCGGAGGCCGCCGGCCAGCAGAATTCCGAGTGGGAGAGGGTTGGTGCGTCGCCCCGAAATAGGGGTCTGACTGCGGGGCGGCTTACGGGCCGCCCTCGCTGTTTTCGCAGTTCGTCAGGCCCGTCAACCCGGCCGCTTCGGCGGCAGCAACTCAACCGAAGTGGAGCTCGGCTAGGACGAGGGTGGCAGATCGAGGTGGCGCGCGATCACCATGCGCTGCACCTCGTTCGTCCCCTCGCCGATCTCGAGGATCTTCTGGTCGCGGTAGAGCCGGGAGATCGCCGACTCGTCCATGAACCCGTAGCCGCCGTGGATCTGCAGCGCGGTGTTGACGACGCGGTGTGAGAGCTCGCCGGTGTACAGCTTCGCCATCGCCGCCTCGAGCGCGAAGTCACGGCCCTCGTCCTTGAGCCAGGAGGCCTTATAGACGAGCGCCCGCCCGGCCTCGATCTCGACCGCCATGTCGGCGAGCTGGAACTGGATCGCCTGGAACGAAGCGATCGGCTTGCCGAACTGCTCCCGCTCGAGCGCGTAGGCGTGCGCGAGATCGTAGGCGCCCTGGGCGAGGCCGACGCCCATCGCCGCGACCGAGATCCGCCCCCCGTCCAGGATCTCCAGGAACTGCTGGAAGCCCTGCCCGCGCCCGCCGAGCAGGTTCCCCTCCGGCACCGCGCAGCCCTGGAAGGAGAGCTCGCGCGTGTCGGACGCACGCCACCCGAGCTTGTGCATCGGCGGCGAGATCTCGTAGCCGGGCGTCCCGTTCGGGACGATCAGGTTCGAGATCTCGTCCTCGGCGGTGCGGGCGGTGATCGTCACGCAGGCCGTGATCTCGGTGCCGGCGTTCGTGATGAAGATCTTCGACCCGTCGATCACCCACTGCCCGTCGCGGAGCTCGGCCCGTGTCCGGCTCGCGCCCGCGTCGGAGCCGGCGTCGGGCTCGGTCAGGCCGAAGGCGGCGAGCCGCGCGCCGGACGCGAGGTCGGGCAGCCACTTGCGCTTCTGCTCCTCGGTCCCGAACAGCAGGATCGGCATGGTCCCGAGGGAGGTGTGGGCCGCGACGGTGATCGCAAACGACGAGTCGATGCGCGTCAGCTCCTCGATCGCGATGGCGTACGACAGCGTGTCGGCGCCGGCGCCGCCGTACTCCTCCGGGATCGGGATCCCCATCAGGCCGAGCTCGGCGGCCGCGGCGACGAGCTCGTAAGGGAACCGCTGCTCGCGGTCGAGCTCCTCGGCCAGGGGTGCGACCCGCTCCCGGGCGAACTCCCGGACGGTGTCGCGGATGAGTTCGTGTTCAGGCGAGAGGTCGAAGTTCATGCCGCGAGCCGCGAGGCGAGCTCGGCGATCAGACGCACGCCGTACCCCGTTCCACCTATCTGGGTGAGGTAGTCCTCGCGCGACCAGCGCAGGAAGGCTGGGCCGGCGATGTCGCAGTGCGCCCAAGGGCCGTCGCCGACGAACTCCTGCAGGAAGCTCGCCGCGTACGCGGGGATCGCCTGGCGGCGGATCGACGAGTTCTTCAGGTCGGCGAACCGCGAGTCGTGATAGCGGCGGTAGCGGCGGTGGATCGGCATCGGCCATGCGTGGTCGCCGCTTCGCTCGCCGGCCGCGACGACCTGGTCGCGCCAGCTCTCGTCGTTGCCGAACACGCCGGCGTAGAGGTCGCCGAGCGCCCGCTCCATCGCGCCGGTCAGGGTCGCGAAGTCGACGAGGTGGGTCGCGCCCTGCTGCCGTGCGTACCAGAGCGTGTCGGCGAGGACGAGCCGTCCCTCCGCGTCGGTGTTCGTGATCTCGATCGTCTTGCCGTTCATCGCGGTCAGGATGTCCCCGGGGCGGTAGGCGCCGCCGCCGATCATGTTCTCGGTCGCGCCGACCACGCCGATGACGCTCAGCGGCAGGGCGAGGTCAGCGATCGCGCCGAGCCCCTCGATCACGGCGGCTCCGCCCGACATGTCGCCCTTCATGTCTTCCATGTACTCGGCGGGCTTCAGCGAGACGCCGCCGGTGTCGAACGTGACCGCCTTGCCGACGAGGCCGAGGACGATCTCGCCGAGCGGCTGCTTCGGCTCGTAACGCATGACGATCAACTGCGCCGGGTTGTGGCTGCCTTGCGCGACGCCGGCGAACGAGCCCATGCCCATCGCCCTGATCTGGTCCAGGTCGAACACGTTGGCGCTGAGCGCGTCGAAGTCGGTTGCCACCTCCTGTGCGTGCTCGGCCAGCCGCCGGGGCGTCAGGTCGTTCGGCGGGCGGTTGGCGAGGTCGCGGGCGCGGTTCGTCCACCGCGCGACGCGCTCCGCACGTCGCGCCGTTTCCTGTGCCTCGTCGCTGCCGTCGAGCAGGATCAGATGCTCTACCTGCTTCGGCGCAGGAGCCGCGGTCTTCCACTTCCCCGGGTCGTACCCGCCGAGGACGACGCCATCGACGACGGCACGCGCCTGCTCGGCGCGGCCGAGCGGCAGCGACTCGTTCAGTCGCCAGGCGAGCGTGCCGCCGAGGCGCAGGCGCGCGACTGCGGCGGCGGCCTCGCGGATCGAGTCGGCGTCGAGCTCGTCACGGCGGCCTGCCCCGGCCGCGACGAGGTGCCCCCCACCGTTACGGTGCAGGACCGCCGTCGCTCCGGCCGTCCCCCGCAGCTCGCCGGACTCGACGAGGTGCTCGAGGCCGCGGTCCGGATCGGGGAGCGCCCCCGGAGGGTCGGTGACGGCGAACGCCGTTACTGCCGACCCGGGAGCCTCGGAGCGGAGGTCGATCTCCACGGCCGCGCGATGCTACCCGACGGCCGCGGGGGTAGGCTCCGAACGTGCGGGAGCGGATCGACGTGCGGGCGATGACGGCGCTCTCTGGCGGCCACCTCGCGGTCGACTTCGCCGGCGGAGCGCTGTATGTCCTGATCCCGTACCTCCACGACGAGTTCGACCTCACGTACACCCTCGCCGCCGTGCTCGTCCTCTGCTCGGCGATCTCCGGGTCGATCGTCCAGCCGCTGTTCGGGCTCTGGTCCGACAGACGCGGCGCGATCTGGCTGATCCCGGCCGGCGTCCTGGCCGGCGGCGTCGGCATTGCCCTCGCCGCCGTCGCGCCGACGTACGGGTTGGTCGTCTTCTTCGTGATCGTCTCCGGCCTGGGCACGGCCGCGTTCCATCCCGAGGGCTCGAAGTTCGCCGCGTACGTCAGCGGGCGGCGGCGGGCGAGCGGCATGTCGTTCTTCTCGATCGGCGGCAACCTCGGCTTCGGCCTCGGCGCGCTCGCGGCCGCGCTGCTCGTCGGCGCGCTCGGCCTCCACGGGGGGCTGCTGCTCGTCGTCCCGTGCCTCGCCGTCTCGGCCGTGCTGTTCTCGCTGCGGGGCTACCTGCTCGGGTTCGTCCCCGACCGCGAGACGAGGCGGCGTGCCCAGGGAGACGACGACCCCAGGGCGCTCGTGCTGCTCCTGACGGTGATCACGTTCCGCAGCCTCGCCTGGTACGGGCTGCTCACGTTCGTGCCGCTCTGGGAGGTGGCGCAGGGCCACTCGAAGCAGTACGGGACTGCCCTGCTCTGGGGGATGCTCCTCGTCGGCGGGATCGGGACGCTCGCCGCCGGCCCGATCGCGGACCGGATCGGGCTTCGCACCGTCCTGCTCGCGGCGAACATCGCGATCTGCCCGCTGATGCTCGTCTTCATCCTCGTCGACGGCACGGCCGGGGCCATCGCGCTCGCGTTCGTCGGCATCGCCGTCATCGGCACCTTCGGGATCACCATGGTGATGGCCCAGCAGTACCTGCCGACGCGGATCGGCACCGCGTCGGGGCTCTCGATCGGCTTCTCGATCGGTCTCGGCGGGATCGCGGCGGTCATCCTCGGCGGGATCGCCGACTCGATCGACCTCCGCACCGCCCTCTACGTCAGCGCCTCGGGGGCCGTGGTCGCGACCGCGCTCACGGTACTCCTGCCACGCGAGCGCGTGCGCCGGCTCGAGCCCGAGGTCGCCGTCCCTTAGGTAGGCTCACGGCCCCATGACCGCCGAGGAGTTCTTCAGGGAGTTGCCGAACCGCGTCGTTCCCGAGAAGACGGCCGGGATGAACAACTCCTACGTCTTCGCGATCGACGGCGCCGGCACGTGGACGGTGCGGGTCGCGAACGGCGCAGTCACCGTCGACGAGGGGGACACCGGCGGCGACTGCACGATCTCCGCCTCGGCGGAGGTCTTCGAGCGCATCGTCTCCGGCGAGCAGAACCCGACCGCCGCGTACATGTCGGGCAAGCTCAAGGTCAAAGGCGACATGGGCGCCGCGATGAAGCTCCAGAAGCTCTTCTAGCCAAGTAACAGACTGTTACAAGGGGTCGAAGGCCAGCATGGTGGACTCCGCGACGCGGACGTACCCGATCCGTTCGTAGATCGCGTTCGAGGTCGGGTTCGCGAGGTCGGTGAAGAGGAAGCAACACCGCCTACCCTCGTCGAGCAGCCGCTGAGAGAGCTCGGCGACGAGGGCGGTCGCGTAGCCGCGCCCGCGCAAGGCCGGCGGTGTGTACACGGGGCCGATGCGGATGCCGTTCGGCGTCGGTCCGCCCCAGCCGGAGATCGAGGTGATCGCGCCGCCGTCCTCCCAGACCACGAAGCCGCCCTCGTTCGAGTCGAGCCGCTGGTCGACCATCGCCACGTCCTCGGCTCTCCCGGGGTCGCTCTCGTGGAGCACCTCGGCGCCGAAGGCACCCATCCAGTCGAGGAGCAGGCCGCGATCGGCCTTCGTGGCGGGGCGCGACCTTCCCGAGGCTGCGGAAACGGCTTGCACGTACTCGAGTGCGTAGACGCCCTGTTCGCGGAGCGTCCGCACCGCGACAGCGTGGCCGGCCGACCAGAGTCGCGCGAACTCGTCTACCTCCGGGTGCGCCCCGACGACGCCGGGCAGCTCCTCGTCGATGCCCGACGCGAGCGCGGAGAGTACGGCGAGGTCGCGCGGCGTAGCGAGGACGAGGTTGAAGGGCGCCGTCCGCAGCGCGGCGGCGACCGGCTCGTCGCCGTCCCTCACGACCCAGAACTGCTTCTCGGCATACCGGTTCGGGTTCTCGATCACGGTGCTCGCGATCCCGAACAAGAGGTTGTTCCGCGCCTCGTCCGCGAGCAGCAGGGACCCCGCCAGGTCGAGGAAGACGCGCGCGTCGTCCGCCAAGCGCACCTCCATCACTCCTCCAGCTCCACGAGGACGGCGCCGCCTGCGACCTGGTCGCCCTCGCCCACATGTAGGCGGCGCACGACGCCCTCATAGGGCGAGACGAGCGGCGTCTCCATCTTCATCGCCTCCAGCACGACGAGCGGCTGGCGCTGCCGGACCTCGTCGCCCTCGGCGACGAGCACACGGATCACCGTCCCGGGCATCGGCGCGGTGACGGCGCTCTGCTCGCTGCCGGCCGTATGACCGTGCGCGGCTGAATCCTCGTCCGGCGGCGGCTGCGGGGGTGGGGCGGGGAGGTTCAGCCGGAACGCGCCGCGCCACGGGCCGGCGGGCCGCGGCCGCGGCGGGGAGAGCGGCGGATGCTCGACGAGGAAGGCGGTGGTCGTCTCCCCGGCCCGGACATCGGGATGGGCGACGAGCCAGCGCAGGAACGGCAGGTTCGTGACCACCCCGCCGACCTCCGTCTCGGCAAGCGCCGCCGCCAGCCCGTCGAGGGAGTCCTCGCGCGTCTCGCCGTGGGCGATCAGCTTGGCGATCATCGGGTCGTAGGCGAGGCCGACCTCGTCGCCCTCCTCGACGCCCTGGTCGACGCGGATGCCCCCCGGAAGGTGCAGGCCCTCGATTCGCCCCGTCTGCGGGAGGAAGGTGCGCGGGTCCTCGGCATAGAGGCGAACCTCGACCGCGTGGCCGCCCAGCGGAGGAGGGTCCGGGAGTGCTCCGCCTCCCGCGAGCCGCAGCTGCTCGGCGACGAGGTCGAGGCCGGTGACGAGCTCCGTGACCGGGTGCTCGACCTGGATCCGCCCGTTCAGCTCGAGGAACCAGAAGTCGCGCCCCTCGAGCACGAATTCCGCCGTGCCGGCGTTACGGTGGCCGATCGCGCGCGCAAACGCCACCGCCGCGTCGCTCATCGCACCGCGCAGCTTCGCGTCCAGAGCGGGGGAGGGCGCCTCCTCGAGCACCTTCTGGTGCCGGCGCTGGACCGAGCACTCGCGCTCCCCGAGGGCGACCGCACCGCCCTCGCCGTCTCCGAGCAGCTGGATCTCGACGTGCCGTGGCCGTTCCAGGTAGCGCTCGCAGAAGACCGTGTCGTCCCCGAACGCCGCCGCTGCCTCGCGGCGCGCGGCGGCCAGTGCGTCGTCGAGCTCCGCCGGCGCCCTGACGATCCGCATCCCGCGGCCGCCGCCGCCCGCGGCCGCCTTGACGAGCAGCGGGTACCCGATCTCGGCGGGATCCCCTTCGGCCAGCACGGGCACGCCCGCCTCCCGCGCGACCCGCTTCGCGGCGAGCTTGTCACCGCCGGCCAGCAGCGCCTCCGGCGAGGGGCCGACGAAGACGAGCCCCGCCGCCTCGACCGCCTCCGCGAAGTCGGCGTTCTCGGCGAGGAACCCGTAGCCCGGATGGATCGCGTCGGCTCCGGCCGTCCGCGCCGCCCGGATGTGCTCCTCCGAGTGGAGGTACGAGGAGATCTCGACGCTCTCGTCCGCAGACCGCGCGTGGAGCGCGCCCGTGTCGTCGGGCGCCGCGACCGCGACGGTCGCGATGCCGAGCTCGCGGCACGTGCGAAAGATCCGCACGGTGATCTCCCCGCGGTTGGCCACCAGGAGCTTGCGGATCTTCACGAGCAGGGAACGCTATGCCCGCCAGGCAGGCGTGCGCTTCTCGAGAAACGCCCGCAGCCCTCCCTGCCCCTCCTCGCTCGTCCGGCGCTCGGCCGCCCGTGCGAGCAGGTCCTCCTCGTCGCCCGGCTCGAGCACGAGCCGCTTCGCCTCCCGGACGGCGATCGGGCCGCCGGCGAGGATGTCGGAGACGACGCGCCCGACGGCGGCGTCGAGGTCGTCAGCGACCTCGTGGACGAGGCCGATCCGGAGTGCCGTCTCGGCGTCGATGCGCTCACCGGTCAGGGCGTATCGTCTGGCGGCCGCCGGGCCGATCCGCGCGAGGACCATCGGAGAGATGACCGCTGGGATGATCCCGAGGCGGACCTCCGAGAAGCCGAAGACCGCGTCTGGAGCGGCGATCGCGACGTCGGTGCAGCACACGAGCCCCGACCCGCCGCCGAGGGCATACCCCTGGATCCGACCGACGACGGGGGCCGGGCAGCGGTAGATCGACTGGAGCATCCGGTAGAGGCGTCGGTAGTCGGCGACGTTCTCGTCGTACGACAGCTCGATCGAGGAGCGCTGCCACTCGACGTCGGCCCCGGCACAGAAGCTCTCGCCCTCGCCGGCGAGCACGACGGCGCGTGCCTCGCCGACGTCCGCGAACGCCTCTGCGAGCGCCGCGATCAGCGCCGCGTCGAAGGCGTTCCGGCGGTCGGGGCGGCTGAGCGTGACGCGGAGGACCTCCCCGTCGCGCTCGATCCGCAGCGCACTCACTGCTCTTGCTGCAGCTTTGCGATCAGGGCCTTGACGAGACGAAGGACGTCCGCCTCCTCGTGCCCGAAGTCGTCGAGGTAGGAGTGAAGCGCGTTCTGGAGGAGGCGCAGCTCGTCGTCGGTCAGCTCGATCGTGTGCATGCGTGGAACTCTACGTTCCGGCTCTGCCGGAGAAAGGGGCCCGCCGCAGTGGCGGGCCCCCAATGTGTTACGAGCAGAAGACCGCGAGGTAGAACGGGCGGTCGGTGTTTGTGTTCGCGGCGTTGAAGGTCCAAACCTCGACGCCCGCGTTGACGTTGATCCTCTGGGCCACGCTAGCCCAGCCAATCGCGATGGCGTTGCCCGGTCCGCCGACCGTGGCCTGGTAGTTGCAGCCGGTGACGTCCTGGTTGAAGACGACCTGGTACTGGCCGTTGGCGAGCCGAAGGGCGGACGCAACTCCCTTGTTCCGAATCAGCGTGCCGGTCTGGTCGACCACCGCCCACATGCCGGTCGCAGAATCACCCTTCGGTCCGGCCGGGCCTGCGGGGCCTGCGGGGCCTGCCGGGCCTGCCGGGCCTGCCGGGCCCCTCGCGCCCGCCGGTCCCTTCGGCGGGGTCCGGAAGTCGACGGAGCGCAGCGAGTGGTCGATCACCTGGAACGTTCCGACGCTGTTCCTCGGAGCGAGCTTCACTGCGGCGACGCTCGTGCCCCCGAGCGCGACGAGCAGCGCGAGGCACGCGACAATCATGGCCGGTGACGGCCTTCTGATCCTTCGAAGCATATGAACCTCCTGTAACTGGGTCGCCCGGGATCGTAGTCATGGCCACGGATCCCGTACCCGATCCGAACGCGGTCCTTACATCCGGAAGACGCCGAACGTCGTCTCGGGGATCGGCGCGTTCAGCGCCGCGGAGATCCCGAGCGCCAGCACCCGCCGCGTGTCGAGCGGGTCGATGATCCCGTCGTCCCACAGCCGGGCGGTGGAGTAGTAGGGGTTCCCTTCCTCCTCGTATTTCGCGGTGATCTCGTCCGGATCGGCGTCCCCGACCATCGTCAGCACCGTCGCCGCCTGCTCGCCGCCCATCACGGAGATCCGCGCATTGGGCCACATCCAGAGCTGCCGCGGCGTGTAGGCGCGCCCGCACATCCCGTAGTTCCCCGCCCCGAACGAGCCCCCGATCACGACCGTGAACTTCGGCACCTCTGCGCACGCCACGGCCATCACGAGCTTGGCGCCGTCGCGCGCGATCCCGCCGGCCTCGTACTCCTTGCCGACCATGAAGCCGGTGATGTTCTGGAGGAAGACGAGCGGGATCCGGCGCTTGCACGCGAGCTCGATGAAGTGGGCGCCTTTCTGCGAGGACTCCGCGAAGAGGACGCCGTTGTTCGCGAGGATCCCGACGGGGTACCCCTCCATGCGCGCGAACCCGCAGACGAGGGTCTCGCCATACAGGGCCTTGAACTCGTGGAAGCGGCTGCCGTCCACGAGCCGGGCGATGATCTCGCGGGGGTCGACCTGCTCGCGAAAGCTCTCCGGGATCAGCCCGTAGAGGTCGGCGGGGTCGACGGCCGGCGGCTCCGGCGCCGACACCTCCCACGGCGGCTCCGGCCGGCTCGTGTTCAGGTTGCGGACGATCGACCGCGCGATCGCGAGCGCGTGCTCGTCGCTCGTCGCGTAGTGGTCGGCGACGCCCGACCGGCGCGTGTGCACATCCGCGCCGCCGAGCTCCTCCGGCGTGACGTCCTGGCCCGTCGCCGCCTTCACGAGCGGCGGCCCGCCGATGAAGATCGTGCCGGTCCCGCGCACGATCACGGTCTCGTCGCTCATCGCCGGCACGTAGGCTCCGCCTGCCGTGCACGAGCCCATCACGACCGCGATCTGGGGGACGGCGGCTGCGGACAGGCGCGCCTGGTTGAAGAAGATCCGCCCGAAGTGGTCCCGGTCGGGAAAGACCTCGGCCTGGAGCGGGAGAAAGGCGCCGCCCGAGTCGACGAGGTAGATGCACGGCAGCCGGTTCTGCTCGGCGATCTCCTGCGCGCGCAGGTGCTTCTTCACCGTCAGCGGGAAGTAGGTACCGCCCTTCACGGTCGCGTCGTTCGCGACGACGACGCACTCGCGTCCCTCGACCACGCCGATCCCGGTGACGATCCCGGCACCAGGCGCCTGGTCGTCGTACACCTCCCACGCGGCCAGCGGGGAGAGCTCGAGGAAGGCCGTGCTCGGGTCGACGAGCCGGTCGATCCGCTCGCGCGCGGTCAGCTTGCCGCGCGAGCGGTGGCGCTCGACGGACGCCTCGCCGCCGCCGCGCGCGACCTGCGCGGCGCGCTCGCGCAGCTCCTCGACGAGCCCGCTCATCCGCTCGGTCCGGCGGGCGAAGAGGTCGGTATCCCGCTCGACCTGGGAGGTCAGGAGCATCGGCCGGAGCCTATCGCGCTCGAGATGTCACGGATAAGATCCGATAGTCAGGAGAGGGACTGTGGAGACGAGACGATGACCGTCGCGCAAACCAGCCTCGATTCCCTCTACGAGGAAAACGCGGGTCCGGTCTTCGCGTACTGCTACGCGCGCGTCGGCTCGCGGAACCTCGCCGACTGGGCGGTGGCGGCGACGTTCGACCGCGCCCGGGCCGCGCTCTCGAACGGCGGGATTCGGGAGCCGGAGCTCGACTGGCTGCTGCGCACCGCGGACAAGTTCTGCGGCCCGCGGCTCCGCGCCGACGCCGGCATCCTGGCCGGCGAGAGCGTGCTCGTGCTTCAGGACTGGCGCGACCGCTCCTTCGACGAGATCGAGGCCGAGCTCGCAGCCAGGCAGGCTCGCCTGGAGGAGGAGCGCAACCGGCTGACCCCGTGGCGCCGCCTGCTCAGTTCGCTCGACCTCGGGCCGGCGCTCTCGTGGGCGAAGGGCATGCTCAGCGGCGTCTCGGCGGTCAAGGCGACGGCCGCCGCGGTCGCCGTGATCGGCGCGATCGCGGTCCTCGCCACGCCGGTCGCCACCAAGCTGCATCATGCGATCCGGCCGGGGAACTCCAACTCGAATCCCACCGGTGGTGCGGGCAGCCCGTCCGCGCCGGCACGAGGGACGGCGCCCGCCTCCACGCCCTCGCGGTCGGGTCGCGCGGCGCGGCCGGCGGCAGCCGCGGGAGCATCGGC